>NZ_JANJUE010000119.1 GCF_024710765.1 Pseudoxanthomonas sp.
CTCGCGGATGGTTCCTTCTTCCCGGCGGGCAGGTCGTTCGGCAGCGCACCGCCGGCGAATCTGCCGGGCTTCGGCCGCCTGCTCATCGGCCGCAATGCCGTGGAAACCCGCCTGACCTCCCTGCTGCTGTCGCTGGACAAGCCGTACACCCGTGAGTCGGGTTGGGGCACGACGCTGGCTTACACCTACAGCGATGCCAAGGAGAACCGCAACAACCACGACACGTTCTCGTTCGACTATCCGGACCTGGACAACGTGGCCTTCACCGAGTCGCTGGGTGTCTCCAAGCATCGCCTGGTGGCGACCGGCATCATGGATGTGGGCTGGGGCATGACCCTGTCCGGCAAGCTGACGCTGGCCACGCCGGAAGCGCGCGAGTCGTTGGACTGCATCAGCATCGATACCTGGAACTGCTACTTCAACCCCTACTATGCCGACACCACGATCGGCTACAAACAGTTCGATCTCGCGGTCCAGAAGGAGTGGGATACCGGAACTGATCTCAAGTTCCGCATCCGCGCCGATCTGATCAACGCATTCGATTGGAACAACTGGACGGGCTGGGATGGAAACCGCGGATCGGGACGCAATCCCGCGAATTCGACCAGTGTGGCCGTACCCAATCCCAATTTTGGCAATCGCCAGCTCAACAATACCTCACGCTACGACATCGCCTATCCCACGAGGACATTCAAGATCACTTTCGGACTCAACTGGTGAACCGGCGGGAACCGTCGCCTGACCTGGCATGCGGCTCCCGACAGTTTGCCTCGGACAACAGCACCAGAAACTGCCCTTACCTTCACGTCCTGGACTTATGACCATGAAGCAACGCAATCACAAAGCGCGAAATCCAAATCGCACCCTCCTGGCCTGTGCACTCGTCAGCTGCCTGGCGATGAGTGCACCGGCCTTTGCCCAGTCCACCGGCGCCACCTTGCGCGGCCAGGTGGCCGGCGCATCGGCGAGCACCGAAGTTGTTGCCACCAACGTCGCCACGGGCGCGGTTCGCCGCACCCAGACCAACGCCAACGGCAGCTATACCCTGGTCGGGCTGCCGCCGGGCACCTACACCGTGCAGGCGGGCGGTGCGTCGCAGACGGTGACCCTGGCCGTGGCGGCCAGTTCCACTTTGAACCTCGATTCCGGCGCGCCGGTGGCCGCGCCGACGGGCGATGCGACCAACCTGGACACCGTCACCGTGTCGGCGCCGCTGTTGCGCGACGTGCGCACCTCCGAAGTCGGCAATACCATTTCCCAGCGCCAGATCGAGACCCTGCCGCAGGCGACCCGCAACTTCCTGGAGTTCGCCGACACCATCCCGGGCATGCAATTCAAGATCAATGCCCAGGGTGTCGCCGAACTGCGCAGCGGCGTGACCAACACCAGCTCGACCAACCTGTTCATCGACGGCGTCAGCCAGAAGAGCTATGTCGAGCGCGGCGGCATCGCCGGCCAGCAGCAGAGCGCGGGCAACCCGTTCCCGCAGTTGGCCATTGGTGAATACAAGGTCATCACCTCCAACTACAAGGCCGAGTACGGCCAGATCAGCGGCGCGGCGATCACCGCGGCGACCCGCTCGGGCACCAATGAGTTCGAAGGCGAGGTGTTCTACCACTACACCGACGAGAACATGCGCGAGAAGCTGCCCAGCGAATGGAACAAGGACAAGGGCAAGTCGCAGATCAAGGAGTGGGGCCTGGCGGTCGGCGGTCCGATCCTGAAGGACCGGATGCACTTCTTCTTCGCCTACGAGAACAAGGAAAACATCTACGCCCGCAGCATCCAGCCCTCCGCCGAAGCCGGCAACGTGGGTGACCTGCTGCCTGCCGATCTGCGTTCCTACTACGGCGCGGCCTATCTGCCGCTGGAGGAGGACCTGTACTTCGGCAAGCTGAGCTGGGATCTCAACGAGCGTGATCGACTGGAGCTGAGTGCCCAGTACCGCGACGAGACCCAGGCCGGCAACATCGGCGGGCAGGACACCCCCGAGCATGGCCAGCAGCGCATCAACAAGGACAAGCGTTCCAACCTGCGCTGGCAGCACAGCGGTGATCGCTTCTTCAACGAATTGATCGTCACCACCGAGCGTACCGAGAACAATCCGAATCCGTTCGGATTCGGCAACGGCCGCAAGATTGCCTGGCTGGAAGATACCGGCCAGCCCGAACCCGCCGAGCGCGCATTGCTGAACCTGGGCCCGGCCGACGGCTTCAGCGTCAAGAGCGCGGTGCAGAAGGGCTGGTCGATCCAGGATGACCTGACCTTCAACAGCTTCCAGTGGCATGGCGATCACACCATCAAGATGGGCGTGAGCTACAAGTCGATCGATCTGACCTCCAGCGACGGCCAACCCTACAATCCGCAGTTCACCTATGCTTTCGATCCGGTGACCGGCGTGGTTTCCGATACGCCATATCGCGTGGAATTCCTGGCGCCGTTCGACGAGCCGGGCCAGTCCGCGCTGATCAAGACCAGCGCCAAGCAGTATGGCTTCTACATCCAGGACGACTGGCAGGTGAATGAGCACCTGATGTTGAACCTGGGCATCCGCTGGGATTACGAGGACGTGCCGGCCTACACCGACCACGTGACCTCGCCGGCCTACCTGGCGGCGCTCTACGGTCCCGATCCGGACAACCCCGGGGAGCCGTGGATCAATCGCTGGCTGAAGGGCGGCAAGGACGCGCTGAATCCGGCCGACTACATCAGCAACGGCCACAACCGGAAGAGCTTCAAGGATGCCTGGGCACCGCGCTTTGGCTTCTCCTATGACATCTTCGGCGACGAGCGCCACGTGATCCACGGTGGTGCGGGCCGTTCGTACGATCGCAATCTGTTCAAGGACCTGGCCCTGGAAAAGACCAAGTCGGCGGTATCGCTGGTCCGCTTCGAATTCCAGGATCCGGGAACCGGCCAGTGCGTGCGCGAACCGGCCAGCACCGGTCGCTGCATTCCGTGGGACCCGGCTTACCTGGGCGGCATCGATGTCCTGTCGGCGGCGATTGCCGGCCGTGGCGGTGCGGAAGTGTTCATGCTCAACAACAAGCTTAAGACGCCCTATGCCGACCAGTTCAGCCTGGGCATCACCAACCAGATCGGCGAATGGCTCTCGGACGTGACCATCCAGCGCATCATGTCGCGTGACGGTTTCGGCTTCACCCTGGCCAACCGCCATCCGGACGGTGCGTTCTTCAACAACGGCGGCGCGCCGTGGGGCGGTACCGTCCCGGGCTACGGCGGCACGATCGTCGGCGACAACGGCGTGGAGAGCAACAACACCCAGATCCTGCTGTCGCTGGAGAAGCCGTATACCAAGGCCTCCGGTTGGGGCGTGAACTTCGGCTACACCCACACCCAGGGCCGGCAGAACAGCACCAACTCGGAAGATCCGTTTGCCTACTTCGACAAGTCGCGGCTGGGCTACGTGCCGTTCGTGAAGTCGGGCAACGCGCCCAAGCACCGCTTCACCGCAGCGGGTTCGATCGATGGTCCGTGGGGCATTACCTTCGGCGCGAAGATCGTCCTGGAAACGCCGACCCCGCGCAACACGATCGCCTGCTACGGCTATGACGCCTGGGACGGTTCGCGTTGCCAGTTGGTGGGCTTCACTCCGCCGGCCAACGGCAAGTTCCTGATCGGTGGAAAGATCTTCAGCTACCGCACGGTGGATTTCCAGGCGACCAAGGAGTTCACGCTGCCGGGCGACACCAAGTTGTCGATTCGCGCCAACCTGTTGAACGCGTTCAACTTCAAGAACTACTCCGAGTATAGCTACCTCGGTTTCGGCAGCGGTGGGCGTCTGGACCCGGACATCGAAATCAAGGACCGCGGTGATATCTACTACTTCCCGCGTACGCTCAACCTGGAAGTCAGCTACAAGTTCTGATGCGGCCGCGCCGCGGCACCCTCTCTCCGGGTGCCGCGGCAACGCCCACCAGGTTCGTCCCGCATGATGTCCCGCCGTGGCCGGATTCCGGCCACGGCGGGAAGCGGCGGGCCCATCGGCCCCACGACCTCGCAACATGAATCCACAGTCCCTGCGCAATATCGTGATCGTCGGTGGTGGTACCGCCGGCTGGATGGCCGCCGCCGCCTTCGCGCGCGTGCTGGGACCGGACTACGCCATCACCCTGGTGGAATCCGAACTGATCGGCATCGTCGGCGTCGGCGAAGCCACCGTGCCCCACATCAAGGCGTTCAACCAGTTGCTGCGCATCGACGAGGCCGACTTCGTCCGCAGTACCCAAGGCACGTTCAAGCTGGGCATCGAGTTCCATGACTGGTACCGCACCGGTCATACCTACATCCATGGCTTCGGCCAGGAAATCGGCCATCCCTACGGCCTGCTGCCGTTCCAGCAATACTGGTTCAAGGCCCGCAAGGCGGGCATGGCGCAACCGCTGGACGCCTATACGCTCAACAGCCTGGCGGGACGGCGCGGCCGTTTCATGACCGGCGCGAGCGACGTACCGGCGGATTCGCCGCTGGCCAACATCGCCTATGCCTATCACTTCGACGCCGGCCTGTACGCCCGGTACCTGCGCGCCTACTCCGAACGCCTCGGGGTGAAGCGGGTGGAAGGCATCATCGACCAGGTCGATCTTGATCCCGGCAACGGCCATGTCCGCTCGTTGCGCCTGCGCTCGGGCGAGGAAGTGGCCGGCGATCTGTTCATCGACTGCTCCGGTTTCCGCGGACTGCTGATCGAGGAAGCGCTGCACACCGGCTACATCGACTACACGCATTGGCTGCCCTGCGATCGCGCCCTGGCCGTGCCCTGCGAAAAGGTGGGGCCGCCGACGCCGTTCACGCGTTCGACCGCGCGCAGCGCCGGTTGGCAGTGGCGCATCCCGCTGCAGCACCGCACCGGCAACGGCTACGTCTATTCCAGTGCCCACATCAGCGACGACGAAGCCGCCGCCACGCTGCTCGCCAACCTGGATGGCCGCGCGCTGGCCGATCCGCGTCCGCTGCGTTTCACCACCGGCCGCCGGAAGAAATGCTGGAACCGCAACGTGGTCGCGCTGGGCCTGGCGAGCGGTTTCATGGAGCCGCTGGAGTCGACCAGCATCCACCTGGTCCAGTCCGGCATCTCCAAGCTGCTGGAACTGTTTCCGCGCGAGGGCTTCAACGAAGTGCTCGCGCAACGCTACAACGACCAGCTGGCGTTCGAGTTCGAGCGCATCCTCGATTTCCTGGTGCTGCATTACAAGGCCACCGAGCGTGATGATTCGGCGTTCTGGCGGCAGTGCCGCGACATGGCGATACCGGACAGCCTGGCCGCCAACCTGGAACTGTTCCGCGACAGCGGGCGGTTCTTCCGCAACGCCAGCGAGATGTTCGCCGAGATCAGCTGGGTGCAGGTGATGATCGGGCAGGGCATCGAACCGCGCGGCTGGCATCCGCTGGTCGATCGCGTGCCCGACGCCGACCTCAAGCGCCTGATGGACAGCGTCGCCGGGACGATCAGCGCCTGCGTCGACGCGATGCCCGAGCACCAGCGGTTCATCGACCGCCATTGCAAAGCCGAGCCGGTGTCGTTCTGATGCGCCGGTCTCCTTTCTCCACGCGTTAGCCGCGGACCCGCGGTGACCCATGAAGGAAAGAAACAACTCGAGATGAAAACGTTTACAGGCAAGAAGGGCCAGGCCGGGGCCAGGGGAAACCGGAATTGGACGTGGCTGGCGGGCCTGATGGTGGTCATGCTGGCGGCCTGCAACCGCGCGCCCGCGCCTGCCGAGGCGCCCAAGCCGGCCGCCGCGCCGGCGCCGGAAGTACGCAAGAAACCCGAGAAGCCGGAACTGCCGCCGCTGTTCCGCGATGTCGAGCGGCGCACCTTCCAGTTCTTCTGGGACACCACCAATGAACTCAATGGACTGACGCCGGACCGTTTTCCGTCGCGGCCGTTCGCCAGCATTGCCTCGGTTGGCTTCGCCCTGACCGCGTATCCGATCGGCATCGAGAACGGTTGGGTCAGCCGGACCCAGGCAGTGGATCGCACCCTGACCACCCTGAAGTTCTTCCGCGATCTGCCGCAGGGACCGCAGGCCGAAGGCAAGGGTGGCTACAAGGGTTTCTACTACCACTTCCTCGACATGCAGACCGGCCACCGCTATGCGAGCTGGGTGGAACTGTCGAGCGTGGACACCACGCTGCTGATGATGGGCGTGTTGTTCGCGCAGTCGTACTACGACCGCGACGAGCCGCGCGAGAAGGAAATCCGCGAGCTGGCCGACGTGCTCTACAAGCGGGTCGACTGGACCTGGCTGCAGAAGAACAAGCCGCTGGTATCGATGGGGTGGTTCCCGGAAAGCGGGGTGATTCCACATGACTGGAAGGGCTACAACGAGGCGATGATGCTGTACGTGCTGGCCCTCGGGTCGCCCAGCCATCCGGTCGGCCCGGAAGCCTGGGAAGTGTGGACACGCACCTACGGCGAGTCGTGGGGCGTGTATCAGGACCAGGAATACCTGACCTTCGGCCCGCATTTCGGACACCAGTACAGCCACGTCTGGATCGACTTCCGCGGCATCCAGGACGCCTACATGCGCGAGAAGGGCATCGATTATTTCGAGAACAGCCGCCGCGCCACCTATGCCCAGCGCAACTACGCCATGGAAAACCCGATGAAGTGGCGCGGTTACGGCGAGAACGTCTGGGGACTGACCGCCAGCGACGGCCCGCAGCAGACCCTGCAGGAATACCGCGGCGAGCAGCGCCAGTTCCGCCACTACTCCGCGCGCGGGGTGGGTTTCCGCGAGAACTTCGACGACGGCACCATCGCCCCGACCGCGGCGATCGCCTCGCTGCCGTTCGCGCCGGAGATCGTGATCCCGGCCACCGAGGAAATGCACAAGCGCTACGGCGAACACCTGTATTCCAGCTATGGCTTCCTGGACGCGTTCAACCCCAGTTTCGACTACGACATTCCGCTGAAGGCCGGGCGCATCGTGCCGGGGCAGGGCTGGGTGGGCAGTGACTACATCGGCATCGACCAGGGACCGATCCTGACGATGATCGCCAACTACCGGAACGGCTTCGTCTGGGAAGTGATGAAGAAGAACCCGTACATCCGCAAGGGCTTGGCGCGGGCGGGTTTCGAGGGCGGCTGGATGACCCCGGAGGGCGCGCCGATCCAGGTGCCGGCCAACGCGGATCCGAAGGCCGCCGCCGCGCGTGCGCTGGGCACGGCCGAATCGCGTGCGGCGCAGGCCGCCGAACAGCAGCCCGAGGCGCCGGCGCGCAACCAGACGCCGCAATAAGTAAGCTGTCCGCATGGCAAGGTTCTCTCCGGCACGCATCAGACGTCCCTCGGGTGGTGGGGGATGTCTGGTGCGCTGCTGTCTGCTCCTGCTGGCATTGGCCGGCGTGCTGCTGTCCAGCGGCTGCGGGCGCGATGAAGGACGCGAGAAGGTGACGTTCTGGGCCATGGGCCGCGAGGCCGAAGTCGTCGCCGAACTGGTGACCGAGTTCGAACGCGAGAACCCGGACATCGACGTCGACGTGCAGAACATCCCGTGGACCGCCGCGCACGAGAAGCTGCTGACCGCGTTCGCCGCCGATGGCCTGCCGGACCTGTGCCAGCTCGGCAACACCTGGCTGCCGGAGTTCGCCGCGCTGGGCACGCTGGAACCGTTGCAGACGTACGTGGACGCGTCGAAGGTGGTCGAGCCGGCCGACTATTTCCCCGGCATCTGGGATACCGCAGTGGTCGACCGGCAATTGCTGGGCGTGCCGTGGTACGTGGATACGCGCCTGCTGTATTACCGCAAGGATCTGCTGCGCGAGGCCGGCTTCGACAAGCCGCCGGTCACCTGGGCCGAGTGGGAGCGCACCCTGGCCGCGATCAAGCGCAACGCCGGCCCGGGTCGTTATGCCATCCTGATGCCGGTCAACGAATTCGAGCAGCAGGTCTCGCTGGCGCTGCAGATGCCGGATCCCCTGCTGCGCGATCACGACAACCGCGGCAACTTCCGCAGCCCGGGCTTCCGCCGCGCGCTGGGCTTCTACGCCAACATGTTCGAGCAGGGCTGGGCGCCGAAGATGTCGGAGACCCAGATTTCCAATGTCTGGGACGAGTTCTTCAACGGCTTCTACGCTTTCTATCTGTCAGGCCCCTGGAACATCCGCGAGTTCAAGAAACGGATGCCTGATCACCTGCGCGACCAATGGGGCACGATGCCATTGCCGGGTCCGGATGGCCCGGGCGCGGGCATCGCCGGCGGCACCAGCCTGGTGATCTTCCGCAGCTCCGAACGCAAGGCGGCGGCGTGGAAACTGGTCGAATTCCTGTCGCGCCCGGAAATCCAGCAGCGCTTCCACGCGCTGATTGGCGACCTGCCGCCGCGACGCAGTACCTGGGAGCACCCGGCCCTGGCCAATGACGAGTACGCGCGGGCATTCCGGGATCAGCTGGAGCGGGTCAAACCCACGCCCAAGGTGCTGGAGTGGGAGCGCATCGCCCAGGAAATGCGGCTGGTGACCGAGCAGGTGGTGCGCGGCGGGCAGAGCCAGGAGCGCGCGGTGCAGGATCTGGACGCGCGCGTGGATGCCATCCTGGAGAAGCGCCGCTGGATGTACGAACGTGACCATGCCGGGCAGGCGGGGGCACGGCCATGAGCCGGCGCGGTTCGCTCGCCGGTTGGGTGTTCGCCGGCCCGGCGCTGATCGTGCTGGGCGTGTTCTTCGGCCTGCCGGTGTTCTCGGCGTTGCTGCTCAGCCTGACCGACTTCGACCTGTATGCGCTGGCCGACGCCGACAACCTGCGCTTCGTCGGCCTGGGCAATTACCTGGAACTGCTGCGGTCGCCGATGTTCTGGAAGTCGTTGTGGAATACGACGTACTTCGTGATTGTCGGCGTGCCGCTGTCGATCGCGGTGTCGCTGGGCGCGGCGATGCTGCTCAACGCGCCGGTCGCGCGCTTCAAAGCCCTGTTCCGCACCGCGCTGTTCGCGCCGGTGGTGACCACGCTGGTGGCGGTGGCGGTGATCTGGCGCTACCTGTTCCACACCAGCTACGGGCTGGTGAACTGGGCGCTTGGCCATCTGGGCGTCGCGCCGATCGACTGGCTGGGCGACCCGCGCTGGGCGATGCCGACCATCATGCTGTTCGCGGTGTGGAAGAACTTCGGCTACAACATGGTCATCTTCCTGGCCGGCCTGCAGGCCATTCCGCAGGACCTGTACGAGGCCGCGCGCATCGATGGCGCATCGAAGTGGCGCCAGTTCCTGCACATCACCCTGCCGATGCTGGGCCCGGTGCTGCTGGTGGTCGGCGTGATCACCGTGTCCGGCTACTTCCAGCTGTTCGCCGAGCCCTACGTGATGACCCGCGGCGACCCGCTCCAGAGCACGGTCAGCGTCCTGTACTTCATGTTCGAGGAAGGCTTCAAGTGGTGGCGGCTGGGACGCGCCTCGGCGGTGGCGTTCCTGTTGTTCCTGATCATCCTGGCGGTGACCACCGTGATGCTGCGCCTGGGCCGCAGGAAGGATCTGGTATGAGCCGCCACGCCGTCGCGCGCGAGGTGGGCGCATCCCGCTGGCAGGCCTGGCTGGTCAACGGCGCGCTGCTGTTGCTGGCGCTGATCAGCCTGGCGCCGCTGCTGTGGATGGTGTCGGTGTCGTTCATGCCGGCCGGCGAGGCCAGCCGCTTCCCGCCGCCGCTGCTGCCCTCGGGCGCGACCCTGGCCAACTACCGCGAACTGTTCGCGCGGACCGGCATGGCGCACAACTTCGCCAACAGCCTGCTGGTGTCCGGCGCGATCACGCTGGGCTCGCTGCTGATCAACACCCTGGCCGGCTATGCCTTCGCCAAGCTGCGCTTCAGCGGCCGGGATCGGATCTTCCAGCTGTTGCTGGCGGCGCTGGTGATCCCGGCGCAGGTGGCGATGCTGCCGCTGTTCCTGCTGATGAAGCAGCTCGGCCTGGTCAACAGTTTCGGCGGCGTGATCGTGCCGGCGCTGGCAACGGTGTTCGGCATCTTCCTGGTCCGCCAGTACGCGCGCAGCATTCCGGACGAACTGCTGGAAGCGGCGCGCATCGACGGTGCGAGCGAGCTGCGGATCTTCTTCCAGGTCGTGTTGCCGATGCTCAAGCCGGTACTGGTGACGCTGGCGATCTTCACCTTCATGGCGGCCTGGAACGACTTCATGTGGCCCATGATCGTGCTGACCGACCAGGCCCACTACACCTTGCCGGTGGCGCTGGCCTCGCTGTCGCGCGAGCACATCATGGACGTGGAAATGATGATGGCCGGCGCGGTCATCACCGTGCTGCCGGTGCTGCTGTTGTTCCTGCTGCTGCAACGCTACTACCTCCAGGGCCTGCTGCTGGGGAGCGTGAAGGGCTGACGGATTGTCGCCCGCGAACTGTTGTATGTAGGAGCGACGTGAGTCGCGACCAGGATGTCCATTGCGTCGGACAGCCTCCAGCTCGCAAGGCATCGCGACTGACGTCGCTCTCACAAGGTCAAGTTGGCGGTTTTTCCGACTCCGGGAGCGACATGAGTCGCGATGCGGGGTGGCTGCCCCGCTGATGGCTGGCATGCCCGTGGAAAGGACGGTCGCGACTGACGTCGCTCCTACAGGGATAGGGGGGAGCGGGTAGAGTGCGGTTTCCGCCGCCGCATCATTTGCCATGCCGATGAGGGAGCCCCATACCACCCCGCTCTGGCCGCTGCCGCTGACGGCCGCCTTGCTGCTGCTGGTCGCCACGCATCTGGCCTTGTGGCTGTCGATCCAGGCCGGCCATGTGCCGGCCTGCGTGCCGTACTGGGAAGGCTGCACCTCCATCAGCCGGGCCGCGCGGCACGGGCTGGGCAACCATCTGTTCCGCCTGCTGGTGATTCCCTGCGCGCTCCTGCACGGCGCGACCTGGTGGCTGGCCGGCCACTGGCTGCGGGAGCGCGAAAACGCGGCGACGCGGTGGATGCTGGCGCTTGGCCTGTTCTCGGCTTCGGCGCTGGCGATCTACGCGACCTTTCTCGGAACCGAGGGCGAGGTGTATGGCTTCCTGCGCCGCTACGGCGTGACCGTGTACTTCGGTTTCGGATTCCTCGCCCAGTTGCTGCTGATGCGGCGGGCGAGGGTGCTGCGGCGCCTGTCGCCGGCCTTGCTGGCGGGCATGGCCGCGTTGTGTGCGGGCATGCTGGGGCTGGGCGTGGGCAATGTTATTTCCGGCGGGCTGGTCGCCGACGATGTGACGCGTGATCGCATCGAGAATGCGCTGGAATGGCAGCTTGGCCTGTTGCTGGTCGGCTGGTATCTGCTGCTGGCGCGTGGCTGGTGGCGTGACCGGTTCGGGTTGCGCCTGTATCGGGAAGGGGAGCCGCGGTAGGAGCGACGTGGGTCGCGACCTTCGTGTTTGAGCGATGGGGATGTAAGGACGCGCCAACCACCCGGTCGCGACTCACGTCGCTCCTGCAGGGGAAGCCAATGGGGGGCGGGTCAGCCGCGCACGCGGCGGACGATGGCGGCGGCCTTGGCGGAACTCTCGCGGACCTTGTCCCATTCGCCGGCGTCGAGCCAGCCCTTGGGCACCATCCACGAGCCGCCGATGCAGGCCACGTTC
>NZ_JANJUE010000127.1 GCF_024710765.1 Pseudoxanthomonas sp.
CTACCGCCTGAAGACAAGACGCCCGGCGAGGAAGAACATCAGCACCGCCAGCAGCCAGGGCCCCAGCGATTCCCAGGGGTGCCGCAGGCGAAGTGCCGCGGGTTGGTTCACATGCGGATTGGAAGGCAGATAGAGGATGCGCAGGTGGCCGGTGGCTTGCGCCTCGGCGAAGGCCAGTTCCGGCACCTGTACCCAGGCCGGGATGAACAGCCAGCGGCCGGTGTAGTGATAGGTCCGTTGCTCCGCCTCCACGTCGAACCGGTAACGGATCTGATCGGGGTGGCGGATGTCGACGACGGCGGCGTCCGCTTCCATCGCACCATGACGCAGGGTTTCGTTGCGATAGGCATCCACGCCCGCGGACCAGAGGAATCCCAGGCCGAACAGACCGAGGATAACCGCACCGCATATACGCATCACTCTCCGCATTGCTGATCCTGTAGCGTGACCCTCGAGTCACCATCACTGTTCCATCATGCCACGTGGCTCTGGACGCATCGACGTTCCCGGCCATTGCGAGCGGGATGTAAAAGCCAGGTCCCGTCTACAAGCGGGTGCGCCGCAGCCTTTTGGCTGGGCGCTCCAGTCGTGCTTTCATTCAATCGCGCGTGTTTCCACGAACCACCATGGCGTAGACCAAGCCACCGCAGATCGCGCCAACTACCGGCGCAACGAACATTCCGACACCCAAGGCAACATAGATCGGCGCGTCGCAGGGCGCCTGACAGTCGCCTCGTGGTGTAAAGACACGCACGAGGACAAACAGGGCCCCAAGAGCGGCCAGTGCAAAAGTCAGGGCGCCCGCAAGCAAGGCCAGCCCCACTCTCGCGAACCTGCTCACTGCCCTTCTCCGATGCCGGTTGGATCAAGCGCAGCCACGGCAATCCGTTTTTTGTCCCGGTACTCCATGGCAAGCGCAAGCAAAGAAGAGACTACCCGCATGTGACTGCCTCGATACCCGTCCTCATAAAAACACATCCTGTGCGGACGCCGCGGACGATTCGTTGAACGGCAATCCCATGCCGTGTTCGCCCAGCACCGTCCGGTAGTGGTCCAGATAGGCCAGCAGGGTGTCGCGCAGATCGGTCAGTGCGTCGTGGGCGTCGGTCGGCAGCGCGCCGCGTGCGACTTCGCAGGCCGCGTCCGCGCGTTGAAACAGGGCGAACAACGCATCGCCCTGCACGAGCACGCCGGGATGCTTGCGCCCATGATGGCGCAGCACGACCGCATTGGTGCGGTCGGAATAGATTTCCACTTGTGTTTCGTACATTCCCCCTCCCCGGGTCCTGCGTCCCTGAGGCCGTGCGCCGTCCAGGGCGCATGCGCTCAACATCCCATCGGCACTTCAAACACCAGCAACGTCACCGGCACCCAACGGCCGCCGACGCGTTCTTCCACCTGGACGCGAATCTCGCTGATGGTGGAATACATCGGCGATTCGGCGGGTGACTTGATGTCCTTGATGAGGCCCAGCCAGTGTTCCACCTGCTCCGGCGCGTCGGACCAGCCGGCCAACGCCTTGCGGGTGGCGGCGCGGATTTCGCCCATCGTGCCCTGCGGAACGCAGTTGGCTTCCTCCTCGGTGGGCGTCGCCAGGGTGAAGCTGTGACCATCACCACTTTCGGCCACGTGCCAGTCCGAGACGCAATGGCGGAAGTCGATCAGATCCACATGCGGGCCCTCGCCGCTGATACCCAGGCTGGTTTCAAACTGCACCCGCACGCGGTACTCGCCGTCTTGCCCCGGCCTGGGGCTCAGGCGCAGCGTGCCGCCGTAGATGGCGTCACCCAGGTCCAGGCTTTCTTCGATGCGGGCGGCGGGCGCGTCCCAGCGGTAGCCGCCGGCAGACAGGTCCGCGGCGTCGAGGGTGATGCGCTCCAGTGACTGCGCCGACGCCAGGCCGCACCAACCGGCCAGCGGCAGCCAGCACCATCCGATGATCTTCCTGCCTTTCATCCCTGTCCCAGGCTCCCCCGTACGCGAAACTCTAGCCCAGGCTACGGTGGCGGACAATCGGCGCCCGCCGGCGATCGGGGGCGGCCCAGATCCCTTTCAATCGCGCCCTGGAGCATTCAAGTCCAGACCACATCGTGCACAGTGTGTGCATCGGCTCCAATTCACATTGGCCGGAACGTCGAACGCGGCATCACTCTTCATGCGGAGGCGCGCCCATCGACATCACCTGGATTTAACAAATGGAATCCTAGTTTTGGCAGCCGGAAAAAAGGGAGTGGACGTGCTGAGGCTGAGTCAGCCAAAAACGCTGGAAGACGAATCCCGGCAGTTGGCGCTGCTGATCAAGAGCGTCACGGACAGTGCCATCTACATGCTCGATCCGGATGGCTACATCTGTTCCTGGAACCCTGGCGGGGAGCGCATCAAGGGCTATACCGCGCAGGAGATCGTCGGCGAACATTTCGCGCGCTTCTATACCCCCGAGGACATTGCCGCCGATGTTCCCCGCCATAATCTCCGCGTGGCCGCCGAACAGGGCGGCCTGGCGGCCGAAGGCTGGCGGGTGCGCAAGGACGGCAGCCGGTTCCTCGCAAGCGTGGTCATCGAACCCATCTGGGAAAGCGGCGACCTGATCGGATTCGCCAAGGTCACCCGCGACGTCACCGAGCGCCATGCCTCGCAGAAGCGCCTCGAGGAAGCCCGCGATGCCCTGCTCCAGGCGCAGAAAATGGAAGCCATCGGCAAACTCACCCTGGGCCTGGCGCACGACTTCAACAACCTGCTCACGGTGATCCTCAACAGCCTGGACGTGATTGCCGCCCGCAACGTGGGCAACGACAACATCGCCTCCCCGCTGAACGCCGCCGTCCGCGCGTGCGATCGCGGCGCCCTGCTCACCCGCCAACTGCTCACCTTCGGGCGCGGACAGAGTCTGTTGCCACAGCCGACCCATCTCAGCGAGCTCTTGCGCAGGTCCGGCGATCTGTTCGAGCGCGCCTGCGCGGACCAGGTTTCCCTGCGCCTGGAACTGGCCGACGACCTGCCGCGCGTCCAGGTGGACCGGGCGCAACTGGAGGCTGCCGTCCTCAACCTGGTCTGCAACAGCCGCGACGCCATGTCCGGAAGCGGCAACATCGTCGTCCGCACCGGCATGGCCGTGATCAAGAATCCACTGCAACCCGAGGCGGACGCATGCCTGCATGTCTGCGCGGAAGTCAGCGACGACGGGCCCGGCATCCCGGCCGAAATCCAGGCCAAGGTATTCGACCCGTTCTTCACGACCAAGGAAGTAGGAAAGGGGAGCGGCCTCGGACTCAGCCAGGTGTTCGGCCTGGCGACCCAGTCGGGGGGATTCGTCCAGCTTTCGAGCACCCCGGGTGAGGGCGCCACGTTCCGCATCTGGCTGCCCGCAGTGATGGAGAAAAATGGTGGAGAACCTTCGCAGGATACTTTTCGTTGAAGATGAGCGGGACATCGCGGAAGTGGTGGCGGACGCCCTGTCCTCCGAAGGCTACGAGGTCTGCGTGGCCGCCAACGGCCGCGACGCGCTGGATCTGCTGCGCACCGGCATCCCGTTCGATTCGATAATCACCGACGTCAGCATGCCGGACGGCGTATCGGGCATCGACGTGGCCCATGAGGCCGCGCGGCTCAATCCGGCCGCGAGAATCATCATCGCCTCGGGCCACCAACTCGGTCATCTGCCGCAGATTCCGGAGCGTTTCCAGTTCATCCCCAAGCCGTATCGGCTGGCGGGACTGTTGAACGCGATCGGCTGAGGGAAGGCGTGCGGCGTCCGCTCAGGCCGGTGCCGGTGCCGGCGCCCGCGGCGGCTGGATCGCCGGCGCCTGCTGCGCCATCAACGCCACCACCCAATCGATGAATACGCGCCGCGAAGACGGTTCTCCCGAACCGGATTTCGAGGAGCAGGCGCGCCAGGCCTTCCGCAACCCCAACGCCATCCTGGCCGAAGCCGGCTGCACCATCGACGACGTCGTGGAGGTGACCGTCTTCTTGTGGATCCGGAGCAGCATTTCGAACGGGCCTGGAAGATCGTGCCCGAGTTCTGGGGCAAGCGCCCCATCCCGCCCTGACCGGCATCGGTGTGACCTGGCTGCATGGCTTCCACTTCGAGATCAAGGCGATCGCGAAGTTGCCGGACGGCACGCGCCAGACGACATGAACAATCCCCCCGAGAAGCACTCCCTTGGCACCACGTGATCCCGTTTTCCCCGCTGGCCGGCACGACCTCTACACCTCGCAGGCCCGCTCCGCCGCAATCCGATCCGGCGATGTGCTGTTCGTCTCCGGTCAGGTCGGCAGCCGCGGCGACGGCTCGCCCGAGCCGGACTTCGAGGCCCAGGTCCGGCGGGCGTTCATCAATCTCGAGGCCACCCTGGCGGCGGCAAGTTGCGCCCTGGACGACATCGTCGACGTGACCACCTTCCATACCGACCCGGCCCACCAGTTCAGCACCGTCGTGGCGATAAAAAGGGAAATTTTTCCGCGGGCGCCTTACCCCACCTGGACGGCAGTCGGCGTGAACTGGCTGGCGGGGTTCGACTTCGAGATCAAGTTCATCGCACGCATTCCCGCGTAGGACGGTTCAGGACCGTCAGCAGGTCCGTCCGAGGCAGCCGTCAATCCCACCAGAAGTACCAGTTCCCGCTGTTGACCAGCACCTTGGCGAGATTCTCCACCGACTGGACGCCCTGGAAGACGATATCCGCGCAATACACGAACTGTTCGCGGGCAAGCACGCGCGCCGCCTCGATCGTTTCCGGCGGATTCGCGACGCTGAATTCCACCGTGTCGGGACCAATCCCGGTGACCACCGCGCCATAGCGCTCGAACCATGACTTGAAGAAGGCGACGTGTACCTCCGCCGCCGGGCACTCGTTCCAGTTGCCCAGCTTGAGATATGCGGGAACTTCCCACGGCTTTGCCGTGGGCACGAGGGCAATGTGGACCTGGCGCTTGGGCTTTCCGCTCAACACATCGAAAGCGAGCGAAAGAGGTCGTGCCTGTTCCGGCTCATCGGTTACAGCGGAGTCCACCTGTTCCTCCTGGTAGTACTCGGGGTCGGCGGCAATGCGTTCCCTGATCCAGCCCGGAAGATCCAGGGCCAGGCCCGCCGAAATGACCGCCTCCGTGGGAGATTCGGAATACTCGAATGCCTCAAGCAACCGCTCGAAATCCTTGTCATCCCCGAGCGCAACGGGTGTGACGGCAGGTTCGCGGGAACGCAGTGCCAGGAGCGTCGATAACGCCTCTGCCCCCGGAACTTCCATGGTTCTCCAGGGCGCTTCGACCCGATCTGCGGTCGATGGCGACGCGACCGGTACTGCAGGCTGCGCCGAAGTCCTGGAACCCAAAAAACGTTTTAACCAATTCATTCTTACCCCCTTGATTTCCATGGATGGACGGCGCCAGCGCCATGCCGCGCTGGCCCGGGGAACCAGAACATTCGCGCGCCATGTCTTCAGCGGTTGCGCCAGGACGAAGCGCCGCCGATTTGAACGATCTGTCGGGTCGCCTCCATGCGACGTCGCATCCGCGGCCAGTCTACCTGGGCAGGTGCGAACGGATCAGGCGCGCGGTTTCAGCCAACTGCCCGGCCGGCACCCGGACCCGTGCCAGGCGCTGGGCGTCGTCGGCCGGATCGTGGGGCGTTCCCCTTTGCCGCCCGGCGCCATCGAATGTCGCCAACTGCGGCGGACCGATGCCCCAATCGCTTCCTCTCTGCCGGGGCACGACATGGAAATGGAAATGGGGGGTTTCCTGTCCGCTGTAGACCCCGTTGTTCTGGAACGTCAGTATCCCGAGCGGCTGGTAGGCCTTGACCAGCGCCTCAGCGACGCGCTTGGCCGAAGCCATGATCTCCTCGCATTCGCCGGGAGAAAGATCCAGCAGCGTGGCGACGTGCCGGCGCGTGACCACGCAACACTGGCCGACCTCGAACTGCCAGGGATTGATCAGGGTGAGCGTGTGTTCGCTTTCATCGATGACCGCCCATCTGTCTTCACGGCTTGACGTTTCGCAGATATCGCAGGGATCTCTCACGGGAAGTTCAATCAATTCTCGTCTCCAATTGCGCCTGACTAAGGGATGGCAAGCCGCCTCATTGACCGGCAGCCACGCTTCCGGAAACGCGCTGGTTCGGCTTCAGGTAGAGGTAGCCGCCCTTCAGGTCCATGATCACGTTGAAGTGGTGGATGAAATCACTTCCGACAATGCCATCGCCCTGGGAGGCATCCTCGTCTATCGTCAATGAAATTTTCGGCTGTTTCAGATCAACGCCAGCGACGCCCGCCGACTGGATGCGCACATCAACCGCGCGAATCTTCTTTCCGGCGCTGCCGCTGTACTGCGACGTTCCCACCACCTGGGTGAACTTTTCCTTCAGCTTGTGGCGGGAGGCGAATGCGTACGACAGATCGATTGAACCATTGCTGCCGGTGTCGAAGAACAACCACGGCCTGACCGTGGACGTTCCATCGACCAGGCTCAGCCGGACGACCGGCGTATCGTCGACCATCTTGACCTTCGCTTTCGCATAACCCGCAAGATCCGGCATCCGCTCATGCACGACAAGCCGGCTTCGGTCATAGTTGATTTCGACAATCCGGTCCTGGAAGAACCGATGCCCCAGCACGGCATCGAAAGGACGGTTGCGGTACTCCACCAGCACGGCTCCCATGCGCGCCTCCATGCCGCCAGCCCGGACCAGGTTGCCGGAACTGTAATCGAGCGCGCTGACACCATCGCTGCCGGTGTTCTCGGCAGTATCGTCGATGACCAGGGATGCCTCGTCCTTGAGGGCGCGATTTACCGCCATTTCGTTGGCGCCAGTGTCGAACAGTAACCGCAGGGGCCGCGAGTCATTGATGGTCCCCTGCACGAAGATCCGATGATCCTTGCCTTCCTCGAAGGGAATCTCGACCGGCTTCGCAATGGCGGACTGGCCCACGAACTGCGTTGCCAACAAGAGCAAAACAACAGGCGCGATCCCAGCATGACTATGCATCCAGCATCTCCGTGAACGAATCAGGCAATCCAACGACCATGACAAGGCACCGATGACGCGCCTTCCGTGGTTGCCTGTCCGGGGCCGCAATGATCCATGGGATTGGGCGCCGGGACCAGCGTCTCGCGAATCGGATTGAGTTGAATGAATCACCGGTCCTCGCCCGGCTGCTCGGCAATCACCTGCTCGATCCACCCCACGTAATGACTGATGCGGACATTGCATGCGGTTTGCCCGTAACGTCCGGGCCTGGCCGTCACGACATGGCCCTGGACGACTTTCCACGAGGCCAGTCCGGCCAGCGATGGTCGACCGTCGACCTGGACGAGCACGGGGCCGCCACTGTCGCCATTGCCCAGCATGCCTTCCAGCGGCAGGGCCGCCGGTGGCTCGTCGAATACGTAGCAGAGCCAGCGATCATAGGCGCTGGTGACCGTGTTGTCGGCGCGGCGAAGTTCCGTCCGGTTGGGACCTGCCGGGTCATGTCCCAAGGCACCCGTACCGGTCGCGCCCTTGCCCACGATGCTGACAATCCGGCCCGCCTCATCACCCTGGCGGTAGAGGGCGACCGGCGCGATATCCGTCACGGGCTGCTTCAACTTGATCAACGCGATGTCGTCGGACGAGGCCAGAAACACCACGATCAGCGTGGCCTCCCCACTGGCCATGGCCTGGTCGAGGAGTTCCTTTGGCAGCGTCTTGTATCCCGGATGCCGGACCACGCGCTCGACATCCCGGGATACGCCGTTGATCGCGACCTGCTTGAGCGCAGCGTTCCCGGGAAGGGTGTGGGCCGCCGTGATGGCCCATTGCGGCGCAATCAGCACGCCGTGACCCTCCCCCGGCATGTCGACCAGGGCGGGAAACCCGGACGCCGGAATCCGGTACTTCGCGTCGTCGACGTCAGCGCGGATGACGACGGCACCTGCGGTGGACGACGCTGCGAGGAGGGCCAACAGGAGGAAACGTGTCATGCGGGATACCTGGATGGGGAGATGGCGCGGATGCCGGCTGGCATCGCAAGGGAGGCTTGAATCAATTATCAGCTGCCAGGCTGACGATGGGTTGCATCCGCGGCAATGCGCGCGCATCCGCGCAGGGTCCGGTCAGACCGGCGACCGGCGCGTCGCGGGCCATCCCCTTGACGCAGCCCGCCAAACATACTGTTTTTCGTCTGCCGAGCCAGCGGCCCAGTATGCTCGGACTGGCCAGCCCCCATCCAGGCTCGGGGTGGCCGGGCTCCGCCTGTTCGGAAAGCAGCGCTGTCGCGGGCATCGGCCCCGCCAGCTCTTGCTTATTGCAAACAGGGGTTTCTTCAATGACCCGGTCCGCCTACCGGGGAAAGGGGCGGAGCGATCCCGCTGTCTACCTGGCGGCCGGGAGATTTCAGGCATCGTTCCAGCAGGTACGAATCGACCCGCCAGCCTTCATGGCATCGTCCGCCGGATGTTCTCCGCGTGCATTTCAGGCGAGGGAATGGTGCATGTCCGCACGCCCTAGCTCAGCTCCTTGACCATCAAGGTGGATGAGGCTGGGCACAGGGTTGAGAACTGGGATGTCGTCTGGATGGAGGCAGGTGCGTTGGTCCTGTCCACCCTTCCATAGCCACGGCCAGCGAAGAAACCCGAGGCATCGGTCGTCAAAAGGTAGATCTCCTGGAAACCCTCGGCTTTCGCTTGCTCCTCGGCACGGCTGACCAATGCCTTTCCGAGGCCACCGCCACGGTATGGCCCGGCGACCGCCAAGGAGCGCAGGAGCAACAGGTCCTGGCAGCGCTGCAGCGCAACGCACCCTTGCAGCGCGCCCCGATCGCCCGCGCCCAGGAAGGCGACATCCAGTCCCGACTCAAGATCACGGGTGGGGAGCCCGCTCTCGCGCAGCAACCTGATGATCGAGTCGTCAAGACCCATGGGGTGGATGATGGGCATTTCAGTTGACCTCTGAGACATGGCTTGCTCCTGTGCAGTACCACGCCCGTGAGCGGTTCACGATGGCAACCACGGAGAGCATGACGGGAACCTCAATCAGCACGCCGACAACCGTGGCCAATGCCGCGCCCGAGTGTATGCCGAACAGGCCGACCGCAGTGGCCACCGCCAGCTCAAAGAAGTTGCTGGCGCCAATCAGGGCCGAAGGACCGGCGACGCTGTGGGCCACGCCCAAGCGACGATTCAGCAGATACGCCAGCCCGGAATTGAAGTAGACCTGGATGAGGATGGGAACCGCCAGGATGGCAATCACCATCGGTTGCGCGAGGATCTGCTTGCCCTGGAATCCGAAGAGCAGGACCAGCGTCAGGAGCAAGGCGCCCAGCGAATAGGGCCCCAGCTTGCGCAACATGTGTTCCAGGCCCTGCTCTCCTCCCCGCCGCATCAGCCAGCGACGCATCACCACGGCGATCGCCACGGGGACGATGATGTAGAGACCCACCGAAATCATCAGCGTATTCCAGGGGACGGTGATGGCGGAAAGACCCAGCAACAACGCCACCAACGGGGCGAATGCCACGACCATGATGGCGTCATTCAGCGCCACCTGGCCCAGCGTGAAATTCGCATCGCCGCGGCACAGGTTGCTCCAGACAAAGACCATCGCCGTACAGGGCGCCGCCGCAAGCAGGATCAGGCCGGCCATGTACGAATCAATCTGCCCGGCGGGCAGCGAGTCCGCGAACACGTGACGCAGGAAGAACCAGCCCAGCAACGCCATCGAGAAGGGCTTGACGGCCCAGTTGATGAACAACGTGACGCCGATGCCGCGCCAATGGCGTCCAACCGTTTTCATCGCGCCGAAATCCACTTTCAGCAGCATCGGGATGATCATCATCCAGACGAGCGCGGCAACCGGCAGGTTGACCTGGGCGACTTCCATCGCACCCAGCCGCGCGAAGGTCGCGGGAAAGAAGTGCCCCAGCCCGGTGCCGACCACGATGCACAGCGCCACCCAGGCCGTCAGGTAACGCTCGAAGAAGCCGATTCGCGGGGCCGCTTCAGTCATGCGGGACCGCCTCGTCTTCGGGTTCCACGAAGCCGATTTTGTCCAGCGCGTGCTTGAGTGCCGCTCGGTCGTTCCAGGCCTCGGCCGGCAACGCCAGGAACGCCAGCAGCCTGGCCTTGATGATGCGATGCGCTTGCCGGAAGGCTTCGCGCTTTTCCTCCTCACTGCCCTGCACCGCCGCCGGATCGGGCAGTCCCCAGTGAACGCGCAGGAAATCGCCGAACACGACCGGGCAGGTTTCCGCGGCGGCCGAGTCGCAGACCGTGACGACCAGGTCCATGGGCGTCGCCCCTTCCGCGGCGAATTCGTCCCAGGACTTGCTCCGCAGTCCGGCGGTGGAAATACCCTCGGTCGTCAACTGGGACAGCGCATGCGGATTCACCTTGCCCGCGGGTTGGCTGCCGGCGCTGAACACTTCAAACCGGTTGCCGGCCCAAGCCCGCAATGTGGCCTCGGCCAGTACGCTGCGCGCCGAATTGCCGGTGCAAAGAAAGAGAACACGACGTTTCATGGAGCCTCTGGTGTCAGCAATCGCAGTCGGGAGCAGGTGCGCACGCATCGTCATTCGAACCGGCGCAGCAGTTGTGGGTGAGATAGGCCACCAGTCCGTTCATGGCTTCGAAGTTGGCCCGGTAGCAGACATTCCGGCCCCGGTTCTCGCTTTCCGCCAGGCCCGCCAGGACCAGTTCCTTCAGGTGGAAAGACAGCGTGGCGTTTGGAATCGCCAGCGCTTCCGCGATCTCCCCGGCCATGCGCCCGGCCGGCCCCGCTTCCACGAGCAGGCGGTAGGCGGCCAGGCGGGAGGCGTGGCCCAGCGCGGTCAGGGCGACTATTGCGTCTTTCGTTTCCATGTTTCTAGAATAATCGAACAATTGTGACAAAACAAACCATGACTTCCGAAATTCCCCACGTGGCTTCCCACCTCCTGCCCCTGCCCCATCCCGCGTCCCTCGGGGCGGCCGACAGCCATCCGCCCCGCATCCTGCTGCTCTACGGCTCCCTGCGGCCGCAATCCTTCAGCCGGAAACTGGCCCTGGAGGCCGAGCGGATCCTGCGCCACCTGGGCGCGGAGACCCGCGTTTTCGACCCCCACGATCTACCCCTGCTCGACAGCGTATCCAAGGACCACCCCAAGGTGAGGGAACTGCGCGAGCTGTCTCGATGGTCGGAAGGACAGGTCTGGGTCTCGCCCGAGCGCCACGGCACGATCACCGGCGTGTTCAAGAACCAGATTGACTGGTTGCCCCTGGAGGACGGCAGTGTGCGCCCCACGCAGGGCCGGACCCTGGCGGTCATGCAGGTCTGCGGAGGCTCGCAGTCCTTCAACGTCGTCAACACGCTGAGGGTGCTGGGACGCTGGATGCGCATGGTGACCATCCCCAACCAATCCTCGGTGGCCAAGGCATGGCAGGAGTTCGATGACGACGGCCGGATGAAGCCGTCGCCGTTCTACGACCGCGTCGTGGACGTCATGGAAGAACTGATGAAGTTCACCCTGCTGGTCAGGGACCGCAGCGACTATCTGGTCGACCGCTACAGCGAACGCAAGGGCGCCATGCCCGCGGTGCGGGAAATCAATCGGAACCTGTAGCCTTGCCGTTGCCCGTTGCGAAGACAACGACGTTCCCGGGGTTTGATGGAGGGCCCCGTGGATCACCCATCGGGCACCGCCACCCTGTTCTGCGGATGCGCGGCGTTGGCCTCAGGGCCGCGCTGCCATGCGCGGCGTCATTCGCCCCGTGGCCGGGCACGCACTGGCACTACTTCACCGACGGGCGGACCGCGCGCGTTTTCCGCCGCGTTGCGAAGTCACGCGGCTTTGCGCGAACTCCGGGAAGGTGTCCGCCAGAGAATCCTCGTCCGGCAGGATGTAGAACACTCCGCCCCGCTCGAACGTCGGACGGATGATCTGCTCGTAAAACTCGGGCGAGACGTTGATGCAGCCGTGGGTGACGCGGTTGTCGTCCGGCGTCGCCGAGGCAAGGCGCTCTACGCGTTTTTCGGCCGGGACGCCCGTCGCGGTCGGATGGATGGAGACCGCGGACTCATAGTCCACCCACAGCACGCGCCCGGCGTCGATGGACGGACCGTAACCACCCACGAAGCGACCCGCCGGGGTCGTGCGATCCCGGCCCGGAATCTCGCGCAGCGCCAGGCCGGCGACGCCGGGGGCCGTATGATCGCCGACCGCCGAGCCGAACAGCCCCGGCGCGGCGCCGCGCAGCCGGCCATCGCCGCCAAACACCAGGATTTGTGCGGAGGCCTTGTCGATGACCGCGAACGGATAGCCCTGGCTGTCCTTGGACGCCACCACCCAGCCCGCAAGCTCAATGACCGTGCTGGAGACATCCTGTCCTTCCGGCAGCAGATCGACGGCGGCAACCGGTTGTTCGGCGGCACGCTCGGCCGCGCGCTCGGCGCTGCTTGCGTCGAAGCTCGGGAACGCCAGCGCCAGCGCTAGCACCAACGGACCATAAGCGGCCCGGATTACGGGGTGAGTGCAGGTACGGATGGGACTATTCCTTGAAACGAGAACAAGTGACGACGAAAGGCCGGTGGCCCGCAAAGGCCACCGGTGCCGATTCAGGCGGTTCGTCGCGGGTGATGCAGGAAACGATTAACCGCGCGGCGAGCGGCGCGGGGCAGTTTCGAGCTGCTGCACGCGCTGTTCCATTTGATCCAGGCGCTGGTTGGCCTGCTGCGCGGACTGGTTGGCCGATTCCGCACTCTGGGCAGCACTCTGCACCTTCGTGTCGAGCTGATCGAGGCGCGAGTTGATGCCCGCGAACTCGTCGTCATAGGTGGCGCAGCCGGCAAGGCCCGCGGTGGCGACGAGCGCCACGCCGAGCGTACGCACCATCGCGAATTTTTGCTTGGTCAGGAACATTCAATTTCTCCTTCGTCTGGGGAGTCGGAAATATAACGGTGTTTTTGCCGGAGTCATCAGCAGCCGTTAGTTAACGTTTGTGTACGTGGATGTGGTGTGAAGATGTGTCCGCTTCCCGGTTAAAAGCGGGCATGGGGACAAGTCCCACGCACGCACGGCCGCCGTCACCGGTCGGCCACGCAGCGCCGCCTAGACTTTCGCCCCACTGCAAGGCGCATGGGACCGTCCACATGCACACACAGGCCGTGCGGCACCACCGCATCCAGGCGGGAGGTCGTGACCTTTTTCTTCGCGAGGCCGGGCCGGCGAACGCACCGGTACTGCTTCTGCCGCATGGCTATCCCTGCTCGTCCTTCCAGTTCCGGCGGCTGATGCCGGCGCTGGCCGATCGCTGGCGGACCGTGGCGTTCGACTGGCCGGGTTTCGGATACAGCGATACGCCGGATCCGGCCCAGTTCGCTTACGACTTCGACGCCTATGAAAATGTGCTGACGGCGGTCGCCGATACGCTTGGTCTTGAACGCTATGCGCTGTGGCTGCATGACTATGGCTCGCAGATCGGCCTGCGCCATGCGATGGCGCATCCCGATCGCATCGCGGCGCTGATCATCCAGAACGGGGATATCTACGAGGACGTGCTGGGCCCGAAGTACAAGGCAATCCAGAAGTATTGGAAGCACAAGACGCCGCAGACGCATCGGCCACTGGAGGACGCGGTCAGCGAGGACGGCTTCCGGCACGAGTTCGTCGGTGAAGTGAACGATGAGGTGGCCGCGCGGGTGCCGCCGGATCTATGGAAGCTGCATTGGCCGCTGATGGATACTCCCGTGCGTCGCCAGGTCGCCGTCGGCCTGATGGAGAAACTGGAGGCCAACCTGGCCTGGTTCCCGCGCTACCAGGCCTACCTGCGCGAACACCAGCCCCCTACCCTGATCGTTTGGGGACCGGAGGATGGCTACATGCCCGCCGCATCGGCGCGCGCCTATCTGCGCGATCTGCCGCGAGCCGAACTGCATCTCATCGAAGAGGCGGGCCACTGGCTGCTGGAAACGCATTTCGAGGAGGCGCTGCCGCTGATCCGCGATTTTCTTGCGCGGCACCTTGCCTGACGGTCGCACCGATGGCGCGTCGTTGCTTTGCCGAGGGCGCATCGTCTTCGGCAGCCTTGCGCACACGACGGTTACATTCGCCGGTCAGGAAACGCCTCCACCAGATAGGACAGGAATGCGGACACCTTGGGGGTGACCAGGCGGCGCGAAGCGTGCAGCGCCCACACTTCCACGGGCGCTTCGGCATTGTCGTTCCAGACCACCAGCCTGCCCGCTTCGATGGCGTCGCGGACGAGTGAGTGCGGCAGACAGGCCGCGCCCGCGCCGGCCAGCACCGCGTCGCGCACCATCCACAGGGAGGACAGCCTGAGCTTGAACTCCGGCGCCACCTGCCAGTTGCGGCCCTCGCGCTCCACCTGCCAGAGCGCAGGGCGTGCGGCGCCCAGCATCGTCACCGCCGTGATCGAGGGTGGGCCACCGTCCGCGACCGGTGGCGGTGGCGGCAGACCGGGAGCGGCCACCAGCAGCATCCGATCGTGGGCGAAGCACCGGCCCACCAGTTCGCAGTCGAGCGTGGGGTTGATGCGGATGGCGATGTCGTAGCCGTCATCCACCAGACCCACGTAGCGGTCCTCGCCCACCAGTTCCAGTTGCACCTGCGGGTGGCGCAGGAAAAATCCGGCGGCAAGCCTGCCGCCAAAGGTGGTGGCGAACAACACCGGCGCGCTCACGCGCAGCACGCCACGCGGAGCGGTGTTGCCGGACGCCAGTTCCTGGCCGACCTCGTCGATTTCCCGGACCAGCTTGCGGGTGCGCTCGAACAGGGTGCAGCCGTCCTCGGTCAGCCGGAATGTCTGGTGGCCGCGTTCCAGCAGGCGCAGCCCCAGGGACTGCTCCAGTGCCCGCACCCGTCGCGACAGCGTGGCCTTCGGGGTTCCGGTGTCACGGCTGGCGCGGCCGAAGCTGCCGGCTTCGACGACGTAATGGAAGTCAACGAGCGCTGAGAGGTCCATGTGGATCATTTTTGAGACAGGGTGTCCACATCATAGGTCTATCGAACCAGATTCGGGACGCACAAGCTGTGCCGTCCCCGCCACCGACGTCGAGTTCGCAAGTCACGGACCGTTCGTGCGACTCCGGCCGCCCCGAATCGATTCGCCCTCTCCCGTCGAGCGCCGGACCTTGCTTGATCCCGGGCTTGCCACCGTCGACGGCTGCGGCCCCCTCCCTCCACACCAGGAATCGCAACGCATGAAAATCGAGAAGGAAGCAAAAGGAAGCGGCATGCCGTGGGAAGCCGAGTACGGCTACGCCCAGGCGGTCAAGGTCGGCGACACGATCTATCTCTCCGGCCAGGTCAGCAACGACGCCGAAGGCAATATCGTCGGCGCCGCGCCGCTGGATGATCAGGACCGGATCCTCGACCACGGCAACATGGCCATCCAGATGAAGCAGACCTACGAGAACGCCCGGCATCTGCTCCAGCGGTACGGCGCCGACCTGGACAACGTCGTCGATGAAGTCCTGTACGTCACCGACATGGACGCGGCTTTCGAGGCCGCCGGCCCGGTGAGGAAGAAAGCCTACGGCGCCGAGATGCCCGCCGTGGCCAGCACCCTGGTGGTCACCCCGCGCCTGGCGCTGCCTTCCCTGCTGGTCGAGATCAAGTTCATCGCGAAAGTCCCGCAGCAGGCATGAGCCCATGGGCGATGGACCCGCAATGATCCTGCGGGTCCACCGGCCCGCTTGGCGAAAACAAGCCTCCCTCTACATCACCCCCAGGAATCAAAATGCCGGAGTCCTCCGCTTTTGTAGTGCGTGAACAAGACGTTGAAACTCTCGAAAGCCCCACCCGCAAGCTCTGGCTGATCGCCGACGCCAGCGATTGCTGCGGAGCGCTCGGCGCCAATCGCCTGCGCCTGGAGACCGGCGCCGCCGGCGCGAAACTCCACTACCACGAAAAATCCAGCGAGGCGTTCTACGTGCTGGACGGCCGCCTGGACATGGTCATCGGCAATGAAAAACAGGTCGTGGAGAAAGGCGGCTTCGTGGTGATTCCGCCCCGCATGCCACATGCGTTCTCCGCGGCGCCCGAATCGATCGCGGACGTGCTGGTCATCCTGGTGCCCGGCGTCGATCGGTTCGGCTATTTCCGCAGTCTCCCCAGGTTGCTGCGCGGTGATATGGATCCGGCGGAGCGGGAACAGATCGCCGCACGCTACGACGTCCATGTCGTGGGTGATTGAGTACGGCGTGGCCACCTGACGGTTGAAACGCGGCGTCGGACTGGCTTGCGGCTTGCCTGCCTTCCGGCGCCGATTCAGCGAAGTTCGTCGACAGGTCATTAAACCCTCGGGCTCGTCGCGGCATCCAATGCCAGTCTTCCCCACTTGCCGCGCTCATGCCCTCGTCCACCCTCGGTGTTCCGGTCCGCGCGCTGACCGGTTTCGCGGTTGCCCTGCTAACCCTGCTCCTGCCCGGCCAGGTCCGCGCCGACTGCGGGAAGTGCAGGGAAATCGCGGAGAAGTTCGCGCGCCAGGAGGGCTTCAACGGCACCGTGCTGGTCACGCGGGACGGCCGCGGAATCTACAGCGGCGCCTTCGGCACGGCGGATGCGGAAGCCGGAATATCGATGACGCCGCAAACACGCTTCGAAGCCGGTTCGATTTCCAAGTGGATCGCGGCCATCGTGACGCTGCGGTTGGTGGAACAGGGCCGCCTGGCGCTGGACGAACCGATTACCACCTATCTGCCGGACTACCGGCCCGATACCGGCCGCAAGCTCACCCTGCGCTGGCTGATGAGCCATTCCAGTGGCGTGCCCAACCAGTGGGACGCCGCAGCCAAGCAGGACCCGTCGCTCAAGCAGCAGTCCCTGGACAACGCCACCGCGGTACGCACCTACGCCAGCGGCGATCTGGCCTTCGAACCGGGGACCGACTGGGACTACTCGCACTCGAACTGGCTGATCGTCAAGGCGATTGTCGAGCGCGTCAGCGGGCAACCCTATGCTGCGCTGGTGCGGACCCTGCTGACCGTGCCGTTGGGGCTGCGCGACAGCGGCACCTTCTCCGGCGACTCGACCCACGTCACCGGCATGGCCGTGGGCTATGCGGCGTTGCAGCCGGTCGTGACACCCCGGTCCAATCCCGTGCCCGATTTCATGATGCTGGCCGGCGGCTACTACACCAGCGTCGGCGACCTGCAGCGGCTGATGGACGCGGTCTTCAACCATCGCGTCCTGTCCGCCGCCGGCGTCACCACCTTGATGGAAGTGATCCGCCCGGCGCAGAGCTACGCGCTAGGTGGCCGGGTCAAGACGCTGCCGGTGGCGGGAAAGCCACGCAAGGTGGCCTGGGAATACGGTTCCAACGGCGCGTTCCGCGTACTCGCCTGGCGGGTGCTGGAAGACGGCCACAGCGTGATCCTGGCCAACAACACCAGCTTCGATCACATGCGCATCGGTGATCTGGCGACCGCCTTGCTGGATGCCAGTTACGAGGAACCGGCGCCGCCGTGATCGAACCTTGAGACGGGCTGGACCAGACGTGCCCATCAGGGGCGTGGATAGTTGCGTCCA
Organism: Pseudoxanthomonas sp.; assembly: GCF_024710765.1. Lineage (GTDB taxonomy): Bacteria > Pseudomonadota > Gammaproteobacteria > Xanthomonadales > Xanthomonadaceae > Pseudoxanthomonas_A. The sequence goes on from NZ_JANJUE010000127.1 coordinate 17,496, forward strand.
TGCCCGAAGATCTTGAAAAGCCGGAATGCTTCCTTGTCGGCACTCAAGTTTTCCGGTGGCGTCAGGATTTCAAACTGGTAGGCATAACGATCTGCCGCACGCGAATCTCCGGCCAGATACGCCGCACGCAGGTAGGCCGCGCTGGTAGTCAGGTTACCCAATTCCTCGGTGTGCCGATAAATGTCGGACAGCAGATGAAATGCGTAGACGTTTCCTTGGCCCGCCCCCGTTGAAAGCAGGCCAATCGCCGTTCTGGCCTCGCCATCCAAGGCAAGGCTCATTGCATAGAGCGACTGGGCCACTTTGCTGCCTGTCCGCTCGTACTCCTCCCGATAGTCTGCGGTGGACCGCGTGCGGAGATCTTGAATCTGTTTCGCCGTGGGGTAACCGTGTGCCAATAGCCATTGGGCTTCCTCCGGGGTCGAAGCCACATTGGGGTTACGCTCGCAGTCTTCCGCTCCTGGCGGACATTGATAATGCCGCAAGAGATTGGAAGACACCGCAGGCCTCGTTGCGTCCATGGGCAGAGGCAAGGGTTCCAATGGCATGGCCCCTTCCAGGGCCAGTTCACTCTCAAGCGGAGAGTCAACGCGCCCCGTTTTCTCGTTGTCTCCAAGTAGGAACAGCCAGTAACCCGCTCCGATGAGCAAGGCCGTCACCACCAGCATCGCGATTTTCTTATTGGCAGCCATTCCTGATCACCTCGACATCCCCCGCCTCGATCATCGGCATTCGTTCGGAACGCTGACGGTAAGTACGAAGTGGGCCCTCCGGAGGAGGCGCTCACTATAGGAATGTTCTGAAACATCAGGGGATCTGCATCTAATCTTGCAGCGATTCCAAGGCATCGCGCAGCCGCGCAATTGCCTGCTCCTGCCTGGAACCCTCCGGACTGTCCGCGGTTTGAAGAAGTGCGTGGGTAGCTTCAACCAACTTTCGTGCCCGGGTGCCCTTCCTGGGGGTCCACGTTTCACCACACTGGCCGGAAGCCGTGAAGAACAGGTAGTACAGCCCATCCATTCCGCGGTTGGGTTCCGCACGAACGTTGTGAATGTCTTCGGTGATCGTCTCGACAATTGCGGATGTCAGGTCGGGAGCGAGGGCGACTTGTCGCGGCCCGCCGGGCGGCGCTCTGAAGGTGCCACTAGGAAACAACTCAAACTCCTGGACCCGGACGTTACTTCCGGAGATGGCGATAAGCTCCGATGGTTGGTCTGGTGGCGCGAGGACCACCATGAGGAGATCCGATGGCATTCCTATTTTTTGCCGATACGCTTCGGCTGAATCGCCCATCATGCATGGCCAGAGACCGTCGCCATACCTGGCCTGCAAATGGGCCTGTCGGCGGCTCTCGTAGGCTTCGCGCCCAAGGGTATAGCCCAGCAACATCAACGGCACCAGAACGCCGATGCCGGCCAGCGTCAGGATGCGTTTCCAGCGAAGTTTTCCGCGACGTTCCATGTCCATGGGATGCCGGCACCGGGGATGGGCGGGACTCTAGCCAAGCCGTGTCCGGGGAGCAATCACCGGGGCGGACTGACCGGCCCACGCGTTGGCGCGGTCAGTCCGGGGGCGGTCAGCGCTTCTTCTTGTCCAGGAAGATGTGGTGGGCGGTGTTGAGGATGCGGCGCAGGTGGCGGGCGTGGTCGTAGAGGAGTTCGGTGACCGGGAGGATATGGACGGGGATCTGGAGGGTGTCGTCCTGGATCCTGCGGGGGGCGATGAGGACGGCGGCCAGTTGGACCTGTTCGGCCATGCGCCGGAGGTGGCGGTGGCTGTCCTCGGTGATCAGGTAGCCGCGATCGGGCCGGGGGGCGGCGGGCTTCTTTTCCTTCATGCAAACACTCCTTCTGCTCTCCACGCACGGGATGTGCGTGGTTGTCGGGAGGTTCAAAGCCGCTTACAGACGGTGGGCGTATTTCCCTGACGGGTGTTGTATTAGCCACCCTCCCGACGCAGAGCTCGCGCCGGTCCGTATTGTGACACGCAATACGGAAAAGCCACCGCGTATCGGTGGTGGCCTCCGCTGTAAGAGGAGCTTTGAAACTCCGGGGAAGGAGTCTGCTACAGGGTGGGGGTGGAGTCGACTAACTTTGAATCATCGTTAGTTCTATGAATCACATCCAGATTGCCTGACCAAGTACATTTCTAATCTTCTTAACCATTGCCTCGCCGACGCTCCTTACTTCATCCAGCGCGTCATCATCTGCATCCACCAAATCTCTAATCGTAGTGAATCCAGCATCTTGCAACGCCTGAATCTTCTGTTGACTAAGCCCATACGGGTAAACTTTTGACTTCTCAAGCGTTGTTATTGGCTCAAAGAAAATTGCCAAGTCCTCAGTCGAAGGTGTCTCAGGAAGAGAAACTTCCGAAAGAACTCCTCCTTTATTGAATTGAACGGCCTCTTCCCTGGCCGGATTTATCCAATTATCAAACAAATTTTTGGTAAGTCTGGACCCCGATGTCTGCTCAAGAAGAGTACATAGATTCAGCGCATATCGAGCCCCCCTCCCACCTGACTTAAGCGCCCTCGATGCCTCCCGCTTCGACATGAATCCAGCATATTCAAGTATCTGTAACGGCTTTGCCAAATGCTCGTCGACTTCTCGACGAACAAGCACATCTCGCGGGTGATTCACCTTTTGTCCGCATTCGCTAAAAATCATATTTGCTACATCTTGCGCCACGGAAACCATGGGCTCATACATTCCAAGCTTTGGTTTTATCTCATCCAGCAACGGCCAATAGTAATTACTCGACAGCTCAATAAGAGTTTCGCTTAGCTCGGGAAGCCCTATTCTTCTGCTGGAGGAACATCTTGCCTGAAGAGCGTTGCAGGCAAAAACGAAGCTTCGCATATTTCCCAGCACCGACTGTGCCAAAAACGATGCCACAGTCCTCTTATCCAAGCTCCCACTAAGCGCCCATCCGCCAAAATCGTCAGGATATCTCGCATCCATGACCTCCACAAACGTCTCTGCAAAATCAGGAAGCTCTTCGTTCCTAAGAAGATCGATTACCGTGGCGTCGTTATATACATCGAAGCGAGTTCCAAACCTTGTAACACCAGGATAGATAGAAGCCTTGCAAGAAACAGAACTACTCGAAAGAGTTCGATAGATATCAAAAAACTCTTCTAGAGACGCCTCTCGCCCCAGATGCGCTGCATCATCAAAGAACAAAACTATCCTCTTTCCGAGTGTCGATGAAAGATGCGAAAGTGCGATCTGTACAGCCCCGACATCCGGAACCGGATAAAATTCTTTCGCCCTATCTCCCAGAGCACTTCTAATATTATTTATCACTATCTCGCAAAGAATTCGCCCATAGGCCTCCCCAGTACTCTTTAGCAAGGGCGCATGCCGGAGGCTCATGTAAATACCAATAGCACTCGCATCCACCACAAATGGATCAAGCTTTCTTGATGCAGCAATCATCAGCGCACTTTTACCGCTACCTCGCCCACCCTTGATTAGCACAGGCCCATGTGACATCAGCGCGGACAGAACGCGCCTGTCATATCTCGACGGAAATCTATGAAACTCATCAAATCGGCTTGGCTCGCAGTCTTCGGCAGCGAGAATTAACGAGCTATCCTGAATTTCCAAAGTCATTTGAAAACCTCAATTGATTCCGCCTCATTCAGAAGCTTAACTGCTACATCAATATTTACACGATGAGGAACATGCGGAATTAGATTTACTAGTACACCCACCTCAGCCAAAACCTGAATAGACCTGTCCGTAACATTTTGGATCGTAGCGCGATCATAGATACTTCCAGGCGGAACAACGAACTCGGAATGTATCCCTTTGGAAGCAAGTGAATACAATTTATTGGCTTCTTCGCGCCGTCTCGGGACAAAAGCATCAGCACCCATGGCCTTTAGTCCTGCCAACCAAGCGCCTCCTTCCGTTTCAGAATCAGCGAGAACCTTCATACAAATGGCCCAATAGAGTCGACCATAGTAGTCGCCAAAAATTGCCTTAGTTATCTCTTTGTACGAGACATCCTCGACCCAGTCTTTTGCTTTATTTTCGGGAATCACATCACCTCGCCACTGGATAGATGTCTTCCATGGAATTTCAGGCGTGTAGTTCGCGTGCTCCTGAGTTCTCTTAACAACCAGGAGGCGGGTTGGATCTAAACGCCCCGCAATCGCAGTCATGCCAACTTCTAGTATGGAACGAGCCAAGAAAGGGCCATATAGAGAAAGGCGATGCTCAGATTCACCGGCTAACCAAACCAACTCTCCGAGCGCCGTATCGAGCGTACCTTTTAGGTGCAGCAATATTTGCGAGAACTCGCCACCGTTCTTTAAATCCTGTTCCTCCCCACAGACGAGAGTACTTAGGCATTTGACAGAAGTATCTTGGCTCACTGCGGAGTCTTGTACTTTTTCGGACATTTTTCCTTCGCCTATAATTTTCCCTTTGATGCATCTCAATATCTTAAGCACGACCTATCATCTCCCGGTGAGAGAGATACTGTTCTTTTGACGTAGCCGCGGCGCACCCGATAGGTCGACCGAACTTTAAGCACAAAGCGTAGACTCTCCCATCGCCTCTCCATAGCGACTTGCCGCCCTCCTACATCGTATGCGTCGGCTTATCCGCGCTCAGCGTGCCGGCGAGTATCGTCTCGATGCGGTTCTTGATGGCTTCGCCATCACTGTTGTCCGGGAACTGCACGCCGATGCCGGCGGTGCGGGCGCCCTGGGCGCCGGCGGGGGTCACCCAGACGACCTTGCCGGCGACGGGCAGGCGTTCGGTGGATTCGGGGAGGGTGAGCAGGAGGAAGACTTCGTCGCCCAGGAAGTAGCGCTTGGGCGTGGGGACGAAGATGCCGCCGCCCTTCATGAAGGGCATGTAGGCGTTGTAGAGGGCGGCCTTGTCCTTGACGGCCAGCGACAGGATGCCCTGGCGACCGGTGGCGGCGGGTGTATTCATCGGTGTCCCCTTGCTCCTTGTGACGTCAGCCGCGTGCGGCGCGGGTGGGGCGCGGTTCGCCCATCTGTCGCGTCCACAGCAGCAGCAGTTCGGCCACCGCCAGATCCCCCCGGACGGTGGTACGCAGCAGATCCCGTGTCCGGTTGGCGGCGTCGAACCACGCGGCCAGCTTGGTCAATCGGGCGGTGTCGGTCAAGCCGGCGGCGCTGGCCTGGGCCAGGGCCAGATCGGCGGCGTGGCGCAGGCGGGCGTCGGCCAGGTCGTCGTTGGCCCACTTCTGCGCGGTTTCCACCACGCCCAGCTGGCCGCGGGCGAGCTTGTCCAGGTCGCTGGCGATCTGCTTGCGCAGGACCAGGCCGTCCTCGCGGAGCCACTGGTCGGCCAAGCCGGGATGGCCGCGGGCGGCGTCCAGGGCTTCCTGGGCGGCGGCGGGCGCGTGGCCCTGCCCTTGCAGCCACGCCAATGCCTCGGCGCGCGGTGGCAGGCGGAATTCCAGCCGCTGGCAGCGGCTGCGGATGGTGGCCGGCAGGCGCGCGGGCTGGGCGCTGAGCAGCCACAGGTAGCGGCCGGGCGCGGGTTCTTCCAGGGTCTTGAGCAGGGCGTTGCAGGCCGAGCGGTTGATGGCGTCGGCCGGGTCGATGAGGGCGACCTGGGCGGCGCCGTATTGCGGAGTGAGCGCGAGCTTGCCGGAGAGGTCGCGAATCTGGTCGATGACGATCTCGGTGCGCAGCTTGCTGCCGTCCTTGGTTAGCCCAAAGGACACCACGTGCAAATCCGGATGGGTGCCGGCGGCCATCAGCGCGGCGCTGCGTTGGGCGTGGGCGGCGTCGCCGCCGGACAACACGTGCAAGGCCAGCCGCTCGGCGACGGCGCGCTTGCCCAGCCCGGCCGGTCCGCAGATGAGCAGGCCGTGGCCCATGCGGCCGCCGTCCAGCGCGGCGACGGCGTGGTCGTAGGCGCGTTGCTGCCAGGGGGAGAACTCGGTCATGCCGGGGTCACTTCCACATCATTCCAGGGTTTGGAGGGTTTCCAGCCACTGCCAGAGAGCGTCGCGCACGGCGGCGCCGACCTGGGCCGGAGTCTGGCTGGCGTCGATCAGGCGGAAGCGCTGCGGTTCCTCGGCGGCGCGCTGGCGGAAGCCGTGGCGCACGCGCTCGAAGAAGTCGTCCTGCTCGCTCTCGATGCGGTCGGGCCAGAGGTCGCGGCCGGCGGCGCGGGCACGGCCTTCGCGCACGTCCAGATCCAGCAGCAGGGTCAGGCCGGGCTTGATGCCGACGGCCTGGCGCTCCAGTTCGGCAATCCAGCGCGCGTCCAGGCCGCGGCCGGCGCCCTGGTAGGCGTAGCTGGAATCGGTGAATCGATCGCTGACGACAAACGCGCCGCGTTGCAGCGCCGGGCGGATGACCTGGCGCACGTGCTGGGCGCGGGCGGCGAACACGAGCAGCAGTTCGGTGTCGGCGTGCAGCGGTTCGTCCTGCGGGTTGAGGACGAGTTCGCGGATGCGCTCGGCCAGCGGGGTGCCGCCGGGTTCGCGGGTGAGCACGACTTCGTGGCCGCGCGCCTGCAACAGATCGCGCAGGGCGGTGATGGCGCTGGTCTTGCCGGCGCCCTCGCCGCCTTCCAGGCTGATGAAGTGCGGGTGGCTGAGGACGGACTGGGTCATGGTTGCGCCGCCTTGTCCAGGGTCTCCCGGCGGGTGACCAGGTAACGGGCGACGGCGGCGTTGTGCTGGTCCAGCGAGGCGGAGAACACGTGCCTGCCGCTGCCATCGCCGACGGCGACAAAGTACAGCGCGTCGCCGGCTTCGGGCTTGACCGCCGCGCGCAGGGCGTCGATGCCGGGCATGGCGATGGGCGTGGGCGGCAGGCCGGTGCGGGTGTAGGTGTTGTAGGGCGTATCGGCCAGCAGGTCGCGCTTGCGGATGTTGCCGTCGTAGCCGCTGCCCAGGCCGTAGATGACGGTGGGATCGGTCTGCAGGCGCATGCCGATTTTCAGGCGGCGGGCGAACACCCCAGCGATGGCCGGACGCTCGGAAGCGATGCCGGTTTCCTTTTCGACGATGGAAGCCAGGATGAGCGCTTCCTCGGCCGAGGCCAGCGGGGCCTGCGGGTCGCGTTCGGCCCAGGCGCTGGCGAGCGCCTTGTCCATGGCGGCGTGGGCGCGCTTGAGCACGTCCAGGTCGCTTTCGCTGCGGCTGTAGACGTAGGTCTCGGGCAGGAAGCGGCCTTCCGGATGCTGGCCGGGGTGGCCGAGCGCCTTCATCAAGGCGGCATCGTCGAGCTGGGCGGTTTCCTGCTTGAGCGGGGTGGCGGCCTTGAGCGCGTTGCGGAGCTGGCGGATGTTCCAGCCCTCCACGAGGGTGAAGCGGTACTGCACGGTCTTGCCGTCGCGCATGCGGGTGATGAGGTCGCGCGGCGTGGTGCCGGGTTGCAGAGCGTATTCGCCGACCTTGAGTTTGCCGGCGGCGTCGAGTTCACGCGCGAGCAGTTGCCATTCGATGTCCTGGCCGTCGTTCACGCCCTGGGCGCGCAGTTTGCGCAGGACGGTGCCGAAGCCGTCGCCGCTGGCGACTTCGATGACCTGATCGCCCTTCAGGCCGGTGAGCGGCTGGTCGGCGAAGCCGTGGTAGCGCTGGTACAGCCAGGCGCCGCCGGCGGCCGCGGCCAGCAACAGCAGAACCAGGACGATGACGATGTTGCGGCAGCCGCGTTTGCAACCTGAAGCCACGTAGGTCTCGGAGTGGGACGGAAGCTGGGGAGGATAACCGCTCGGTGTTAAGCGGGCGATGGGTTGACAGGGGGTGTGGGGGGCGGTGGGAAGAGCGCCCCCATCCGCCCCGTTGGGGCACCTTCCCCCGCGTTGCGGGGGAAGGGACTTTCGTGGGTCAAGCTTCGAGGGCTTTGAGGAGGCCGCGGGCCTTGGCGCGGGTTTCGTCGAGTTCGCGGTCGGGGATGGAGTCGGCGACGATGCCGGCGCCGGTGCGGAAGCGGACTTCGGTGCCGCCTTCGCGCGGGAGGACTTCGGCGCTGCGGATGAGGATGTTGAGGTCCAGGTCGCCGTCGCGGTTGAGCCAGCCGAAGGCACCGGTGTAGGCGCCGCGGGCGACCTGTTCCAGCTCGGCGATGATCTGCATGCAGCGCACCTTGGGGCAGCCGGTGATGGTGCCGCCGGGGAAGGTGGCACGAATGACCTGGCCGGGCGTGGCGTCGGGTTTGAGGTGGCCGCGCACGTTGCTGACGATGTGGTGGACGTGGGCGTAGCTTTCGACGGTCATCAGTTCGTCGACCTGCACGCTGCCGGGCAGGCAGACGCGGCCCAGGTCGTTGCGTTCCAGATCGATGAGCATGACGTGTTCGGCGCGTTCCTTGGGATGGCCAACCAGTTCGCGGATGCGCGCGGCGTCATCGTCACCGGGAAAGCGCGGGCGGGTGCCGGCGATGGGCCGGGTTTCGACCACGTCGCCACGCACGGACACCAATCGTTCCGGCGAGGAGCTGACCACGGCCCAGCCCTGCCCCGCGAACAGGCCGGCGAACGGCGCGGGATTGGCGGTGCGCAGGCGGGCGTACAGCGCGGATGGTTCCAAGGTGCCGTCGAACCAGGCTTTCCAGGCGCGCGAGAGGTTGACCTGGAAGACGTCGCCGGCGGCGAGATAGTCGAGGATGCGGACGACGCCGTCGGTGAAGCGCTCGGGCGCGTCCTCGTCGATGCGCAGCGGCGGATGCCAGGCGGGCAGTTCCGCTGCGGGCGGCGAGGCGAGATCGGCGGTGACGCGTTCGAGCAAGGCGGCGTGGCCCTGTTCGGCAATCGCCACGCAATCGCCGGTGCCGCGATCACGCAGGATGGCGGCCGGGCAACGCAGGGCGACGGCGATCGGCATGCGCGCGTCGTCGTCGCGTGGCGGCAGATGCAGGACGGGTTCGACTTCGCCGGCCAGTTCGTAGGCCAGCAGCAAGGCCCAGCCGCCCCGGAACGGCCAGCGCGGTTCTTCGCGATCGATGCGCGCGGCCTGCCAATGGGCGTCGAGGGTATCGAGGAAGTTGGCATCCTGCGACGTGCCGTGCAGGTCGCGCACGCTGCCATCGTGATGCAGGGTGAAGCCTTCGCCTTCGTCCGCCATCAGCAGCATGTCCCAGCGTCCCTGCACGGTGCCGGAGGCGACCGATTCCAGCAGCACCGGATAGCGCGCGGGATCGCGTCGATGCAGGGCCAGCAGATCGGTATCGGGGGACAGCGCGCGGGTTTCGATCATCGTCATGCGGGGCGCGGCGGGAGCAATGCGCATTGTGCCGGATGTGGTGGGGATTCAGGCATCGCGGGTTTGCCCCCATCCGCCCTTCGGGCACCTTCCCCCGCTGTGCGGGGGAAGGGACTTTTCGTTTGGGCTCGGAGGAACGGATGGATGGCTCGTCCTCCACCTGCACCGAGAGAACGGTCGCCGAGTTCATTGAAACCGATTCGTCGCCCTTCCCCCGCCTGCGGGGGAAGATGCCCCGCAGGGGCGGATGGGGGCGCTCTTGGCGACGGCCCCCTATTCCGTCATCCCGGCGAACGCCGGGATCCCTCTTCGCGGGAAGGTGAATTGGTTCAGCCGGCTACGCATTGCGCGGAGAATGGATTCCAGCGTTCGCTGGAATGACGGCAATAATTCATGGCGAAAAACAAAACCCCTCGCATTGCGGCGAGGGGTTTTGCGTGTGCGTGATGTCGCCGAACCTCAGATCCGCTTGAACACCAGCGTGCCGTTGGTGCCGCCGAAGCCGAAGCCGTTGGAGACGGCGATGTCGATCTGCTTCTGGCGCGCGGTGTTCGGCACGTAGTCCAGGTCGCAGCCTTCGCCCGGGTTGTCCAGGTTGATGGTCGGCGGAATGATGCCGTCGCGGATCGCGAGCACGGAGAAGATCGCTTCCGCGCCGCCAGCCGCGCCCAGCAAGTGGCCGGTCATCGACTTGGTGGAGCTGACCATGATCTTGTACGCGTGGTCGCCCAGCGCGCGCTTGATGGCCAGGGTTTCGGCCAGGTCGCCCTGCGGGGTGGAGGTGCCATGCGCGTTGAGGTATTCGACCTGCTCGATGGAGAGGCCGGCGTCCTTGATGGCGGCCAGCAGGCAGCGGGCCGGGCCTTCGCCGTTTTCGCTGGGGGCGGTCATGTGATGCGCGTCGGAGCTGGCGCCGAAGCCGGCCAGTTCCGCGTAGATGCGCGCACCGCGCGCCTTGGCGTGTTCGTACTCTTCCAGGATCAGCACGCCGGCGCCGTCGCCCAGCACGAAGCCGTCGCGATCGCGGTCCCACGGGCGCGAGGCGCGGGTGGGATCATCGTTGCGGGTGGACATGGCCTTCATGGTGCAGAAGCCGGCCATGGAGGTCGGCGAGGAGCCGAGTTCGGCGCCGCCGGCCACCATCACGTCGGCGTCGCCGTACTGGATGGTGCGCATGGCCACGCCGATGGAGTGGTTGGAGGTGGCGCAGGCCGAGACCACCGAGAAGCTGGGACCCTTGATGTTCTTCAGGATCGACAGCTGGCCCGGCAGCATGTTGATGATGGTGCTGGGCACGTAGAACGGCGAGACCTTGCGCGGGCCGCCTTCGTGCAGCTTGATGGTCTGTTCCTCGATGCCGTGGATGCCGCCGATGCCGGAGCCGACGATGGCGCCGATGCGCTCGGCGTTGGCTTCGGTGATTTCCAGTCCGGAATCGTCCAGCGCCATGAACGAGGCGGCGATGCCGTAGTGGATGAACGGATCCATCTTCTTCGCGTCCTTGGGGGAGACGAAGGCGGTGGGATCGAAGTTGCGGATTTCACCCGCGATCTGGGTGGTGTAGGCCGAAGCATCGAACGAGGTGACCATGCCGATGCCGGACCGTCCATTGACGATGCCGTCCCAGCTGGTGGCCATGTCGTTGCCCAGCGGCGACACCAAACCCATTCCCGTAACGACGACGCGACGCCGGCTCATAACACGCTCCTCAAATGCATTTGTTTCGGTACGCCCGTTTTGCTGGCCGGGCGGTGCGACCCCGGACACGCGCGGGGCCGCATGCGCGGCCCCGACACGAAGACTTCAGAACGCCGGGCTTACGCCTTGACGTGGGCCTTGACGTAGTCGATGGCCTGCTGCACCGAAGTGATCTTCTCGGCTTCCTCGTCCGGAATCTCGCACTCGAACTCTTCTTCCAGCGCCATCACCAGTTCAACGGTGTCCAGCGAGTCGGCGCCCAGGTCATCGACGAACGATGCGCTGTTGGTGACTTCTTCTTCCTTCACGCCGAGTTGTTCGACGACGATTTTCTTGACGCGTTCTTCGATGCTGCTCATTGGATATCGCTCCAGACGGAGATTGGGTGACTAGTTGATTTTGCCACGCGGGGCGATGGCAAACCGGGGGATAGTGTAGTGGAAACCGGCGGCGGCGGGCAGATGCCCGGATTCGCCACCGAATCAACCACTTACGGCTATTTTTTGTTACGGCATGTACATGCCGCCGTTGACGTGCAAGGTCTCGCCGGTGATGTAGCCGGCCGAGGGGCCGGCCAGGAACGCGACCGCGCGGGCGATGTCGGCCGGTTCGCCGAAGCGTCCGAGCGCGATCTGGCCGAGCATGGCGTTCTTGGCGTCTTCCGGCAGCGACTTGGTCATGTCGGTATCGATGAAGCCGGGCGCGACCACATTGACGGTGACGCCGCGGCTGCCGATTTCCTTGGCCAGCGACTTGGAGAAGGCGATGATGCCGGCCTTGGCGGCGGCGTAGTTGGCCTGCCCGGCGTTGCCGGTGACGCCGATGACCGAGGCGATGTTGACGATGCGGCCCTTGCGCGCCTTCATCATGCCGCGCATCACCGCCTTGGAGGTGCGATAGACGCTGGTGAGGTTGGTATCGAGGATGGCCTGCCAGTCCTCGTCCTTCATGCGCATGAGCAGATTGTCGCGGGTGATGCCGGCGTTGTTGACCAGGATCGAAACCGGACCGAACTGCTTGGCGATGTCCTCGATCAGCGCCTCGACGGCGGCCGCATCGGTGACATTGAGTTCGCGGCCGTGGCCGCCACGCTCGGCCAGGCGCTCGCCGATGGCCTGCGCGCCGCCGGCGGTGGTGGCGGTGCCGATGACGGTCGCGCCCTGGGCGGCGAGCTCATCGGCGATGGCCGCGCCGATGCCGCGGCTGGCACCGGTGACGAGGGCGATTTCGCCTTGCAGGGGTTTGCTCATTGCGGGGTCCTCGGAATCAAGGGCACGCGCGGGGCGTGCGCCGGAAGGATGGAAGGGGCGGCGGGCTCAGGCGGCCCAGTCCGCCAGCGCGCCCTGGAAGTCGCCGACGCCGCCGATGGCGCGGGCGTCCAGCGCCTTGTCGATGCGCTTGACCAGACCGGTCAGCACCTTGCCGGGGCCGCATTCGGCCACCCGGGTGACGCCCTGCCCGGCCAGCGCCTGGACGCATTCGGTCCAGCGCACCGGCAGGTACAGCTGGCGCACCAGCGCATCGCGCAGGCCGTCCAGATCCGCATGCACCTGCGCATCGACATTCTGCACCACCGGCAGCGCCGGGGCATGCCAGTTCAGGCCCGCCATCACTTCGGCAAGGCGGTTGGCGGCTTCGCGCATCAGCGGGGTGTGCGAGGGCACGCTGACGGCCAGCTTGACCACCTTGCGCACGCCGCGCTCGCCCAGCAGGGCGATGGCGCGATCCACGGCTTCGGTATCGCCGCCGATCACGATCTGGCCGGGCGAGTTGTAGTTGGCCGGCACGACCACGCGCGAGTTGGAGGCCTGTTCGCAGACTTCGGCGACTAGGGCATCCTCGGCGCCGAGCACGGCGGCCATCGCGCCGACGCCCTCGGGCGCGGCTTCCTGCATCAGCTGGCCGCGCAGGCGCACCAGGTGCGCGCCATCGCGCAGCGACAGTGCGCCGGCGGCGACCAGCGCGGTGTATTCACCCAGGCTGTGGCCGGCGAGCACGGCCGGCGCGGCGCCGCCCTGCTGCCGCCACGCGCGCCACACCGCCACGCCCGCCGCCAGCAGGGCCGGCTGGGTGTATTCGGTGCGGTTGAGCATTTCCTCCGGACCGCCCTGCGAGAGCGCCCACAGATCCACGCCGGCGCCGTCGGAGGCCTCGGCGAACGCTTCGCGCACGATCGGATGCAGCTCCGACTGTTCGGCCAGCATGCCTAGCGACTGCGAGCCCTGGCCGGGGAAGACGAATGCGAGCGGGGTGGAGGTCACGCGCGGGTCCGGTGAAAAAAAGCGAGCGGGGATGATACGTGCGAAAGCGCCGGATTGTCTGTACCCAGGCGTATTGCGCGCCCTGCCCCGCGGCGCCGCAACCATCACCACCCACACCTCTTTCCTGTGGGAGCGACGTCAATCGCGCGCTTTCAGCGCAAACCCTCCGCACTCCGATGACGCCGCTCATGACGGCTTTGTCGCCTTGCTGCCCATGACGAATCCGCCGATGCGCCACACGCACCGCAGGGTGCACGACGACGCAGCGTTTCCATCAATGGCGAGCCGCATCCCTTCGCCGCCCCAAAAGCAAAAGGCGCTCCCAAGAGCGCCCTTTGCGATATCAGGGATGAAGAACGTCGCCTGCGTTCAATAACGCAGCAGCGCCGAGCCCCAGGTGAAACCGCCACCGAAGGCTTCCAGCAGCACCAGTTGTCCGCGCTGCACGCGGCCGGAGCGGATGGCTTCGTCCAGCGCCAGCGGCACCGAGCCGGAAGAGGTGTTGCCGTGCTTGTCGACAGTGACGATGACGTTGTCCATCGACATCTCGAGGCGACGCGCGGTCGCCTCGATGATGCGCAGGTTGGCCTGGTGCGGAATCAGCCAGTCCAGGTCGTGCTTGTCCAGGCCGTTGGCTTCCAGGGTTTCGTCCACGACCGAGTCCAGCGCCTTGACGGCGTACTTGAACACGTCGTTGCCCTTCATGTGGATGCGGATGCCGTTGTTGGGCGCGGTCTCGTCGAAGCCGGCGGACACGCCGACCGGGTTCCACAACAGTTCCTTCTTGCTGCCGTCGGCATGCAGGTGGGTGCTGAGGATGCCGGTCTCGGTGTCGGCCTTGATCACGGCCGCGCCGGCACCATCGCCGAACAGCACGCAGGTGGTGCGCTCGGTCCAGTCGACGATGCGGCTGAGGGTTTCGGTGCCGATGACCAGGGCGGTCTTGACGTCACCGGAACGGATGAACTTGTCGGCCACGCTCAGGGCGTACAGGAAGCCCGAGCAGGCGGCGTTGACGTCCATCGCGGCGCAGCCTTCGGCGCCCAGGCGGGCCTGGATGAGGCAGGCGGTGGACGGGAAGATCAGATCGGGGGTGGTGGTGCCCACCACGATCATGTCGATTTCGGAGGCGTCGACGCCGGCGGCTTCCAGCGCGCGCAGGGCGGCCTGATAGCCGAGATCACCCGCGGTCTGGCCTTCCGCGGCGATGTGGCGCTCGCGGATGCCGGTGCGGCTTTGAATCCATTCGTCGCTGGTGTCGACCAGCTTGGCCAGGTCGTCGTTGGTCAGGACCTTCTCCGGCAGGTAGCTACCGGTTCCGGCGATACGCGCGTAAATCCGCCCGTTAGACTGCTGGCTCATGCCCGCTCCCGTTGCTGGCCCGCAACGGGGCCCTGGATACCACGACGATGAT
>NZ_JANJUE010000175.1 GCF_024710765.1 Pseudoxanthomonas sp.
TCGACAACGCAGCGGCGCGGCTGCAATTCACCATGCCCTTGAGCGACGACCTCTTTGCGGACTTGGCCCGCCTGCGGGCCTTCCGTGAGACCTGGGCTGCGGTGGTGAAGACGTACGCACCCGAACACGCCTGCTCGGTGAACACCTGGGTGCAGGCCGAAGTGACCTATCCGAAGGAAAATGCAGGCCATACGGACATCATCCGCGCCACGCTGCAGGCGGTCAGCGCCGTCGTCGGCGGATGCGACGGGCTCACCATTCCGCCGCCGACGTTGCCCGAAGGAGAAAATCTAGCCCCCCGCATAGTGCGCAAAATCCATCACCTGCTCAAGGACGAAAGCTTCCTGGCCCGCGTGGCCGATCCAGTGGTTGGAGCTTACATCGTGGAGGAACTCACATCAGTATTGGCGAGCAAATTCGCCTCAAGCCACAAGCCACCAGCCGCAAGCTCGACCGCTTCCCAGCTTGTGGCTGGCGGCTTGCAGCTTGAGGCTGGCATCCCGAATCGCGAGGAAATTCCGCTGAAGTCCTATTACACGGCACTCGACAACAAGGACATTGAGCATTTGAAGTTCGGCGCGGGCGCACCACCCTACCTGCGCGGCCCCTACGCCAGCATGTATACCGTGCGGCCGTGGACCATCCGCCAGTACGCGGGTTTCAGTACCGCTGAGGAAAGCAACGCCTTCTACCGCCGCAACCTCGCCGCCGGGCAGATGGGCCTCAGCGTCGCGTTCGACCTCGCCACGCACCGCGGCTACGACAGCGACCACCCTCGTGTGAAGGGCGATGTGGGCAAGGCCGGCGTGGCCATCAGCAGTGTGGAGGACATGAAGATCCTCTTCGACAGCATTCCGCTCGACAAGATGAGCGTAAGCATGACCATGAACGGCGCCGTGCTGCCCATCATGGCCTTCTTCATCGTGGCCGCCGAGGAACAGGGCGTGGCACCGGAGCAGCAGCAGGGCACCATCCAGAACGACATCCTCAAGGAGTTCATGGTGCGCAACACCTACATCTACCCGCCGGGGCCCAGCATGCGCATCGTGGGCGACATTTTTGGCTACTGCGCGAGGATGATGCCCAAGTTCAACAGCATCAGCATCAGCGGCTACCACATGCACGAGGCCGGTGCGCCTGCGGACCTTGAGCTCGCCTACACCCTGGCCGACGGCATCGAATACGTGCGCACGGGCATGGCGGCGGGCATGCAGGTGGATGAGTTCGCCGGGCGTCTCAGCTTCTTCTGGGGCATCGGCATGGACCTCTTCATGGAGGTGGCCAAGATGCGTGCGGGCCGTCTGCTGTGGGCCAAGCTGCTGAAGGAGGTCGGCGCAACCAGTCCGAAGAGCCTCGCGCTGCGCACCCACTGCCAGACCAGCGGCTGGAGCCTCACCGCGCAGGACCCCTTCAACAACGTGGCGCGCACCACCGTGGAAGCGCTCGCGGCCGTGCTCGGTGGCACGCAAAGCCTGCACACCAACTCGCTCGACGAGGCCATCGCGCTGCCCACCGACTTCAGCGCCAAGATCGCCCGCGACACACAGCTCTACCTGCAGAAGAACAGCGGCATCACCAAGTGGATCGACCCGCTGGGCGGCAGCTACTACGTGGAGTGCCTCACGCACGAACTGGTGCACAAGGCCTGGGCGCGCATCAAGGAGGTGGAGGAGCTCGGGGGCATGAGCAAAGCCATCGAGACCGGATTGCCCAAGATGCGCATCGAAGAAGCCGCCGCGAAACGCCAGGCCCGCATCGACACCGGCAAGGACCGCATCATCGGCGTGAATGCGTTCCCGGTGGAGGAAGAGACCACCATCGAACTCCTCGAAGTGGACAACGCGAAAGTGCGGGAGCAGCAGATCGCGCGGCTCAACGCGATGAAGGCGAAGCGGGACGAGGGAAAGGTGAAGGAGGCCCTTGAAGCCCTGACCAACGCTGCGAAAAGTGGCGAGTCGCGTGTGGTGAGTGGCGAGTCTGCCGCCGATGCCACTCACCACTCGGCACTCGACACTCGCCACTCCACCAACCTCTTGGAGTGCGCGGTGGTCGCAGCGAGGCACAGGGCTACGCTCGGAGAGATCAGCGACGCCCTCGAAAAAGCCTACGGCCGGTACAGCGCCACCATCCGCAGCATCAGCGGTGTTTACTCAGCGGAAAGCATGCAGGACCCCGAGATGAAGGAGGCCATGCGCCTCGCCGATGAATTCGCCAAGCACGAAGGCCGCCGCCCGCGCATTCTTGTGGCCAAGATGGGCCAGGACGGGCACGACCGCGGCGCCAAGGTGATCGCCACCAGCTTCGCCGACATCGGCTTTGACGTGGACATCGGTCCGCTGTTCCAGACCCCCGCCGAGGCGGCGCGGCAGGCCGTCGAGAACGACGTGCACGTGGTGGGCATCTCGTCGCTCGCGGCGGGACACAAGACTCTCGTGCCCGCGCTGATCGGCGAACTGAAGGCGCTCGGCCGTGAGGATATTCTCGTGGTGGCGGGCGGGGTGATTCCCGCGCAGGACTATCAGGCGCTGTATGATGCCGGTGTGGTGGCGATCTTCGGTCCCGGTACCGTGATTGCGAAGGCCGCGCAGAAGATCATGG
>NZ_JANJUE010000407.1 GCF_024710765.1 Pseudoxanthomonas sp.
GGTGTGGGCGGTGAAGAAGATGCGACGTTGCCGCCCGAGGGCTGGGACGACGCCGACCCACGCACGGGGGCGCCCGTGGGCATCGACGAGGGCTGGAACTACGCGCCAGGCGCGCGGACAGGCGATGAGCTGCGCAGCTTCGTGCAGGAAAAGCTCATTGAGTACCCCCCGGCGATCAGCTCGGCGCTTTCGCGCGACGTGAACCGGTATATCAATGCCGAACAGCGGGTGCCTGATTTCGTGCGGGATGTGCTGGCCGACCGCCAGCGGCGCGACCCGCTCTGGCTGGGTTTTGTGGAGCGGCCAGACTGGATCGCCGAGGCCACGGGCGTCGACACGAAGGGCTTCACGGTGCTGCTGCCCTCGGACGCGCCACGCCACGTGCAGGCGTCGCACGTTTTCGACGGCGGCGGCCAGCGGCCAGCGGTGCCAGACGATTTTGCGTTGTTGGAGTCGGTGTTGAACGACCCGGACCAGCTGCGGCCCGGGGAGGCGTCACGCCAGGGCACTGCAACCGTGGTGGCCACCAAGGACATCGGTGGCGAGGTGTTCCGCGCGGTGTGGGAGGTTCTGCCTGGCAAGCGCAACCGTTCGCTGTCGCTCACGAGCCTGGTGATCAAGACCGGCCGGAAATGAAAATGCCTCACACCCCTCAACCTAAAACGTCTGAAAACGAGTCCGGGTTTGAACACCCGGGGGTTGGTGCTGTGCAAGGCCGTTTCATTGTACCCAGGGGGCCTGGATGGCGCAAATCATCGAACTGACCGACCGGAGCGCGCTGGTTTCCCTTCGCGCTTTCATCGGCCGCGCCAGCGACATGCGGCCCGTGCTGGCCGAGATCGGCGAGGACATGGCCGAGTCGACGAAACGGCGCTTCGACACGGCCACAGCCCCGGATGGCACGGCCTGGGCGCCGAACAGCGCGCTGACCCTGGCGCGCTACAGCGCCAATTTCGCGCGGAAGAAGGACGGCGAGCTCACCAAGCGCAGCGCGGCCAAGCTGGCGGGCAAGAAGCCCGGCACTGGCGAGACGCGCATGCTGGCCACCACCATCAACTACCAGATCCGGGGCGACGACGCGGTGGGCATTGGGAGCCCGATGATCTACGCCAACACCTTCCACTACGGCGCGCAGTCGGGAGAATTCGGCTTCGGCGTGTTCGCTACCCGGCAGGGCAGCTTCCCCATCCCGTGGGGGAACATCCC
>NZ_JANJUE010000193.1 GCF_024710765.1 Pseudoxanthomonas sp.
CGCCGCGTGGAACAAGGTCGAGGCCGGCAAGGCGCTGGAAGCCGAGTGGAACGCACTGCTCGACGCCTACGCCGCCCAGTACCCGGAGCAGGCCGCGGAGCTGAAGCGCCGCGCATCCGGCGAACTGCCCGCCGACTTCGCCGCGCAGGCCGATGCCTACATCGCCAAGGTGCAGGCCGAAGGCCCGGTGATCGCCTCGCGCAAGGCTTCGCAGCTGGCGATCGAAGCGTTTGCCCCGCTGCTGCCTGAAATGATCGGCGGTTCCGCGGACCTGGCGCACTCCAACCTGACCCTGTGGAAGGCCAGCAAGTCGGTCGCCACCGATGATCCGAACGCCAACTACGTGTACTACGGCGTGCGCGAGTTCGGCATGACCGCGATCAGCAACGGCCTGGCCCTGCACGGCGGTTTCCTGCCGTTCGACGCGACCTTCCTGGTGTTCAGCGACTACGCGCGCAACGCGGTGCGCATGAGCGCGCTGATTCCCGCGCACGCGATCCACGTCTACACCCACGACTCGATCGGCCTGGGCGAGGACGGTCCGACCCACCAGCCGGTCGAGCACCTGGCGTCGTTGCGCTACATCCACAACAACGACGTGTGGCGTCCGTGCGACGCGGTCGAGTCGGCGGTGGCGTGGAAGGCGGCGATTGTCCGTCGCGACGGCCCGAGCTGCCTGATCTTCTCGCGCCAGAACCTGCCGCACCAGGCGCGCAGCGAGGCGCAGGTGGCCGACATCGCACGCGGCGGTTACGTGCTGGCCGACGCCGCCGGTACGCCGGACGTGATCCTGATCGCGACCGGTTCGGAAGTGGGCCTGGCGACGCAGGCCAAGGCGCTGCTGGACGCGGAAGGCATCCAGACCCGCGTGGTGTCGATGCCGTCGACCGACGTGTTCGATCGCCAGCCGGCCGAGTACCGCGAAGCGGTATTGCCGAAGGCGGTGCGCAAGCGGGTGGCGGTGGAAGCGGCGACGGTCGATTTCTGGCGCAAGTACGTGGGCCTGGATGGCGCGGTCGTGGGCATGGAAAGCTTCGGTGCCTCGGCACCGGCGGAGGCGCTTTACAAGCACTTCGGGATTACGGTCGAGAAGGTGGTCGAGGCGGCGAAGTCGTTGGGTTGATTTCGGCTGCCGTGTTCGACATGAAAAAGCCGGGCGTTGCCCGGCTTTTTTCTTGTGTGCGTTTGGCGGACTCCGGCGCTGATGCGCCGACAAAGAGCACACCGCGAATACCTACCCCCGCGTCTCCCGCAATCCCAACGCCAACAACCTCGCCTCCAACCATTCCCCCGCACCGGCAGGCTTCGCCAATCCCATCCGCGTCATCGCCGCGGGCTCCCCGGCGCCCGCGAACAACGCCCGCAGCACGGTGCCCGCTTTCGCCGCCGGCGTCGCTGTCTGGTTCTTCAACCAGGACAGCGCCTTCACCAGCCGCTGCTCCACCTCGGTGAAGTCGCTGCCGAGGGGATAATCGGGCAGGGTGCCGTCGTGGCGGAAGCGCCGCAGGGACGCGGTGAGATGGGCCGGCGTGTTGTCCGCCCATGCGGGGGGCGCGATGAAGCCGCGCCGGAGTTTCCGGTTGCGCTGCGCCTGTTCCAGCAGACCCGCCTGGAAGCGCGCATCGGTGATGCCCGCCATCGCGATCACGCAGTCCTCGTCGTTGCGGCCACGCAGGTCGGCGATGCCGTACTCGCTGATGCACAGATCGCGGAGATGGCGCGGGATGGTGGTGTGCCCGTAGTTCCAGCGGACGTTCGACTGCGGTTTCCCGTTCGCATCGCGCAGGGCGCGGAACATCAGCACCGAACGCGCATCTTCCAGCGCGTGCGCCATCGCCACGAAGTTGTACTGGCCGCCGACGCCGGACACCACCCGGCCATCCTCCAGACCGTCGGAGACCGCCGCGCCCAGCGCGGTGATCATCATGGCTGAATTGAAGAATCGGGCGTCGCGTCGTTGCAGGCGCTCCAGCGACTCATGGCCGCCGTAGAGCTGGTTGACGCTGCCGATGCGGCGCATGCCGATGGCGCGGCGTTCGTCGTCGGGAAGTTGCCGCAGCCAGTCGTAGAAAGCCGGCGAACCCAGATAGAAGGCGCCGTGCAGATATTCGCCATCGCGTTGCAGGCGCGCGTGGTCGCCGAGGTTGGCGGTGCCGTCTGCGACGCGGCGCATCAGCAGTTCGTCATCGACCACCTTGCGGCGCATGACGCCGGTTTCGACCAGTCGCTTGAAGCCTTCGTTGATCATCTCGCTGCAGCCGTACAGGCCGATCTCGAAGGGACCCAATCCACCGCTCTCGATGACCGCGGGATGCCGTTCCAGTTCGGGATCCAGCGCCGCCAGCACCTCGCGATAGGCCGCGTTGTCAGTGTGGCGCAGGACCAGCGCATGGCACAGTGCGTCGGCCAGCGCGCCGATGCCGATCTGCAGGGTGCCGCCGTCGCGCACCAGCGCGCTGGCGTAGAGCCCGATGGCGTACTCCGCGTCGGATACCGGCTGTCGCGGCAGGCCGAACAGCATCGGGTAGGGGCCGGGCGGCGTCACCACCGCGTCGAAATAGTCCTCGTCCACCGCGGCGGTGCCGCCCAGCCAGGGCAACTGTGGATCCACTTCCGCCACCAGCAGGGGACGTGGCAGACCGCGCGCCTGGACCGCTTCCACCGCATCCTGGGTGAGATCGTTGTTGCAGGACAGCGACAACCGGCGGCCGCCCGGTTCGCGCGCGACCTTCTGCACGATCACGTTGAGACCGCGCTCGCCCAGCGCACGTGCCACGTGGGTGTAGTTGAGGCTGGCGTAATGTCGCTGCGCCTGCGAAGAGCCCAGCAATGCGCCGGACTGCATGTAGAACTCCTCGATCTCGATATGCGCCGGCAATGCGTCGCGCTTCATGGCCTGCACGTAGGCCAGGCGCGGAAAATCCTCGCCGAAATGACGCGTGGCGAACGGCCCCAGGAAGCGGGCTTCCAGCCCGGGTTTGGCCTGCGGCGGATCCAGTGACAATGCGGTGTACAGGAACCAGGGACGCGAAGGATCCTGTTCCAGCCGGGCATACAGCGCGTTGATCAGGCGGTGCGGTTTGCCGATGCCCAGCGGCGCGCCCATGCGCAGGGTCTGCGGTGCCTGCCGCAGGATGAAGTCGACGGCTTCGTCGAGGGAATCCAGATGGACTGTCATGGGGAGGAGCTTAGGCGAAAGTCGGTGAGGGGCGTTCAAACGGGAGCGAGGCCAGGCACTTGACAGGCAATCCGATTACGCGCGTAATCGAAAAAAATTACAGGTGTAAACGGAATGTCGATCAGCGAAGCCGAAGCCGTGGTGATGGAGGCGCTGTGGGAGAAGCACCCGCAGGGCGCCGACGAGGTGCTGGCGATTGTGTCCACCCGGACCGGCTGGGCCGAGCCGACCGTGAAGACCCTGCTCAATCGCCTGCTCAACAAGGGCGCCATCCAGGCCCGGAAAGAAGGACGTCGTTATCTCTATTCGCCGGTGCTGGCCCGCGGGGATTGGGTGCAGCAGCAGAGCGCCGGTCTGCTGGAACGCCTGTTCGGCGGCCGGGTGGCGCCGCTGGTGGCGCATTTCAGCGAGCGTGGCCGGTTGTCGCGGCGCGACATCGCCGAGCTGAAGAAACTGATCGCGGAGCTCGGCGATGAGCAATGACATCCTGCGGCTGGTGCTCGGGACGACCCTGGCCGCCTCCGTCGTCGTCCTGATGTTGCACCTGCTGCGGGCGCCGCTCCGGCGCTGGCTGGGCGCCGGCGCCGCGTATGCCGCCTGGGCTGCCGTGCCAACCGCCGTCATCGCGGTGCTGTTGCCCGCGCGCGAAGCGCCGGTGGAATGGGGGGCGATCGGCGTGGTGCTGCAACCGGTGCGCGTCGCGACTGCCGCCGTGTCGTCGGTGCAGGCGCCGATGTGGGAGATGTTGCTGCTCGCCGTGTGGCTGGGCGGCATGGGGGCGATGGCGATCGGGTTGTGGAGGCGGCAGCACCGTTTCGTGCGTGGGCTGGGCGAATTGCGCCGACGCGGAGACGGACTGTGGACATCGGAGACCTCGCGGGACCTGCCCGCGGCGGTGGGCCTGTTCCGTACCCGCATCGTGGTGCCCAACGATTTCGACTCGCGCTATGACACCCGCGAGCGGCGCCTGATTGCCTGTCACGAGCGGCTCCACATCAGTCGTGGCGACCTGGTGGCCAACACGGTGGTGTCCGCGTTGCGCTGCGTCTACTGGTTTAATCCCGTGATTCACCTGGCCGCGCGCCGCTTCCGTGTCGATCAGGAACTGGCCTGCGACGCGGACGTCATCCGGCGTCATACAGGCGCGCGCCGCGCCTATGGCGAGGCGATGTTGAAGGCGCAGTTGGAGGACCTGCCGCTGCCCCTGGCTTGCCACTGGCCCGCGCCGCATCCGCTCAGGGAACGAATCGCCCTGCTCGGGAAGAAGCTGCCTTCGGCCCGGCGCCGCGCGCTGGCGTCGCTCGTGATCACCTTGATGACCGTCGCAGCCGGTTATGGCGCGTGGGCCGCGCAACCCGCGCAGCCGCGGGCGGCTTCAACGCCTGGATCCGTCATCGACGGCGACAAGCCATCGGGAATCCGCGTCGAGGGTCGGAACGGGACGCCGCCGCAGGCGATCGAACTCACGGCCGCCCGCGAATCGGAGGCAGCATCGGCGTTCGCGCGCGGTGCTGATCCAGCGGATGAGCCGGACCGCCGCATCGACCGTTCGAAGCTGGCCCCGCCTCGTTATCCCGCCAGCAGGCACGAAGGCAAAGTGGTGATGCGGCTGGATGTCGGGCGTGATGGACGGGTGACGCGGGTCGGCCTGGATCGCAGTTCCGGCTTCGAGGATCTGGACCAGGCCGCGATGACCGCCGCGGGGGACTGGTACATCGAGCCCGCCATCGAGGGAGGACGGGCGGTGGCGTCCACGGTCCGGGTCCCGGTGGAGTTCTCCCTGGACGAGCCGCAAGCCATCGCGCGGCGGGACGCGCGCGCATCGGAGGGAAACATGTGGAACGAAGCACGGATGGAACGGCGATGAAGTGCATCCGGTACACGGGTTCGTCAAACGCGCTGCTGGCTCTGGCAATCACAGGCCTCGCGGCATGCGCGGGTGCTCCGAAGGAAACCCGCATCGACAGCGTCGAGCGCCGGCTGATCATGCCGGAGGGCGGCGCCCGCTACGAAATGGCGGCGCATCAGGCATTCGCCTATCCG
>NZ_JANJUE010000195.1 GCF_024710765.1 Pseudoxanthomonas sp.
AAAACGCCGCGCGTCCTGCGCGGCGCCCTGACGGGTTTGCCCACCGGCGCCACCGCTGCGGATGGGGCCCCAAGAGCAAGGCAGAGCCAAAGCCAAAGCCAAAGCCAAAGCATTACGGACACACCTGTTCTTGATGCTGCGCTGTTGCTGTTGCTGTTGCTGTTGCCCTGCTCTTGCCTTGGCTTTTCGGGCCCCCGTTCAGGCGTGGCAAGCGGGCCGGGTAAAACCCGCAGGGCGGCGCACATGGACGTGCGCCGTTTTCGGCCGGGGCAGGATGCCCCTTCCGAAAATTCCCGGGCCGATTGCGAACCCTGCGCGCGCAGCGCGCAGGGCGCGCCGCCAGGGGTGTGTTTCTTTGCCTACTTTCTTTGCACAAGCAAAGAAAGTAGGGCCTCGCGGCGAGCGCACCATGGTTGAAAACCGATGGCAATCCCGCGCGTCAGCGCCCGAGAAAAACAAATCGATAGCCTTTTCTCTGGCTCCAAGCCCCCCATCCGCTTCGCGGCTGGGGCGCGAGGACCGGGGTGTGCTTTCTTTGGCTACTTTCTTTGCACAAGCAAAGAAGCGCTTCTCAACAGCCGAAGGCTGGTCAAGTGACGCCCCGCGGCAAGCGCACCATCGGGGGCAACCGACAATAATCCCGCGCGTCAGCGCCCGAAAATCCGTCACAGGTGCTGCCACGGAGCTTCAAGCAAACAGCAAAGCAAAAGCAGCGGAGCAAGCTCCGCTCTACGCTCAATCGACGTAGGCGGACGTCAACGTATTCAAATGCATCCGCTCCGCATCCCGCAGGAACGGCGCCACCAGCATCATCACCTGCACAATCCCGTGACGGATGGCGATCTGCTCGTCCTTGTCCCCCCGAGCCGCCGCATAGTTCAACCAGAACGTCGCCACCACCAGCACATTGGTCGCCGTCGCCGCCAGTTCCGCCGCCGAGGCGCGCATCACCCCGGCCTGGCCCAGCCCCCGCATCACCGCGTGCGCACTGTCGTCGGCACGCTTCAGCAGGCGGGCGAAGCGGATCCGCAGGCGTCGGTTGCGACTCAGGATCTCGACCAGATCCCGGTACAGGAAGCGATAGTCCCAGATGCACTCGAACACCAGGTGCAGCTGCAGCCAGATGTCCTCCAGGCCGGGCAACCGGTCCACCGGCGCGGTGAGGGCGACATCCATCCGCTCCTCGTAGCGGGCGAACAACTGCTCGATGATGTCGTCCTTGTTGCGGAAGTGGTAGTACAGATTGCCCGGGCTGATCTCCAGCTCGTCGGCGATGTGGTTGGTGGTGACATGCGGCTCGCCCTGCGCGTTGAACATCGCGAGCGACGCATCGAGGATGCGCTGGCGGGTATCGCGTGCCACGGACTCAGGCGGTCAGTTTCTTCACCAGATCCACGTACTTCTTCTGCGCGTCCCCGGGGGCGGTGCCCTTGAGCTTGGCCCAGGCCTCGTATTTGGCGGTGCCGACGAAGTCGAAGAAACCGGGCTTGTCGCCCTTCACATCGCCCTCCGAGCCCTGTTTGTACAGCGCGTACAGGCGCAGCAGGGTCTCGTTGTCGGGGCGTTCGGCCAGGCCCTGGATGTCGCGGGAAGCCTGTTCGAAAGCGGAATTCAGATCGGACATGAGGACTACCTCCCAATAGTGGCCGCATCACACCACGCGGGGCATGACCGGTCAATCCGGGCGGGATTGTGGAACCCAAACGGCTCTGGCAAGTTAGCCGCGCAGGGCAGGCGGAGGGCCTGCCCGCCTACTCGGGACGGTATCCATGAGCTACTTCGTCACCGGCGCCACCGGATTCATCGGCCGCTACCTGGTTTCCAACCTGCTCAAGCGCAGTGGCACGGTGTACGTGCTGGTACGCAAGGACTCGCAGAAGAAGTTCGACGCCATCGCCAAAAAGTCCGGCTGGGATCCGAAACGGGTGGTGGCGGTGGCCGGCGACATGACCAAGCCGCGCTGCGGGCTCACCCCGACCCAGCTGCGCAACCTGGCCGGCAAGATCAAGCACTTCTTCCACCTGGCCGCGGTCTACGACCTGACCGCCAGCGCGGAAACCCAGCAGGCCGCCAACATCGATGGCACCCGCCATGCCCTGGACCTGGCGGCCGCGCTCAAGGTGCCGCTGTTCCACCACACCAGTTCGATCGCCGCCGCCGGCCTGTACCCGGGCATCTTCCGCGAGGACATGTTCGAGGAGGCCGAGGGCCTGGAGGATCCCTACCTGCGCACCAAGCACGATTCCGAGGCGATGGTGCGCCGGGAAACCCGCTTCAAGTGGCGCATCTACCGGCCGGGCATGGTGGTCGGCCATTCGAAGACCGGCGAAATCGACAAGATCGACGGGCCCTATTATTTCTTCACCCTGATCAAGAAATTGCGCGAACTGCTGCCGCAGTGGGTACCCGTGCTGGGCATCGAGGGCGGCCGCATCAACATCGTGCCGGTGGATTTCGTCGCCGACGCGATGGACCACATCGCCCACAAGCCCAAACTGGACGGCCATACCTTCCACCTGACCGATCCGGAGCCGATGCGGGTGGGCGAGGTGCTCAACACCTTCTGCCGCGCCGGCCATGCGCCGGAGATGACCATGCGCCTGGACGCGCGCATGTTCGCCTTCGTGCCCAGCGGCATCCGCGCGGCGGTCGGCAACCTGCCGCCGGTGCGCCGCTTCATCGGCATGCTGTTGCGCGACTTCAAGATTCCGAAGGAAGTCCTCAAGTTCATCACCTATCCGACCCGCTTCGACAGCCGCGAGACCGAGCGCGCGCTCAAGGGCACGAACATCGTGGTGCCACGCCTGGACGAATACGCCTGGCGGCTGTGGGATTACTGGGAACGGCACCTGGATCCGGATCTGTTCGTGGACCGGTCGCTCAAGGGCAAGGTACGCAACAAGGTGGTGGTCATCACCGGCGGTTCTTCCGGCATCGGCCTGTCCACCGCCCAGCGGGTGGCCGAGGCCGGTGCGGTGACCGTGATCGTCGCGCGCGGCGAGGAGGAACTGTTCAAGGCTCGCGACGAAATGAAGGCCAGGGGTGGCAAGGTGTTCGCCTACACCGCCGACCTGGCGGACATGGCCGACTGCGACCGCTTGATCCGGCAGGTGCTGGACGAGCACGGCCATGTCGACGTGCTGATCAACAACGCCGGCCGCTCCATCCGCCGTTCCATCGAGCTCAGCTATGACCGCTTCCATGATTTCGAGCGGACCATGCAGCTGAACTACTTCGGCAGCCTGCGCCTGATCATGGGTTTCCTGCCCAGCATGACCCACCGCCGCAAGGGCCACATCATCAACATCAGCTCGATCGGCGTGCTGGCCAACTCGCCGCGCTTCTCCGCCTACGTCGCCTCGAAGGCGGCGCTGGACGCGTTCAGCCGCTGTGCGCAGGGCGAACTGTCGGGCAAGGGCATCAGCTTCACCACCATCAACATGCCGCTGGTGAAGACCCCGATGATCGCTCCGACCAAGATGTACGACAGCGTGCCGACGCTGACCCCGGACGAGGCAGCGGACCTGGTGGTGAAGGGCATCATCGAGAAGCCCAGCCGCATCGCCACCCGCCTGGGCATTTTCGCCGCGCTGGTGAATGCGGTGGCGCCGAAGGCCTACGAAGTGATCATGAGTACCGCCTTTGAACTGTTCCCGGATTCGGCGGCGGCCAAGGGGGATCGGCAGGCGCTGAAGGAAGCGGCGCCGAGCCAGGAGCAGATTGCGTTTGCGGCGTTGATGCGAGGGGTGCACTGGTAGTTGCGATGCACTTGGCGAGACTTGGTGTGCGAAGAACGGTTGCTTGAGTTGTCTTGAGCGATTGCGGGTGTGGTTGCCGCTGGGTGGCTGGGTTCCGTGTCGCCGGAGGGATTTTTGGGACGGCACATCTGTGTGCCGGCCCAAAACGCCGCGTGTCCTGCGCGGCGTGCTGCGGATTTGCCCGCGTCGCCACCGCTGCGGATGGGGGCTAGGAGTAAGAGGCTATCGCCTTGTCTTTTTGGGCGCTGGCGCGCGGGTTGCTATCGGTTCTCGCCGATGGCGCGCTCGCCGCGGGGGCATTCTTTCTTTGCTTGTGCAAAGAAAGAATCAAAGAAACACACCCCGGTCCTCGCGCCCCAGCCGCGAAGCGGCTGGGGTTCGTGTCGCCGGTGGGAATTTTGGGACGGCACATCCG
>NZ_JANJUE010000197.1 GCF_024710765.1 Pseudoxanthomonas sp.
TTCCCCCGCATGCGGGGGAAGGGGCGTGGACGGAATGCTTGCGGGGAAGGAGTGAACGGAATGCGCGCGGAAGGGGCAAGCGGGGTGATGCCCCCTTGCCCGTCTACCAAGGCTTGTTCACCAATTGCATGAGATCGATGGCTTCGGCCATCGCACGGTAACCGGCATCGTTGGGATGGAGGTGGTCGCCGCTGTCGTAGGCGGGCAGCAGGTGATCCGGCTTCTCCGGATCGCGCATCACCTGGGCGAAGTCCACCACCACGTCGAACGCGCCTGATTCGCGTATCCAGGCATTCACCGCATCCCGTTTGGCGCGCGCGGCTGCGGTCGGCGGCGTCGGAAAGGTGGTGCCGCCTCGTGGCAGCAGGGTGGCGCCCCAGACTTCGATGCCACGTGCGCGGGCACGGGCAATGATCGCCTGCATGCCTTCGATGATCTGTGCCGCACTGACCTTCTGGTCCGGCGCGTCCAGCAGATCCGAAGCCGAAATGTCGTTGCCTCCCTGCAGCAGCAGCAACCAGCGTACGCCAGGTTTGGCCAGCACATCGCGATCCAGGCGGGACAATGAACTCGGGCCACGGTAGGGCGCCACCGCGTCATTGAGGATGCGATTGCCGGCGATGCCGGCGTTCACCACGGCGATGGCGCGGGTTGCCGGAGTGGCCTGCAGACGTTCGGCCAACCGATCCGGCCAGCGCGCGTTGGCGTTTTCGCTGGAACCCACGCCGTCGGTGATCGAATCACCGAGCACGACGAGACCGCGTGCATCCACTTCCGCGGCGACTTCCAGATCGGTGAGCAGGTAGCGGGTGTCGTCGGCTTCGCCTTCGGGTTCGAATCGCAACTGCGAGGTCAGGTCGCCTTGTGCCAGGTAGACCGTCTGGTTGCCGACCTGGTGGACCGTCGGCGCGGATGCACCTTCCGGCAGGTACAGGCTGATGGCCAGGCTTTCCAGCGCCGCCACCGGCAACGCCACCGCATCGCTCAGGACCGAGCCTCCGGGCGGAAGCGTCACCTGCGCCATGCCGTCGAAGCTCACGCTCCGATCGGTGCCTGCCTGGATGGCGGGACCGTCCGCGGATCGCGCCACGCGGACCGACCCGACGACAAGCGGGCTGCCGCCGAACAGATTGGACAGGCGTATCCGTACCGCCGTCCCGCCCAGGCTGGTGCGGATCACCTGGCGTATCGTCCGCGGCGGCAGCGCGGGACCGGCGGTGACCGGGGCCGCACCCCAACTGGCCACCCAGTGGGGGTCATCGACGGGCGTGTCGGATGTGGCGGACCCTGCCTGGGCAGGGGCGAAAGGCGATAGCCAGAGCAGGGCGCCGGCCAGGCCGAGCGTGATGGATTTCAGTGCTGCCGTCATGCGGATTCCCGGAGTGGAGTGTTGGATGCGAGGGGCCCTGTGTCGTCGGACCGGCGCGCGGTACGATGCCGCCCCCGGCCGGCGGAAGTCCTGACGGCCGCGCTGAAACACGCTGAAAAGTTCTGAAACCAATGGACGGACGCTTGGACAAGACCGCGCGAACCCTGCTGCGCATCGGTGACTGGGACGTGGACACCGTGTCCGGGGTGGCGGCACGGGGCAACGATCGCGTGCCCCTGGAGGCCCGCGCGCTGGCGTTGCTGCTGCGCCTGGCCGAGCAGCCCGGCGAGGTGGTCAGCCTCGATGCGTTGCTGGCCAGCGGCTGGCCGGAGGTCATCGTCAGTCCGGATTCGGTCTACCAGGCGATCACCTCGCTGCGCCGCCAACTGGGTGATGATTCCCGGCAGCCACGCTATATCGCCACCGTGCCCCGGCTGGGCTATCGGCTGATTGCCGAGGTGGCCACCGTCCCCTCGGCCATTGAACCGGCGAGCGTCGTCGCGCAGTCCACGGGGCCGGAGCGAGCGGTTCCGGCCGCGCCCGTGGACAACGCGGACCGCCGTGCTCGTGGGATTCCCGCGCGGCTGGGCTGGCTGCTGGCGGTGGCGTTGCTGGTGGTTTTCGGCGTGGCCGCCTATCAGTTGGGTGATCGCGAGGACGCCGAGGCGGCGGTGCAGGTGCCCGCGGCATCGCGGCTGCAGACGCTGGCGGTGCTGCCGTTCCTGGACCTGACCGATGCGATGAACGAGGAACCCTTCGCCGACGGCATGACCGAGGAGCTGATTGTCCGCCTGAGCCAGGTGCCTGGCCTGCGGGTCTCCGCGCCGACCGCCTCGTTCCAGTTCAAGGACAAGCAGGTACCGGTTCCGGAAATTGCCCGCTCGCTCGGCGTGGCCTATCTGCTGGACGGCAGCGTGCGCAAATCCGAAAGCACCCTGCGGGTGTCGGTGCGGCTGCTGCGCGCCGACGATGGCTTCGTGGTGTGGTCGGACACCTACGACCGCCCGCACGAAGACAAACTGGCGATGCAGGACGAGATTGCCGGTGAAGTGACTTCGGTACTGGCGCGGCTGGCGCCGTCGAACGCAGCTTCACCCTGACAGGGGAGCTGGCGGTCCGGCCATGCGGTTCAGTCGCCGCCGCGTCCCTGCTCCTTGGCGCGGGCGATCACTGCCTTGACCAATGCGCGGTCCTGGTGCCGGGAGATGGGGACTGCCCCCAACCGGATGGCATCCTCGCGCAGGTCCGCGGTTACGTCGTAGTGGGCGCCGCTGGTCTTGTTCTGGAACGCACGGCGCGGGATTCCCAACTGCTGCGCCATCGCGTGCAGTTCTTCCAGGCTGTCGGCCATCAGATGCGCCCAGCGCTGGCCGCGCCAGGCATGCACCGCGTCGTCGACATACACGCTCATCGCCGGATCACCGGATCCGCACCATGCGGTCGAGCAGGTGTTCGATCACCGCCTGCATGTCGCCGCACTTGCCCATGTGCACGGGCGAGGTCTGGATGATGGCGCTGCGCTTGGCGGTCAGCCAGTGGAACCGTGCGCGCTTGGGCAACAATCCGATGGGGCCGGCCTGGGCGCCGCCTTCGCAGATCCGCGGGATGGCGGCGAGATGGCGTTGCAAGGATTCCAGGTCCACGCGCGGATCCAGTGCGCGCACGCGGGCTTCGTCCAACTCGATGCGCGCCTGCAGGAAACCGGTCTTCTCGCAGGACACGATCACGCCGACGTTGATGAATTCCTCGCGCTCCACGCGCGGGACGACCCGGATCACCGCATAGTCGTAGGTATCAGGCGCGTGCACGCTGGGCCTCCTGCGCGAACGCATGCGGCAGCGCCAGGCGTTGCTGCAGGTAATGGGCATACGCCGCGCGCTGCTGGTCGGGCGGGCCGAAGGCGTCGCCGCCCTGCAGCCAGGTATCCGGTACCTGCGCGACGATGCCCGCCAGCAGACCCGGCGTCAGGCGGGCGCTCAACCGGGCGTCGGCGGCTTCCAGTTCGCTGGCCCAGGGCAGCAGGACGTGATCCCGGATCAGCGGGAAAGGCCGGCCCGCACCGCTGGTGTCGCCATCCCAGCCATGGTGGAAATACAGCGAAGCGCCGTGGTCGATCAAGGTCAAGCGGCGGTGCCAGATCAGCAGGTTGGGATTGCGCACGGTGCGGTCCACGTTGCTGATGAAGGCATCGAACCAGACGATGTCCGAGGCCAGGTCCGCCGCCGGCTGTTCGGCGACCGGATCGAAGTTGGCCGCGCCGGGCAGGTAGTCCAGCGCCAGGTTGAGGCCGGCGCTGGCCTTGATCAGATCCTGGATTTCCGGATCGCCCTCGGTACGCGCGAGATCCGGATCCAGTTCGACCAGCACGATTTCCGGCACCGGCAACTGCAGCGCCCGCGCGATCTCGCCGGAAATCAGTTCCGCCACCAGCGCGCGCGGCCCCTGGCCGGCGCCGCGGAACTTGAGCACGTACATGCCGTCGTCGTCGGCCTCGACGATGGCGGGCATCGAACCACCCTCACGCAGCGGGGTGACGTAACGGGTGGCGGAAATGGTGCGCAGGGTCATCGCGCAAGGATAGCCTCCCGCGCGGGCACGGCGAAATCGGTCAGGGATGTCCGGCGCGCGGCGGCAGCGGGGACGGTGACGGCAGGCCGGGCACCTGCGTGTCCGCGTCGGCCAGCACCTTGCCCAGCGCCAGTCCCTTGTCGTCCAGCGCCTCGGCCTCGGCGGCGCGGGTCATGATGACGATGCTGATGCGACGGTTGATCGGATTCTGCGGGTTCTGCTTGTCGAACAGGACCGAGGAGGAGAGCCCGACCACCCGGGTGACCTTGCTCTCGTCCATGCCCGCCTCGACGAGGCTGCGGCGCGCCGCGTTGGCGCGATCCGCGCTGAGTTCCCAATTGGTGTATCCGGCACGGCTGTAGCCGGTGACGTCGGTGTGCCCGGTGATGCTGATGTGGTTGGGCACGCGATTGATGAAGCCGGCCAGCTCGTGGAGGATGTCCGCCGTATAGGACTTGAGCGAGGAACTGCCCAGATCGAACATCGGCCGGTTCTGCTGGTCGACGATCTGGATGCGCAGGCCTTCCGGGGTCAGATCGATCAGCAGCTGATCCTTGAACGGCTCCAGCGCCTGGCTGCGGCTGATGGCTTCTTCCAGCGCCTGCATCAGCGCTTCCAGCCGCCGCTGGTCCTGGGCGTGCTCCCGCGCTGCCTGGTCCGGATCCGGCGCCGCGGTCGGCGTGCGGTTGTCGGGATCGGGCTTGCTGAAGGGGTCGTCGCCGCTGCCGCGCGGAATGTCCATGGTGCCGCCCAGCTTGATCAGCGACGTACTCGCGCCTCCGGGCCCGTTCGGGCCGGGCGCGGGCGAAAAGCTCTTGCCGCTGAGCGGACTGGGATTGCGGAAATACTCGGAGATCGCCGCGCGGTCCTTGTTGGTGGTGGCGCCGACCAGCCACATCACCAGGAAGAACGCCATCATCGCGGTGACGAAATCCGCGTAGGCGACCTTCCAGGAACCGCCGTGGTGGCCACCGCCCTGGACCTTGCGGACCCGGCGGACCACGATGACCGTCGACTTCTCGGCCATGGCGCTGCCTACTTCGCGCCCTTGAGGTGGGTCTCGAATTCGGCGAACTGGGGACGCACGTTCGAGGGCAGGGTCTTGCGGGCGAATTCCAGCGCGACCTTCGGGTTGTAGCCGCGCAGGCAGGCCAGCAGCGCGGTCTTCACGCTCTCGTAGATGCGGCTGTCCTGTTCGGCGCGCGCTTCGACCGCGGCCGCCAGCGGACCGACGAAACCATAGGCCAGCAGGATGCCGAGGAAGGTCCCGACCAGCGCGCCAGCCACGTGCGCGCCGACCTGGACGATGTCGCCGCCGATCGAACCCATGGTGATGACGATGCCGAGCACCGCCGCGACGATGCCAAAGCCGGGCAGGCCATCGGCGACCTTGGCCAGCGCATGCGCCGGCGCCATCATTTCGTGGTGGTGCTTTTCCAGCTCCAGTTCCAGCAACGGCTCCAGCTCGTGCGGCTCGATGTTGCTGCCGACCATCAGGCGCAGGCAGTCGGTGATGAAGTCCATCAGGTGATGGTCCGCCAGCACTTTCGGGTACTTGTTGAACAGATCACTCGAGGACGGGGCGTCCACGTGCGATTCCAGCGCGATGAAGCCCTCGCGGCGAGCCTTGTTCAACAGCTCGTACATCAGGGTCAGCACGTCCAGGTAGTCGGTCGACTTGTATTTGTCGCCCTTGAACACCGCGGGAATGCTGGCGAACGTCGCTTTCACCACCTTGGGCGGATTGCTCATCAGGAACGCGCCCAGCGCGGCGCCGCCGATGATCACCAGTTCGAACGGCTGCCAGAGCGCGGCGAGTTTTCCATGCGAGGCGACGAAGCCGCCCAGCACGCTCGCGATGACGACCAGGATTCCAACGATGATGAGCATGGGGCGGTACGGTGCGGGGTACGAAGGGATGTCGGCCCCGGACCGCGATTCTTGAGCGGCCGTCCGTCGGCCGGGCGACCAGGTCGGATCAGGTCGAACGCGAGACACCCAGCCGGCGCAGCATCAGGTAGACCGCCAGGCTGGACAGACCGCACAGGACCAGCGCCGCGGAGGCCCCGGCGCGATGATCGGCGAATGGCAGGCCGTGCAGGTTCATGCCGAAGATGCCCACCACCAGGCTCGGCGGCAACAGCAACGCGGTGATCATCGACAGCACGTACAGGTGGGTGTTGGTGCGTTCGGCCAGCTTGGCGGCGACCTCGTCCTGGAGCAGGCGGGCGCGTTCCTGCAGGGTCGACACGTCGCCGTCCAGATCGTCGAAGCGCTGGCCGAGGCGTGACGCCACCGACAGGAGCTCATCCTCTTCCTCATCGGCCGCGTGCCGCTGTTCGAACTGCTTGAGCACGCGGCG
>NZ_JANJUE010000242.1 GCF_024710765.1 Pseudoxanthomonas sp.
GGGACGCTCGACCTCGTAATAGAGCTCGGGAATGGAAAGGCATCCTTCCTCGGTCACCTGCATCTGGTCGCCGAAATGGGTGATTTCCGGGTTGATCATCACCAGCGGGGCAGCGGGCTCGCCTTCTCCAGCCAGGTCCAACACCACGATGCGCTACATGACCCCGATCTGCGGTGCGGCCAAGCCAATGCCTGGTGCGTCATACATGGTGTCCAGCATGTCCTTGGCCAGCGCCTTGATCTCGTCATCGACCTCGATGATCGGGTCGGCAACGGCCCTGAGGCGCGCGTCTGGAATGATGAGGATGGGGCGGATGGCCATGAGAAAAAGTCCGGCGATGAGTGGATTGCCCCCGATATGGCGATTTCCACCCCCGCGGTCAACTCCGCCCCCTGTCAATCCAGTCCGGTTAGTAGAACATTTTGCGAACGGAAGAATCGGACTAGATTGCACGCATGCGCGATCTCGACCTGATTCTGTTCACCTTGGGCGATGTCCCTGTCACCGCGGCCATGGCCCTCGTCGCCGGCGGCGCGCTCCTGCTCATGGCGCTGGTGCTCAGCCTGGTGTTATGGGCGCGAAGCAATGCCCGGCGCGCTGACGCCGCCGCCCGCGAGGCGGCCGACACGCTCAGGGCCAATTTCCTCGAACAGGTTTCAGCCCGCGATGCTCGCATCCGTGATCTCGAAGCCCAGATTGAGCGCGAGCGGCAACGAGCGGCAGACCTGCTCGACAGCGAACGGGAGAAGTCCGGCGGTCTGCAGTCCGAACTGGCCGCCATGCGCACGCGGCTGGACGAGCAACAGCGCCAGAACGAGGCGAACCTCAAGCGCTTCATGGAAGCTCGCCAGCAGATGACCGACGAGTTTAAGGCCATTGCCGGCGAGGTGCTGCAAACTCACAGCGAGACCTTCACCAAGCAGAACCGGGAGCAGGTCGATACGCTTTTGAAGCCCCTCCAGGACAAGATCACCGAGTTCCACAAGAACCTGGTCGAAGACCGATCCGCCATGGGCGAGCGTATCCGGGCGCTGGCCGAGAGCAATCTCCAGATCACCACCGAAGCGCAGAACCTGACGCGGGCATTGAAGGGCAATTCGCAGACCCAGGGCGCCTGGGGCGAGATGATCCTCTCCACCATTCTCGAACAGTCCGGCCTGCGCGAAGGCGAGCAGTATTTCACCCAGCAGAGCCATACCGGCGAGGATGGCCAGCGCGTCCGTACGGATGTCGAAATCCTCATGCCCAATGGTGATCGGCTGGTGATCGATTCCAAGGTGTCGCTGACGGCCTTCGAAGCCTTTGTGAACAGCGACGAGATCGATCGCGACCAGCATCTGCGGGCCCACATCACCTCGGTGCGCGGCCATATCACCACGCTGGGCGATAAGGCCTATCACCGCGCCGCCCGTTCGAGCCTCGACTATG
>NZ_JANJUE010000258.1 GCF_024710765.1 Pseudoxanthomonas sp.
CGCGCCCTGCAGTGCGGCCTCCAGCAGGGTGCTCGCAATGCGCGCTGCCGCCACCGGCCGGTAGCGCCGGGGAATCAAGGGCCCGAGCGCACGCGACAGCCACAGGCCGGCCACCTCGCCCGGGCGCACCGTCTCGCGCTCTGCGGCAATCAGCGAGGGGCGCACGATGGTGAGCGAGGGGTAGCCGAGCGCACGCACGCCCTCCTCGGCCTGCGCCTTGGTGCGCAGATAGAAATTGCCCTGGGCACTGGCTCCCAGCGAAGAGTTGAGCGCCAGCCGCGTGGCGCCGGCCTGCCGGGCCAGGCGTGCGGTTTCGATGACGAGATCACGGTCCACAGCGGCAAAAGCAGTTTGCGAGCCCGCCACCTTGATGGTGGTGCCCAGTGCACTGACCACGGCATCGGCCTGCCACCACGGCGCAGCCGCATCCAGTGGTGTGAAATCGGTGATGGGGTTGCGCAGCCGCTCATGTGCCCCGAGCGGGCGGCGCGTGGGGGCGACCACCTCAGCCACCCGGGAATCAGCCAGGGCCTGGGCCAGCACTTCGCGGCCCACCGCGCCCGTGGCGCCCAGAAGCAGCAGGCGCAGAGGCTGGACGATGGCCGTCATGGGGTGATTCAGGCCCGGCCGGCACGCATGCCGCGCACCAGCAGCCACAGCATGGCGAGGCCGAACACCACAAACCAGACGAAGGACCAGTTGGCAATCGACCCGCCCAGGAAGGTCCAGTCAATCGCCGAGCAGTCACCTGAACCACGGAAGATCATGGGAATGGCACGGCTGACGGGATAGTTTTCGATCATGCCGTAGAAGTCGCGTCCGCACGTGGCCACTTCGGGCGGATACCACTGCAGCCAGCTCTGGCGCGCGGCCGTGAAGGCCCCAAAACCGCCCGACACCACCGCCAGCACGGTGAACGACATCCACCAGCCTTTTTTGCCGCTAAGACTTGCCAATCCTGCGAAAACAGCTACCAAAATAAGAGCATACCGTTGCACGATGCACATCGGGCAGGGCTCCAGGCCCACGACATG
>NZ_JANJUE010000038.1 GCF_024710765.1 Pseudoxanthomonas sp.
CTTCCAGGTTGAAGGCGTAGAACAGCGGCACTTGGCCGACTTCCTGACGTCCCATCATCGCGTGAACTTCCGCTCGATCGATGGGACGTCAGTGAATCAGCATCAGCCGGCCGATTCAACAGAGTTTTTCAACGGAATAGGCCAGAAGCGGACATCTACCAGCGTTGAAGCTGATCCGCGAGCGGCGGCTTGCCGACGCGAGTCGGCTCGAGCGACTAGTTAGAACTCGCTGTCATTTCAGCAGTGCGCCAAGCACCGATCCGGCGAGGCCACCCGCCGCCCCAGCCAGAGCAACCCACCAGCGCCTGTCCTTCTGGTGCTCAAGGGCACGCGAATGCAAATTCACCGCTGTATCGACGAGTGCCTTGATGTCCGTAGAAGATAGCGGGACGCGAGATACGCGAAGCTTCTGCTCAGCATTCAATGCGTGGTACTCACCGCTTGTTAGAACTCGCTCCGCATCCACGTCATACCTCTTCGGGAACTGCCGCCGCCACACCAGAGACGCCTTTGCCCGCGCCGAGTCCAAGCGAAAGAACTCCGGATGCTCCAGAAAGACTGTTTTCCATTTCTCGGACTGGGTTTCATCGGCGGATATGCGATCCGCCCAGCCCGTGAAAGGCAACTTGTAAAACTTATATGTAGCCATCGCCTGGATGGCCGCAATCACGTCGCCGAGTCGGTTGGGGTCCCGCAGATACGGCGAAAGTGCTGTCGTCTGTCTTCCCCATGGCATTCTCATAAGAGTTTAACGCCTGAATCAAGCCGACCCGCGAAGCGGATTCGGCTTGAATGAATTGTTAGGGGGCGGGCACATCATCGTCCAAGCCCCACGCCTTTATCACTCGCTCCATCATGAGGTTCGAGTTAACAGAATCCTCAACCTCTACTCGATCGTAATAATAAAAGTCATAGCCCGTCGCTGCGGAAGCGCGAGCTGCCGCAGTGCTTGGCT
Organism: Pseudoxanthomonas sp.; assembly: GCF_024710765.1. GTDB lineage: Bacteria > Pseudomonadota > Gammaproteobacteria > Xanthomonadales > Xanthomonadaceae > Pseudoxanthomonas_A. The sequence goes on from NZ_JANJUE010000038.1 coordinate 956, forward strand.
GCTCACGACGAATGGCTAGGTTATACAGAAATACGTGGAACGCCGTGGTTATGTCTTGAGGCGTTACCGTCCAGCGAGGGCCAATGACGTAATCAATCTTGGAGCAAGCAAGAAACATCGACATTGCGACCATCCGAAGCCCGCCGCGGCAGCAGCCAAGGAGCAGAACGGACTCAGCGTTAAGACAATCCGCGGAGCATAGCGTGATAGCAAAGTGGTCCCAAGAGTACGAGGGAGTTCCACTGGCCTCACCGAATCCGTGTTGGTCGGCGTGTGCTCCGAGATAGAGGTAGTCGAACTTGCCAAAAGTTTTCGCTTGGGCCTCGAAGTTCTCAAGCGAAGTAAGCTCTATCACTTCGTGATCGATGCAGAACATGTCGCATATCTTCTCGATATGGGACACCTCGGTGGAGCACACATCGTTGCTTGCTTTTACGAGAAGCATGCGCTGCCGCATCTGAGCCCCCTAACTAACTAATAGCCGGATCCCTGGGTCAGGTTATATGACTTATCCACAGTACGCCGTGTGGTGGGCTATCCCCTTGATACGGCTCGATCTTAGGGCGGCTGAGTCCGGCAAACAAGCCGATGTATAGACGGAGCCAGCAAGCCGAACAAGGTGTATTTAAAAAGCCGCGGAGAAGCATTGATGGATGCCCGCTTTGGGCCGAAAGTAGTCATTCCACCCTCCAGCGTGTTCTCAATGAACACAATTACGAATTCCTTTGCATGTCGGGAATGTGGAGCAGCCCCAGAATCCATTTCCATTCCGCCGATTAACTCTGTGAATCATTGTTTCGCCACATCGCGGGCAGGACGGCATGTCTATCAGCTTCTCTGTCGTTGCAACCAGCTTGGGTTCTATGCGATTTCTTGCGTCAATCGCTCCCGAGTTCACAGCTCGTCCTTCCTCGATCATCGCCAATAAAGCCGAACCATCGATCAGCTCTATCCGCTTCCCCTCGGCAAATCGTTCGGCGTCCGGCGTAAACCCGCCCAGCGCGGCAATCCGCACCTCATCCGCCCGGTGATGGGCCATCAGCCCATACATCTCCCGCACCACATTGACGGGCACGCGTTCGCGCCGCCATTGCTTGCACTGCATCAGTATGCGTCGGCCATCGCGACGCAGAATCAGATCGATGCCGCCATCGGCGCCTCCTAGGCCGGTTTCCTCGACGCTGTAGCCGCGACGGCGAAAGGCTTCGCCGACCAGCCGCTCGAAGTCGCGCCAGCCCAGCGCGGCGATGCTTTCCAGACCGGTGCGGGTATCCAGCAGCTGGCGCGTGCGCCGGGCCCTGAAAAATGAGGCAAGCGCGCCGATGGCGCACAGGGCAAGGAACACCCAGCCCAGCAGCCCGAAAGGATTGGACGCACCGGCGAACGCCTGCGCGAAAGGCCCACCCTGACGGGCGAACCACATGGGGACGCCGTGAGCGAGCGCGAGATAGCCCAGCGCACCCACCACCAGGCCGACCGACCAAGGCAGGCCCGCCAGCACGTCGATGAGATTGCGTTTACCACGTCCCATGTGGCCTTCCCCATTACCCCGGGGCGGACCATAGCGCGAATCAGTGCGCTATTGAAGGGTGCAGCCGCGCCGTTTATCGGGTGACGTGCCGCCTTCGCTGGTATCGGTCCGGTTGTTTGAAGAGACGCCTTGAATTACCGGATGCCCAACCGCACCAATGTCTGGGAAAGGGAAAGCTGATTGCAGCCGCAGTCGTAAAGCCTACCGTTGGCGTCCAGATTTCCCAGCTCGAAACCTTCTTCGACGTCCTCGAAATAGAGAAGCCCATTGGGAAGATGGGCCACGACCAGCACATGCTCCAGTCCATATCGACGCTGGAACGGCACCGCATAGGGCGCTACTCGATAGGTGTCGAAATACGTCCGTTGGGCTTGTGAACACTCATTGAGCTGACTGGTCACGAGCGCTTCCAGTTCGTTGACGGAAATCGGCTCCCAGGAACTCGGATCGAACTCCTCGCTACTGACGGCAACCGTACCGGCATCACCTCGAACATGACCTAGGGCGCCCTGCCAATCCACTTGCCATCCGGTCTCCGAAAAGAACGCCTGCAAGGCACTTTCATCCGTAACCCATGAGTCGAAGGTGGCCGACTGCCTTGAGTCGGATGGTTCGTCCCACCATTCGAGTATCAGAAATCCGCCGGTGTCCTCGGCATCATCGCTGACCTTGACCCTATGGCCGGGCTTGTCGCTATTGATGATGCGGCCGGGTATGTCTCTGGGAATACTCATACGAGCCCTTCTTCATTCGCCTGCGGCATCGACCTGGACGGCCGACCTTCTTCCGCATAGTGCTTCTGGATGGCCGCGATGATGGATCCCCGCTCGTCTTCCGTGACGGCGCGAACCACCTTGGAATCCGCATCCAGCCAGTGCTGGATGGAATCCGTGTGTATCACCCGGCCACGAGAGAGTAGACCCTCTTCATAGTCGACCCACACGAGCACCGAGAGTCCCTCCGCGCGATATGCAAGCGTCTCCCGGTCCACCCAATCGATGCGGTATTGCATGAGCCCAAGCGTTCCCTGTCTGGCAGGCGCCCACTATCTCATGGGTCAGCTTGAATCAGACTCCACGGCGGTATCTCTCCTTAGTGCCGGTTTGCGGCTTCCTGTTCCTTCAACGCTTCCTCGAACGCCGCGCTGAAGCTCTTCACCAGCGTAGGGAGCAGGGTGGGCTCAATGAACGCATCCGCTTGGCCTGCATCCCGCCTGGCCGCCCGCTCCAGCACGCCCGCCATCTCGGGGTGGCTGGTCAGCACGATGTCCGCGCGCAGGGCGGCGAGTTTGGCGAAGGTGGCGCGGTAGTCGTCGGCGATGCCGGGATAGGTCTTGTTGCCGACCAGGGTGTTGCCGGCCACGGTGATGCTGCACAGGAACAGCACCCGGCGCGGGGTGCCGCGGTCGTCCACGGTCATGCTCCAGCTGGTGCAGCCGCGGGTGTGGCCGGGGGCGAGGTGCGCGGTCAGTTCGACCTCGCCCAGGCGGACGATCTGGCCGTCGCGGATGACCTCGTCCACCGGGATGGGCTCGAACGGCATGACGCCGTAGTTGTTGTCGCCTTCGTTGCGGCCGTTCTCCAGTGCCCAGCGGTCGCCTTCGCTGGCGAGGAAGCGCGCGCCGGTGTCCCGCTTGAGCTGCGCCATCGCGCCGACGTGGTCGGCATGGGCGTGGTCGCTGAGCAGCAGCTTCACTTCGCGCAGCGGCACGCCCAGGCTTTCGATGTTGCGCTCGATCTGGCCGGCGTTCTGCGCCAGCGTGGCGTCGAGCAGGATGGCACCGTCCCGGGTGGTGATGAGGTAGGCGGCCAGCCCCTGGGTGCCGACGTAGTGGACGTTGCCGGCGATGCGGAAGGGTTTGACCGGCGTGGACCATTCCGGCGGATCCTGCGCCAGGACCGGCAGCGCCGTGGCGGCCGCGATGACCAGCGTGAAAACCCGAAGCGCCGAACGAAACCCATCACCTGCGTTCATGCCCACTGCCATCCTCTGTCTGGAAGGACGAGGACATTGCCCGGGCAAGCTTCGGCGCACAAATGACCAAAACTTGTGCGACGCATGAGTTGTTCTAATGGTGTGGCGGCCAAGTTGGCCCCTCAGCGAAGCGGCTCCCCGTGCTTCGGCTTCAACCAGACGAGCGCCTGCCTCGGCCTCAAGGTGATCAGTGGTCTCCGCTGGTAGCGGAGCCGTTCCCGGCCGGTTGACCTGACGGAAGCACCTGTTGTTCCCTGGCGATTTCAAGCAGGTATTGCTTGAAGCCTGATTGCTTGTCGTCCACCTCGAACGAACCCAGGCGCTCCAGGTAGCGATTGGCATCGTCGTCCCGGCCAAGCCTCCGGTTGTATTCGCCGAGCAGATACAGGGTTTCCAACGTGCGCCCCGGATCGGTGGCAGCCGGCAAGCGCTTTTCGAGCAGGAGTAGCGCCTTCTTTACGTAGTCCAGGCTTGTCTTTGGATCGTCCCGGGTTTCAAACGCCATCAGGCGGAAGAAGTGGCACCAGAAATCATCGTCCATCCCGCGGACGGCGTAGACCTTCTGCGCCCACATCAGGAGATCCCGCCGGGACTGTGGTGGCGCCTTCCGGTCAAAGTTGGACGAGAGCCAGGCTTTCAGGGCGGCGCGCTTGGTCGGGTCCAATTCGGCGAAGTCGCTTCCGAAAGCAATGTAGCCCGACTTCGGATTGAACCAGAGCCAATTGTTGTCGGTGAACGGCCAGAACACCTGATCGGACTTCTCCGGCCAGCTATAGATGTAGCTTCCGGACGACATGGGTTCATGGACCTTCACCCGCTCGTTCGTGATTGGGTCGCGCACCTGGCGGGTGGCCCAGGTCGTGGCATGAAGCACCAGGGGTGCGATGCAAAGCAAGGCTGCGACAAACACTTTTTTGATGCTGATCCCGTTTTTCACGGTTTCCCTTTTTCCCTTGTTCAACGGATATGGTGCGTTTCTTCGATCACGACCGGGAAACCCTTCTTTGCGAACGACTCGGGAGGAGGGGGCCCTTTTATCTTCGTGATTCCTTCCACATAGCACTTGGTGTATGCGCTCTGTTCCTTTTCCCGGACGGCGACATTGGTGATACCGCCCGTGGCATCGATGTCGAACACTACGGTGAAATTCTCCGCTGTCCCTTTCGTGCCACGGCTGGAGCACTCGCCATATACCTTCTCGAAGGTTGACATGGCCTCGGGCATGTATCGCATCAGGTAGGCGCGACCAACGGGTGATGAACGCTCAATCTTGGTCGCACGGGCGACGCGGGCATCGAAGTCATCGCCGGCATGCGCCATACCGGCGAACAGGAACAGGGCCAGTACGGACGCGGACTTGATCATCGCAACCTCGGTCCCGACGGATTTCAGGCAGCCTAGCGAGCATCCGTGTGCATGGTCAATCTAACGCGTGCTCTGGCCTGGACTCCGGCCAACGAGCATCGACCGTGACTGGCGACAGGGGGTCATCGGCAGTGTCGGGAGCGCTGGTATAGTTCCGCCAATACTGGGCACGGTGCCCGTAACAAAACGGAAGGGAGTTTGTCATGGGTCTTGTACAGGCGGTGACGGGAGCGGTCGGTGGCGTGCTGGCGGACCAGTGGAAGGACTTCTACACCGTGCCGGAAGGCCTGCCGGCGACGGCGGCGCTGTTCGCGGCGGTCCCGCGCGGGACCAATGCGGGGCGGGGTTCCAACACCCGTGGCTCCTCCAACATCATCACCAACGGGTCGAAGATTGTCGTGCCCGAGGGTTACGGGCTGCTGCTGATGCAGGACGGCGCGGTGACCGGGTTCGTCGCCGAGCCGGGCGGCTACGAGTGGCGCTCGGACGACGTGAACTCGCAGTCCATCTTTGCCGGCGACGGCCTGGTCAGCCCGTTGATCAAGCAGAGCTGGGAGCGCTTCAAGTTCGGCGGCCAGCCGGGTTCGCAGCAGGCGGCGTTCTTCGTGTCGTTGAAGGAGCTGCCGGACAACCGCTTCGGTACCCAGTCGGAAATCTATTGGGATGACGGCTTCCTCAACACCCAGGTGGGCGCGGTGACGCGTGGTTCCTACACGCTGAAGATCGTCGACCCCATCCTGTTCGTGAAGAACTTCGTGCCGGCGCGCTACCTGCAGCCGGGCGAGGTGTTCGATTTCACCGACATGGACAACGCCGCCGCCAGCCAGTTGTTCAACGAGGTGGTGGGGTCGCTGGCGCCGGCTTTCAGCCTGTATACGAACGATCCGGCCAAGGGCAATCGCATCACCAAGCTGCAGCAGGATTCGCTGGGCTTTGCGAAGAGCCTGTCCGAGGCGGTGGAGCAGGGTTACCAGTGGAATTCGGATCGCGGGCTGGCCATCGTCAAAACCGCCATCGTGTCGATCGAGTACGACGCGAACACCCGCGAGCTGCTGAAGACCGTGCAGCGCGCCGACGCGCTGTCGGGCGGGCGCGGCAACTCCAACCTGCAGGCCAGCGTGGCACAGGGCATCCAGTCGGCCGGCGAGAACGGCGGCGCCGCCGGGCTGGTCGGACTGGGCATGGCGACCGGCATGGTCGGCGGCGTCGGCAGCCTGCAGCAGCCGGTGGCCCCGGCCGCGCCGGCGGCGGAAGATCCGGTCGCCCGGCTGAAGAAGGCCAAGGAAATGCTGGACCTGGGCCTCATCACCCAGGCCGACTACGACGCGCTCAAGGCCAAGGCGCTGGGCCTGTAAGCACGCGGGACGCAGCACGACCATGTCCGACCCCAAGACCCCGCCGCCGTTGCCGGCGGCGCCCGTGACCGGCCCCGGCTCGCCACGCGACGTGCCGCCCCTGCCCGGCCAGTTTCCGGTCGATCCGGCCACCTTGCCCGGCGCCATCCGCGAAGAACTGGAGGCGCCGGATCCGGTGGCGCTGGACACGGCGTCGGCCGAGCTCCGCGACGGCCTGAACCGCTGCCCGAAGTGCGGCGCCACCGATGTCCGGCTCAAGCTCGGCACCGACCTGCTGGTCTGCCAGTACTGCCGCCACGAGTGGCACGGGGCGCGGGTGGAGGAAGCGTTCGGGCTGGGCGAAGGCATCGACCAGCTGCGCGGCACCGTCATCGCCTCGGGCGCGCGCGACATCGACGCTGGCGCGGCCAGCCTGATGAGCTTCAAGTGCACTGGCTGCGGCGCCGAGGTCACCGTCAACACCGAGAGCACGATGACGGCGCGCTGCCACTGGTGCCGCCATGTGTTCGGCGTCAACGAGCAGGTCGCCAACGGCGCGGTGCCCGATGCGGTGCTGCCGTTCCATATCAGCAAGGAGGATGCGGTGGCGCGCATCCGCCAGTTCGTGGACAAGCGGCAGCTGTTCGCGCTGAAGGCATTCAAGGAACAGTTCACCCCGGAGAACGTGGTGGGCGTCTACCTGCCCTACATGATCGTCGACGGCAACGCGAGCGCCGCCGTGAGCGGCAAGGGCGAGATCAAGACCCGCGAATACACGCGCGGCTCCGGCAACAACCGCAAGACCTATTACGACGCCGACGTGTACCAGGTGAAGCGGGCGGTGGATTTTACCGTGGACGACCTGCCGCTGGAATCGTCCTCCGAGCGCGGCAACCTGGATACCCGGGTCAACACCAACAACATCATCAACACCATCCTGCCGTTCGACACCAAGAACGCGTTGAAATGGAATGCCTCCTACCTGCTGGGCTTCAGCTCGGAGAAGCGCACCCTGGACGTGGAACGGATGCGGCCACGCCTGGAAGACCAGCTGCTGTCGATCGCGCGGGCCCAGGTCGAGGACTCGGTGGAGCGCTATGACCGCGGCGTGCGCTGGGAACGCGAGCAACTGGAAGTCCACGGCACCCGCTGGGTGTCGATGTACCTGCCGGTGTGGCTCTACTCCTACCACCAGCCCGGCAGCAACGGCGGCATGCTGCACTACATCGCGGTGAACGGCCGTACCGGTGAAACCATGG
>NZ_JANJUE010000045.1 GCF_024710765.1 Pseudoxanthomonas sp.
TCACGCTTCAGCGACGGTGGCGAACTGGGACTGGGCGCGGAAATCGGCATCTCGACCACCCGCCTGCACGCTTACGGCCCGATGGGCGCCGAGTCGCTGACGGTCGAACGCTTCGTCGTCCACGGCGAAGGCCAGGTCCGCCACCCCGACCTCCTGTAGAGCGGAGTCTGCTCCGCCACGCGGGTTTGGAGAGAGGCAGCAGCCGGGCAAGCCCGGCGTTGCGCTTCTGCCAGCCCTGGATCCCGGTTGCCTACCAGGTGTCTTCCAGGAAGCGCGGCTTGCAGGCCAGGTAACCGCCGATCAGCAGCACGCCGATGCACAGCAGCAGGAAGCCAAACGGCCAGGTCCAGCCGTGGGTGTGTTCGTGCAGCAGGCCGAACATCAGCGGGCCCAGGCAGGACAGCGAGTAACCCACGCCCTGCATGAAGCCCGACAGCGAGGCCGATCCCCCGGGCGTCCGCGTGCGCAGATTGATCATCGTCAGCGCCAGCGGGAAGGTGCTGGGGCCCATGCCGAGCAGCGCGACCCACAGCGCGGGCGCGGCCATCGGCGCCCACAGCAGGCCGGCGAAGGCGACCAGGTAGAACGCCACGCAGGCCAGCACGACCGAGTACGGATTGCGCATGCGCACCGCCAGCGCGGGCATGGTCAGCGACGCGACCAGGCCGAGCGCGGAAAACAGGCCGACCATGGTGCCGCCCAGCGCTTCGCTGCCCCCGGCTTCGATCAGCAGCTTGGGCAGCCAGGTGAACATCGAATAGGTCACCAGCGAGGTCATGCCGAACATCAGCGCCATGCCCCAGGCCACCGGCGATCGCCAGACCCGGCCATGCGCGGGTGGCGAGGACAGCTCCGGTGCCTCGTCGCTGGCGCTGACCGCTTGGTCATGCGCCTGCGCCATCGGCGTGTCGTGGCGCCGTTCGATCCACAACACGCCGATCCACGGCAACGCCGCCGCCATCGCGAACAGCGACCACAGGCCCAGCGAGACCTGCCAACTGCTCGCCGCCATTACCGGCACCGCCAGCAGCGCCGGCAGGATGGTGCCGGCCTGCAGCACGGTGATGTAGAGGGTGCTGACGGTGCCGACCCGGTCGGCGAAATAGCGTTTCACCAGCGGCGGCAGCACGATGTTGCCGATACCCATGCCGGCCAGCGCCACCGCCGACGCGGCGAGCAGCGCGCCGCTGCCCCCGGCGAAGCTGCGCAGCAGCAGTCCGATGGCGGCCAGCGACATCGCCAGCAGCGCGGTCCGCTCCAGGCCGATGCGATGGGCAAGGCCCGGGGTGAGCACGCCGAACAGGGCGAACGCGGCGGTCGGCAGCATGCCGAACACACCGGTCATGGTGGCGCCGAAACCGAACAGATGGCCCAGTTGATCCAGCAGCGGGGTCAGCGAGGTCACCGCCGTGCGCAGGTTGAACGCGGACAGTACGATGCCGGCCAGGATCAGGCCGCGGCCAGACCAGAGCGAAGCGGTGGGAGCCAGGGTGCCGGAAGGGGGGGAGGGGTGTTGCGCGGATTTCATCGCGCGCATTATCGCCGATCGCGCCTGTACGACGGTGTGCCGCCGGGGCGACACACCGTCCTGAAACGTCTTTTCCGCGGGGATTGCGGAACGCGGGATCAGCCGGCCGGCATGGCCGCGAGCGCGGGCGTGCTCATCGATTCCGGAATCGCCTGCTCGTTCATGTGCAACAGGGTGACCTTGGACTGGCCGAGCCGCTGCGCCAGCGCCAGGTCGGCGCCCAGTCGCTGCGCCACCTCGTCCACGCGGACATCCTCCTGTGGGCTGCGACGGTCCTGCGAGGCAAAGCGCCAGCGGTTGTACTCGGCCCAGCCAATCAGCACCAGCGCGCAGACCGCGGCCATGACGGGAATGGCGACGATCAGGAACGGCTCCACCTGGTGCTGGCGGGTGTACAGCTCGAAGAACGCGGTGCGCACGCCCAGCAGCCACAGGATCAGGGTGACCAGCGGCAGCCAGAGGTAAATGTACAGACCCCAGAAGGCGGCGGTGACGAAGCCCCAGGCCGCGCGCTTGAGGCGCGGCTGGGCATAGGGTTTGCGGATGAGGCGGGAATCGTATTTCATCGGATACCTCGATCAGGACTGACCCACGTGGCGCGCTTGCCACGCCGTTTCAACAGGGTCTTGGGAAGCGCGACCACGGTGGTGAACAGGCTCAGCAGCCAGTACGCCATCGGGTACCAGATCATCCAGAAGTAGTTGCGGCCGACCTGGGTTTCGTAACGACGGTCGATGATGATGCTGCTGGCGAACTGCGCCATGCAGACCATCGCCAGGATCACGCCGTGCCACGAGGGCAGGATGGTGTGCACGTACAGCGCCGGCGGCAGGGCGATGAACTTGCCCAGCGCCCACAGCACGATGATCATCAGCATGGTGTAAGCCCACAGCACGCTGAGCAGGTACTCGATCAGCACGCCCCACATGCGTCGCTTGCGCCAGCTGAGGAAATCGCGGCCATGGCGCAGCAGCACTTCCACGCCGCCCTGCGCCCAGCGCAGGCGCTGCCGCCACAGGCCCCGGAGGGTCTCGGGCATCAGGATGAAGCACAGCGCATTGGGCTCGTAGCGGATGTCCCAGTGGTCCAGCTGCAGGCGCCAGCTGATGTCGATGTCCTCGGTCACCATGTCGTCGGCCCAGTAGCCGATGCGATGCAGGGCCGTGCGGCGGAACGCGCTGATCACGCCCGACACGGTGAAGATGCGTCCGTACACGCGCTGCGCGCGCTTGATCATCCCGATGATCGAGGAGAACTCGCCCACCTGCAGGCGGCCCAGCAGGGTGGAGCGGTTGCGGATGCGCGGATTGCCGGTGACCGCGCCGACCCGCGGACCCGAGGTCAGATGCCAGATCATCCAGTGCGCGGCGTACTCGTCGAGCAGCGCGTCACCGTCGATGCAGACCAGGTATTCCGACTGCGCGGCGAGGGCGCCCATGCGCAGCGCGTTGGCCTTGCCCAGGTTGCGGTCCAGGTGGATCACGCGCAGGCGGTCGTGGCGCGCGGCCATGGCGTTGAGCACCTCGGCGGTGTTGTCGCGACTGCCATCGTTGATGGCGATCACCTCGAAGTCGGGGTACTTCTGCAGCAGGGCGCTGCCGATGGTCTCCTCCGCGTTGGCACCCTCGTTGTGGCAGGGGATGAGGATCGAGACTTTCGGATAGCTCGCCAGCGGCGGCGGATCCGTGCGCTGGCGCTCGTGGCGTTCGCGGCGGAAGTAGTAGTAGAGCCCGCCCGACATCCAGAAGAACGACATGATGATCGGGTACAGGAAGGCGAATTCGAAAAGTACGGCGAGGATCTTGTCCATGATCAGCGCTCCTCGTACGGAAAGCCGCGGGCGGAGATGCCGGCGCGGGCGTCGGGCATGCGGGGCAGATCGCCGATGAAGTCATCCGGATACCAGCCCAGATGGCGCACGCCCTGCGCCTGCAGGCGCCGGATCAGGGCATTGATGCGCTTGCCGGGGATGGGTTTGCGGGTGTTCCAGTCGACCGTCTGCAGTTCGAACAGGGTCTGGGACAGTTGCGGGTCCTGCGTGCGCACGGCGGCCACCAGCTGATCCAGCCACTTCTCCGGATGCCGGCTGCCTTCCATCCACGGCATCGCCATCAGCGCGGTGTGATCGTAGGCGCGGTTGAACAGATCCAGCCGTTGCGCGAACCAGGCCTGGCTCTGCGGCTCCAGCACCGGGCGCGCGTACAGGTTGCGCACGGTCCTGAGCTTGGGGCGCCAGCGTTCCGCGGCGTTCTTCAGTTCCAGGGTGAAATCGATCAACGCCTGGGTGCGCGCCTCGATGTTGCCCGGGGCGAGCGAGGCCAGTTCGGTGTCGCGCAGATAGGCGTCGTCATGGAACAGCAGTCCTTCCATGTAGGAGGCCACGGCCAGGTCCTCGTAGATGCCGGCGATGGTCCGGCGCACGTCCGCGCGGGTGAAGTCCAGGCGCGGGATGCCGTCGGCCTCGCGGCTGGCGATGGCCATGTCCGGCGCCTGTTGCGGCAGCTTGTAGGCCATCACCGGCAACCAGGCGTACACCTTGACGTGCGCGCGGGTGTACAGCTGCCAGGCGACCCGGTTGTACAGATCCGCGCGCACCGGCATGAAGCGGTTGGGGAAGTACAGCGCATCCGCGGCGCCGTCGCCATCGGGATCGGCGAAGGCCTGCAGGAACACGTGGGTGGGACCGATGCGGTTGACCCGCTCGATCAGCGCATCCAGGTTGCGTGCCTGCTGCTGCGGATCCGGGTCATACACCGCGTCCAGATCGACCTGCAGGGCGCGAATGCCCTCGGCTTCCGGATCATGGCGGAGTTCGTAGGCAAGCTCGGTCACGGTCGGGTTGTCCATCACCAGCAGGCGGGCGAGACCGTGCAGGTCCCGGGTCACCGGCGTGCTGGGTCCTTCCAGATCGAACGACACCGACATGCCCAGCGTCTCGGCGATGTCGTTGCTCACGCTGCTGTAGGCGGCATACGGCCACACGATGGAGCGGGGCGCCTGGCCCAGATGCTTGCGGATCAGATCGCTGCTGGTGGCCAGGTCCGAGCGCACGCGCTCGCGATACACGGCTTCGGTTTCGTACTGGCCGGCGGCCGGGTCGTAGATGCGCGTGATTGCCGCGGGGGTCTGGTTGCCCTGCGGATTGGACTGCACGCCCTTGTGCATGGCGTTGGTGTGGCTGGCGATTTCGACCAGACCGGTGGCCTGCATCTCGCGCAGTTGATCCCAGGTGACGAAATCGTCGCGGTTGAACATGCGCGGGCCGTAGTCGATCTCCTGGCCGGCCGGCATGTCGACCCAGCCGGTGATGACCGCGGCCAGGGCCGGGTAGTTGTACGCGCGCAGCAACGGGAAGGCGTGCGTGTACAGGCTGCGCAGGCCATCGTCGAAGGTCAGCAGCACCGGCTTGGACGGCAGCGGCGTGCCGCCGCGCGAGGCTTCCACCACCTGCGACAGCGACACCGGGTGGTAGCCGTGGCCGGACAGCCAGTCCAGGTGCGCGGCAAAATTCTGGGTGCTGACCGCGTAGGCATCGGCGTCACCCTTCTTGGCGACATCGTCGCGGATGTCGTGGTAGCTCAGCACCAGCAGCGGCTCGGCGGCGCGTGCGGTGAACACCGGCGCCAGCAGCACCAGCGCGAACAGGCCCAGCAACAGCCCGATCGGACGTATGGACTTCATCATCATTCTCCCCACCGCAGTTCGGCGTCGAAGCCGAAGCGCTCTTCACGCACGCCGTCATAGACCGGGCGCGACCAGTTGATGCCGTAGGTCAGGACCCGGCCCAGGCCGAACTGCCATTCATGCTCGTAGCGCAGCGACGGTACCCACGCGGTCCCGAAGCCTTCCTGCCAGTAGCGTCCGGCGGTCGCGGTGAAACGGTGGCGGAAGTGGCGCTCGTATTCGCGCCATGCCAGGTGGTCCGCGCGCAGGCCCAGTTCCAGCGTGCCGTCGCGCGAGGGGTTGAAGTAGGGCGTGCCCTGGCGGCTGGCGCGGCTGGCGGATACGCCGGCCAGGCCATCGAGCAGGAAATGCGGGCGGGTGAACAGCCGCTGCTGCGCGTCCAGGTTGAGCGCGGTGCGGCGATTGCCATCCTCGTAGCGCCAATGGGTCAGTCCGCCGCCGAAGCGCGTGCGTTCGTTGCGCTCATAGGCCAGGCCGACCGTCGCGCTGTCCGCGGTGATGCCGGCGTCGCGCGCCTGCAGCGAGGCGTCGGCGTCCTTGCGGCGCAGCGACAGGCGTCCATCGAGGGTGTCGCTGAAGCGCCAGCCCACGTCCAGACCGATGCCGGTTCCCCCCACGCGATCGCTGGAGTGGTAGACACCCAGATGCGTGTCCAGGCGATCGTAGGCATAGCGCACCCCCACGCCCTGGCGGCGCTGGTGGATGCGGTCGCGGTCGAAATCGGCCCAGCGATCGTCGATCGCGGCGGTCAACCGCCAGCGGTCGTCGATCAGCGGCGACTGCACTTCCACGCCGTATTCGCCGTCGCGATTGCCGAACGGAGTGTTGCCGGTGCCGCCGCGGCTGCGCGCGCCCGCCACGTAGGCGCGCCATTGCCAGCCGCGATGCTGGCGCCAGAGTTCGTCCATGCGCTGCACGTTCGGCTGGTCACCGTATTCCTTCACCAACAGGCCGTGCAGATCGCGCGCTTCGTCGTCGCGGCGCAGGGTGACCAGCGCTTCGACCTGGCCAACGCGCGCGTTGACGTCGCGTTCGTCCAGGGTGGAGGCCATGCGGAAGCGCTCCAGCGCGCGTTCCGGCCAGCCCCGCATCATGTAGACCTGCCCGAGCGAAGTCTGCATGCCGGCGTTGTTGGGGGCGATGCCGAGCATGTCGGTCAGTTCGCGCTCGGCGGTCGGCAGATCCTCGGAAAACGCACGCAGCATCGCCAGGGTGCTGTCGGTGTCGGCGCGACGCCAGTTCTGGCTGCCCTGGCGGGCACCGGGGGCATACAGCCAGGCCGGCTGGGTTTCCCGGTAGGTTTCCAGTTGGCGGATGGCGGTGGTCGGCTGTTCGCTTTCCAGGTAGGCATAGGCCAACTGCATGCGCACGTCGCTGTTGTCCGGATCGGCCTGCAACGCCGCTTCCAGCACCGGCGCGGCCTCGACCGGGTGCTTGAGCGCCATCAGCGAATCGCCGACCGCGGGCAGGGCATAGGCGGGGACCGTGTCGCCCAGCGCGCGATATTCGTCGACGACCTGCTGGTGGTGCCCCATCTTCGACAACAGCAGCAGGCGGTCGTAGCGGATGCGGGTCGGCAGCGCCGGATCATTGGCCGGCGAGAGCCGCAGGTATTCGTCGATGGCCGTGTCGGCCACGCGCGCCTCGGCCAGGCGGTTGCGCTCGTTTTCCGGATAGGCCTGCGACCACAGGATCAGGCGCGCGAGGTAATTGGCTTCGAACCGTTCGCGCTGCGCGGCGTCGAACAGGTCCGGCCGGGCGCGATACATCGACCAGGCCTGGTAGCTGTTGCCGATATCGCCCAGGGTCAGGGTACGCAGGCGGTACAGGTTGGCGTCATACGGACGCTGTGCCTGCAGGCGCTCGAAGATGGCCAATGCGTCCAGCCAGCGCGACTCGTCACGCAGGCGTGAAGCCTGTTCGAGCGAGGCGTCATGGCCAGGATCGGTGGTGGGTGAATCGGGAGTTCCGGCGGGTGCCGCTGCCAGTGCCGGCAGACCGGTCGCACCCATGGCGCATGCCAGCGCCCAAGACAAAGTGGTTCTTTTCAAAGCGTTCCGCCCCTGTAGCTAACAGAAAGGCCTCCGGAGGGGAGACCTGCTGGTGGTCCATGATTTGTGATGAGAAGCACAAATCTTGCCAACTCCGGGGAACCTCCCCGAAGGGGTCTGTAACGGGACGATTCTGTTAATAATCCATAAATTTATGTGATGTAAATCACCAAAAATCACCCTGTCTGGACCCGATTCATCCGTTGCGGGCAGGGGCATGGAGCGTGGCGGGCGCCGGCAGATGGGGTTCCTAAGCGTCCGAACCAGTGCCCGCGCCCAGAAGCGGGCGTCGGTGGTATCCGGGGCCTGTTTGCTCGGGCCTGGCTCAAGGTGACGGGGCCAAAAGTGACCTTCTGCGTCACTAAATAGTGATTTAAATCACGAAATTTGAACGGAGAGGGGGAGAGCGACCGAGAGGAGTCCGCCGGGAGGGCATCCGGTTGGCACGCGATTTGCTCAGTTCCCGGCACATTCCGAGTTTCCGTGCCCGCCGCCATGTATGACGCCCATTCGCCTTCAGATGCCCCGCCCTGGGATGGGATCCGTGCCCGGCCGCCGGAGCCCCCCACGCCGGCACCAATTCCGGTGCCGGAATACCGGCGCTTCTATCTGCCGATACGGGTCAAATACCTGCTGGTGCTGACGGTTGCCCTGGCCTGGGCGGCCCTGAGTGTCCGCCTCTCGCAACCGTGGCTGCAGGAACTGTCGATCCACGTGGGCCTTGCGGCGGCGCTGGTCATCATCGCCTTCATCGCCTACGTGCCGGGCTTCATGAATGCCTTCCTGATCGGTTCCATCCTGGCCGACCGGCGTCCGCGCCTGCGCAGGTTCGAGCGGTTGCCGGAGGTGTGCGTGCTGGTGGCCTGCTATAACGAAGCCGACAACATTGCCGACACCCTGACCAGCCTGGCCCGCCAGGACTACCCGGGCGAGATCGAAGTGGTGGTGATCGACGACGGCTCCACCGACGACAGCCTGGCCATCGCCCGCGCGGCGGCGGCCGAACAGGGCCGGCCCGGCCTGCGCGTGCGCGTGCTGGCGCAGCCCAAGAACGGCGGCAAGTCCAAGGCACTGAACCGGGGATTGGCCGAAACCCGGCAGGCCCTGGTGGTCACCGTCGATGGTGATTCCTACCTGCGTCCGGATGCGCTGCGCAAGCTGGTCGAACGTTTCCTGTGCGATCCCGCCGGCACCGTGGCGGTGGCCGGCGCGGTGCTGGTGCGCAACTCCCGCGAGAACTGGCTGACCCGCAGCCAGGAGTGGGACTATTTCCATGGCATTGCCGCGGTCAAGCGCATGCAGAGCATGTACCACGGCACGCTCGTCGCACAGGGCGCATTCTCGCTCTACACCCGCCAGGCCCTGGAACAGGCCGGCGGCTGGCCCGAATGCGTGGGCGAGGACATCGTGCTGTCGTGGGCGCTGCTGAAGACCGGCGCGCGCATTGGCTATTGCGAGGAAGCCTGCCTGTTTACCCGGGTGCCGGAAAAGCTCGGCCAGTTCTCGAAGCAGCGCCAGCGCTGGTCGCGCGGCTTGATGGAGGCGTTCGCGCGCCACGGCAGCCTGCTGTTCAAGCCGCGCATGACCACGCTCTTCATCTGGTGGAACCTGCTGTTCCTGCCATTGGATCTGGTTTACACGCTGGCCTTCATTCCCGGCCTGATCCTGGCGCTGTTCGGCTATTACTGGATCGCCGGTATCATGACCCTGCTGGTGCTGCCGCTGGCCGCGCTGTGGAACCTGATCATCTTCCGGGTGCAATCGAAGATGTTCAAAAGCCAGGACCTGCGCGTGCGCCGCAACATCAGCGGTTTCCTTTTCTACACCCTGGCCTACACCATGATCCTGCAGCCGGTCTGCGTCATGGGGTATGCCGCCGAGATGCTGCGCCTGCGCAAGACCTGGGGGACCAAATGAGCAAGTGTGTCGTCGCCGTCGCCCTCGGATGGGCGCTGGCGGTTCCCGCGGTCCCGTCCTTCGCCGAAGACATGCCCGCCGCGCGTCCGGCGCTGCGCACAGACCTCTGGATCGGTTCGGACGCGGACGACAACGAGACCCGCAAGGTCGCGCTGGGCTGGGACATCCAGCATCGGGACATCGAACACTGGTGGGGCGTGAAGGTCGAGCGCGCGCGGTTCGCCGGGCGCGACTGGTCCGAGTCGGAGAATCGCGCCTACCTCAGCGGCGCCGGCAGCCTCGGCAAGGACTGGCGCTGGGACGGCGACATCGGCAGCAACGGCGATGATCTGCTGGGCCGCGTGTCGATCCACAGCACCGATCCCTGGCGCAAGGAGTTCTTCGTCGAGCGCGATGTGCTGGAAACCCGGCGTGGCGCGCGCGAGGGCTGGGTACAGACCTTCGCCGGCGCGGCGATCGACATGCCATTCAGCGACCGCTGGTCCGCCAGCCTGGTCGCCGGCCTGCAGGACTTCGGCACCGGTGACAACCTTCGCACCCACCTGCGCGGCAATCTCGTCTATGCGTTCGCGCCGGAGCAGGGCCTGAGCGCCCAGTTGCGCACCCGCTACTACCGCAACAGCGAAGCCTTCGAGGCCGATTACTACTCGCCGCCCTGGTATGGCGAAGCGCTCGGCGTGCTGGCCTGGCGCCGGCACATCGGCGGTTACCAGTGGAATGCCCGCGCCGGCTGGGGACGCCAGCGCAGCTCCGAGGAAGGCTGGAAGCGTGCGCGCTTGGTCGAATTCGGCGTCGAGACCCCGCGCTGGAAGGACGCCTGGCTGCGCCTGGACGCCGGTTACACCGACACCCCGGTGCTGACCGACACCGGCACCGGCAGCTATGCCTTCCGCTACGTGCGCCTGCAGGCGTTCGTGGTGTTCTGACGCGGAATCAATGCTGGCTGGCCGCCGGGCACGCCAGCCAGCCGTACGCATGGGCGGTGCTTCCGGCGGTTGTCCGGCGGAATACCCGGCCGCCGGCCCAAGCCCGGGCAGGCCGTGGCGTGGCTCGCAGGCACAAAAAAACCCGAAAAACCGTCGTTTTCCAGGCTTGCTTGCGACCCATCGATTGGTCGGGGAGACAGGATTCGAACCTGCGACCTCTACGTCCCGAACGTAGCGCTCTACCAGACTGAGCTACACCCCGTGTGAGCCGGCTATTCTATTCAGGACGCGGGCGGTCGGCAACAGTTTTTTGCGTGCCTGCCCGGATACTGCGTTCAGTCTTAGAATGGCGGGCCTTTCGTAACGGGTCGTCTCCCCGGAGTTTTCGCTTGATCAAGCCACGCACGCCGCCCGGAGTGATGGAACTGCTGCCGCGCGAGCAGATTGCGTTCCAGCGCATGCTGGACACCATCCGCCGCAATTACGAGCGCTTCGGCTTCCTGCCGGTGGAAACGCCGGTGTTCGAGCTGTCGGAAACCCTGCTGACCAAGTCAGGCGGCGAGACCGAGCGCCAAGTCTACTTCGTTCAATCCACCGGCGCGCTGGCCAAGACCGAGGCGGGCTCCGCCGAGGGCTTGCCGGAGCTGGCGCTGCGCTTCGATCTGACCGTGCCGCTGGCGCGTTACGTGGCCGAGCACGAGCACGAGCTGACCTTTCCGTTCCGGCGCTACCAGATCCAGCGCGTCTATCGTGGCGAGCGGGCCCAGCGCGGGCGCTTCCGCGAGTTCTACCAGTGCGATATCGACGTGATCGGCAAGGATGCGCTGAGCATCCGCTTCGACGCCGAGATCCTGGCGGTGATCCATGCGGTCTTCAGCGACCTGGGCATCGGCAGGTTCACCATCCAGCTCAACAACCGCAAATTGATGCGCGGTTTCTTCGAGGCGCAGGGCATCGCCGACGGCGAGCGCCAGGCGCTGGTGCTGCGCGAAGTCGACAAGCTGGACAAGCGCGGCGCGGACTACGTGCGCGAGACCCTCGAAGGCCCCGATTTCAACGTCCCGGCCGAAGCGGTCGCGCGGATCCTGGACTTCGTCGCCATGCGTTCGACCAGCCACGCGGACGCGCTGGCCAAACTGGAAGCGCTGGGGCAGGGCAACGAGACCCTGGCCCAGGGCGTGGCCGAACTGCGCGAAGTACTGGAACTGGTGCATGCGCTGGGCGTTCCCGAAGACGATTACTGCCTGAACTTCTCCATCGCGCGCGGCCTGGACTACTACACCGGTACCGTCTACGAGACCCAACTGGACGACTATCCGCAGATCGGCTCGATCTGCTCGGGCGGCCGCTACGAGGATCTGGCCAGCCACTACACCAAGTCCAAGCTCCCCGGCGTGGGCATCTCCATCGGCCTGACCCGCCTGTTCTGGCAGCTGCGCGAGGCCGGCCTCATCGCCGGCAGCGACGAGAGCAGCGTGCAGGCGATGGTGGCCTTGATGGACGACGGCGCGCTGGCCGATTCGCTCGACATCGCCCGTCGCCTGCGTGCCGCCGGCATCAACACCGAGGTGCAGATGGAAGCGCGCAAGCTGGCCAGGCAGTTCCAGTATGCCTCGCGTGCCGGCATCCGTTTCGTGGTGCTGGCCGGTGAAGACGAGCGCGTGCGCGGCGCGGTCACGGTGAAGGATCTGGTCCGTGAGCAGCAGTTCGAGGTCAAGCGCGAGGAACTGGCCAGCAGCCTGAAGGTCGAGCTGGAACAGGCCCGCGCGCTGGCCGGGCGATGAAAAAGCAAATGCATCGGTAGAGCGGAGCCTGCTCCGCCGGATGTCGCAGGCCCCGAGCCGGGCGATTTCGGCTCTATAGCCCAGCGAGCTTGCCCTGATGTTTGTCGAAAGGCATGGGGCGATGGAGCGGTGCCATCGGCATCGGTCGTACTCCTGCCTACCTGGGGCGCGCGCGGTTCCGTCGCCCCGCTTTTCGTCATCCCGCTTCCCATCATCACTTCCCGTCATCCCAGCGAAAGCTGGGATGCACTTTCGCGGGAAGATGAAAATCAGCCGGCCCCTGCATCGCGCCAGGATGGATCCCGGCTCCGCGGGCTGACGAGCAAGTCCATGCGACGGTGCCAAACGCGCCTCCATCCGCCCTTCGGCTACCTTCCCCGGCAAGCGGGGGAAGCCCTGCCCTACAGCGTGCGGACGCAGTCCCGGCCTTCGGCCTTGGCGGTGTAGAGCGCCTGGTCGGCAACCTGCAGCGCGGAGTCCAGGCTGTTCTTGTGGGCGTCCACGCAATGGACGCCGATGCTGGCGGAGATCGGGATGTCCAGTTCACCGCTGCGGCAGGGGCGATCACGCAGGCGCTGCCGTAATTCCTCGGCCACCGCGCTGGCCTCCTCCAGATCCATGTCGGGCAGGGCGGCGATGAATTCCTCGCCGCCGAAACGCGCGACCAGCGCACCGTAGGGACGCAGGGTCTCGGCCATCGTATTGGATGTCCAGCGCAGGCAGTCGTCGCCGACCAGGTGGCCGTAGGTGTCGTTGACGCGCTTGAAGTGATCCAGATCGATCATCAGCAGCGAGATCGGCTGCTCGGCGTTGCGGGCCTGTGAAAGCAGGTGTTCGAAGGCTTCGCGGAAATGGGTGCGGTTGTACAGTTCGGTCAGGCCGTCCAGCCGGCTGAACTCGCGCAGGCGCAGATGCGCCGCTTCCAGCTGGTCCAGCGCGCTGCGCAGTTCCGTGGTGCGCTGCTCGACCTTGATTTCCAACTGGTCCCGCGATTCGCGCACGATCCGTTCATTCTCGTTGCGCAACGACGCATAGCGGTAGCCGAGCGCCACCGACAGCAGCAGCATCTCCAGGGCCGAGCCGATCTGCACGCTGTACTCGGTGACGAAATTCTTGGGCAGGACGCCAAACGCGACCATCGCCACCATCGCGATGCCGGTCAGGAACATCGACCACGCCAGCAGGAACAGCTTCGCCGGTTTGTAGCCGCTGCGCATCGCGACCACCGCCTCGACCGCGATCCAGGCCACGCTGAGGATCACCGCGATCACCGCCAACTGGGTGGACAGGCGGATCGGGATCCAGGTGGTGGCGATGCCCAGCACGATGAACAGCGCGATCATGCCCAGGCCGATGTAGTCACCCAGCGGCCAGCGCCGGCGCAGGCCGAGGAAGTTGCGGGCGAACTGCTGCATGCCGATCTGCGCCAGGCAGATGGACAACGGCACGGATTTGTCCGCAAGCCATGGCGAGCGCGGCCACAGGTATTCGAAGCCCAGGCCATACAGGGTGAACAGCACCAGCCCGAACGCGCTGATGTGGAACATGTACCAGAAGTAGCTGGCATCGCGCAGGGTCAGCCAGAGCACCAGGTTGTAGGTGAACAGCGCCAGCAGGATTCCGTAATAGATTCCCATGGCGAACTGGGCGTCGCGCGAGAGCTCGGCGAATGCGGTGGGCGTATACAGGGCCAGCGGCACCTGCATCGAGCTCTGGCTCTCCACCCGCACGAACAGGTCGGCCGGCTGGCCGGGCGGCAGATCCAGTTGGAAATTCGGATGGCGGTAGCGGACGCTGCGCTGCTCGAAGGGGTGGTGGTCGCCGCCGGCCTGGTGGAACACCCGTCCATCGGGATAGCGCACATACACGTCCAGCCGGTCGCTCAGCGCGTATTGCTGCACCAGCAACCAGCGCGGCTCCTGCAGGTTGCGGTTGAGCAGGCGCACGTGGAACCAGTAGGCGCCGGGCTGGAAACCGAACGAGGCGTCATCGCCGGGCAATGGAAGAAAACGTCCCGATCGCAGGGTGTCCTCGATGCCGTCGAGATCCGCGCGGCCATCGGTGTCGTGGAAGTAGCCCGTATGGGCGGCGAGGGGATGGGTTGCCGTATCGCCGGACATCACCAGCGGTGCCTGTTCCCGCGGCGTCTGCGCCTGGGCGAGCGCGCACAGCAGGGAAAGCCCCGCCAGCAGCCAGCGAAACCTGCGAATGGCCTCCCTCATCCGGTTCACTTCCCCGTTCTCGTGCCCGCCCAGACCGGCGGACGCGTCGCCAGTTTAACCATGTAGGTACATCCGACCAGAGAGGGGGCAGGGGTCGGGTTGACGACGACGGGGAGGTGGATTAATGTATTAACGCGTTAATACATTGATTGGCCGGCCACCGGCCCAGCATCTGCCTCGGAACCCTGATGAAACGTCGCCCCACCGCCTCCGATGACCCGACCGAAAGCGCCTCGCTGCAGGCGCTCTCCGAGGCGCTGGCCCGCCTGGCCGAGGCCGGGCAGGTACGGGCGTTCCTGGAAGATCTGTGCACGCCGGCCGAACTGGAGGCCATGGCGGACCGCTGGCGGGTGGTTCCGCTGCTGCTCAAGGGCGTGCCGTACCGCGAAATCCACGAGCTGACCCAGGTCAGCGTCACCACCATCGGGCGGGTCGCCCGCACCCTCGAACGCGGCACCGGCGGCTACGCCACCGCGTTCCAGCAGCAACAACCGCGCGCCAACGGCGCCTCCCACTGAGTTCCCTCCCATGAGTCCCAGGGTTGTACCCGCGACGCGCGATCGCCTGCGCATCGCCATCCAGAAAAGTGGCCGTCTGGCCGAACCGGCGCGCGCGCTGTTGGCCGCGTGCGGACTGAGCTGGCGCGAAAGCCGCGACAAGCTGTTCTGCTACGGCGAATCGCTGCCAATCGACCTGCTGCTGGTGCGCGACGACGACATTCCCGGCCTGATCGCCGATGGCGTCTGCGATTTCGGCGTGGTCGGACGCAACGAGCTTGACGAGCAGGCCGGCGAGCGCGCCCGCATCGGCCTGGCGCCCGCGTACCAGGAATTGCGCCCGCTCGGTTTCGGCCAATGCCGGCTGATGCTGGCGGTGCCGGACAACTGGGAATGGCAGGGCGCGGCGCAACTGCAGGGCCTGCGCATCGCCACCAGCTATCCGGCGATCCTCTCGTCGTGGTTGCAGCGGCAGGGCGTGGAGGCTGGCGTGGTGGAACTGTCCGGTTCAGTTGAAATCGCGCCGCGCCTGGGCACGGCCGACCTGATCTGCGATCTGGTCTCCAGCGGTGCCACCCTTGCGGCCAACCAGCTCAAGCCGGTGGAAACCCTACTGGACAGCGAAGCGGTTCTGGCTGGCCCGGTGCGCGAATTCGACGACGAACGCGCGGGGCTGGCGGCGATGCTGCTGCGCCGGGTCGATGGCGTGCTCAAGCTCAAGGACAGCAAGCTGCTGATGTTCCGCGCCCACCGCGACACCGTGGCTGAATTGTCGCGGCTGCTGCCGGATGCGGAGCCGCTGGTCCAGTTGCCCGGTTCGGGTGAAGGCCCGCTATCGCTGCAGACCATGTGCCACGGTGCGATCACCTGGCAGCGGCTGGAGGAACTGGAGCGGGCCGGTGCGCAGGGATTGATGGTGCTCTCGGTCGAGAGGTCGCTGGCATGAACCGGCTGATCTGGTCCCGCCTCGATGGCGAACAACGCCGCCTGGCCCTGCGCCGTCCGGTCCAGGCGGTGGCGCAGCGCACCCGCGATGCGGTCGCCGCGGTGCTGGCGGAAGTGCGCCAGCTCGGCGATCCCGCGCTGCGCGAATTCACCAGTCGCTTCGACGGCGTCGCGCTGGACGACTTCGAAGTCGGCGCCGCCGAATTCGCCGCCGCCGAGACGACCGTTGCGCCGGCGCTGAAACAGGCGATGCGGGAAGCCACCACCCGCATCGAGGCCTTCCACCGTGCCGGCATGGCCCAGCCGTACGCGGTCGAAACCGCGCCCGGCGTGGTCTGCGAACGGATGATCCGGCCGATTCCGAGGGTGGGCTTGTACGTGCCCGCCGGCAGCGCCCCGTTGCCGTCCACCGCCTTGATGCTGGGCGTGCCCGCGCAGCTGGCGGGTTGCCGTGAAGTGGTGCTGTGCACGCCGCCACGCGCCGATGGCAGCGCTGATCCCGCCGTGCTGGTGGCGGCGCGGCTGACCGGCGTCACCCGCGTGTTCAAGCTGGGTGGCGCGCAGGCGATCGCGGCGATGGCTTTCGGTACCGGCAGCGTCCCGCGTTGCGACAAATTGTTCGGCCCCGGCAACAGCTACGTGACCGAAGCCAAGCAGCAGGTCGCGCAGGCCGGCCTGGCCGCGATCGACATGCCGGCGGGCCCCTCGGAAGTGCTGGTGATCGCCGACGTCGGCGCGGATCCGGCGTTCGTCGCCGCCGATCTGCTGTCGCAGGCCGAACACGGCCCGGACTCGCAGGTCCTGCTGCTGTCGGACGCGCCGACGCTGCTTGATCGCGTGGCCATCGAACTGGAGCGCCAGCTCGCGGCGCTGCCGCGCGCGGCGATCGCCCGGCAGGCGCTGGCGGCGTCGCGGCTGATCGAAGTGGAGCGGCTGGACGATGCCTTCACCATCAGCAACGAGTACGCGCCGGAACACCTGATACTGGCATTGCGCGACCCGCGCGCATGGCTGGAGCGGGTGGAGGCCGCGGGCTCGGTATTCCTGGGTGACTACACGCCCGAGGCCCTGGGCGACTACTGCAGCGGTACCAATCACGTGCTGCCGACCAGCGGCGCCGCGCGTGCCTACAGCGGCGTGAGCGTGGCCAGTTTCCAGAATTTCGTCAGCGTGCAGGCGGCCAGCCGCGCGGGCATCGGCGGCATCGGCGAATGCGCGTTGACGCTGGCGCGTGCCGAGGGCCTGGACGCGCACGCCAACGCGGTCGCCCTGCGGCTGGAGGCGGCATGAACGTTTCCAGTGCGAACCCGGCGGTTTCCGGTGTGCTGGATCTGGTCCGGCCGGATCTGCGCGGCTTCGGTGGCTACAAGTCGGCGCGCACCGAAGCGCTGCGCGGCGATGTCTGGCTCAACGCCAACGAATCGGCCTGGGCCAATCCTGCCGATGCGGGCGCGACCTGCCAGCGTTATCCGGAGCCGCAGCCGGGCGCCCTGCGCGCGGCGCTGGCCGGTCTGTATGGCTGCGCGCCGGAACAGCTGCTGATCGGACGCGGCAGCGACGAGGCCATCGATCTGCTGGTACGCGCGTTGTGCGTGCCGGCGCGCGACGGCGTGGTGATCAGCTCGCCGGTGTTCGGGATGTATGCGGTGTCGGCGCGATTGCAGGACGCACCGCTCATCGACGTGCCGTTGCGCGATACCGAACAGGGCTTCGAACCGGATCTGGATGGGTTGGCCGCCGCCGCGCTGGCGAACGATGCCAAGCTGGTGTTCCTGTGTTCGCCGGCCAATCCCACCGGCCGGGCCTGCACGCTGGAGGAAATCGCGGGTCTGGCCGGACGCCTGGCCGGCCACGCGCTGCTGGTGGTCGACGAAGCCTATGTGGAGTTTTCCGATGTTCCCTCGGCGGCCTCGCTGATTGCGCGGTTTCCGAACCTGGTGGTGCTGCGTACCCTGTCCAAGGCGCATGCACTGGCCGCCGCGCGGATTGGCGTGGCGATCGCCGCGGCGGAACTGATCGCCGTGCTGCGCGCCTGCCAGGCACCGTATCCGGTGCCCGCGCCCTGCGCGGAACTCGCGCTCGCCGGTCTGGCGCCCGCGGCGCTGGCGCAGACCCGGCAGCGGGTGGCGCTGGTGCGCAGCGAGCGCGAACGGATGCGCGGCGCGCTGGCGGCGCTTCCCGGCGTGCGCCGGGTGTATCCGTCACAAGGCAACTACCTGCTGGCGCGGTTCGACGACGCCGACCGCGCATTCGCCGCATTGCTGTCCACCGGCGTGGTGGTGCGCGATCAGCGCGCCGCGCCGCAACTGGGCGATGCGCTGCGGATCAGCATCGGCAGTCCGGAACAGAACGACCGGGTGCTGGCGGCGCTGGCGGTGCGGGAGGCGGCGGCATGACCCCGATCCTGTTCATCGATCGCGACGGCACGCTCATCGAGGAGCCGGCCGATTTCCAGATCGACGCCTACGAAAAGATCCGGTTCGTGCGAGATTGCATTCCGGCGCTGCTGAAGCTGCGCGACGCCGGCTACCAGTTCGTCATCGTCAGCAACCAGGACGGCCTGGGCAGCGAAGGCTATCCGCAGGCGTCCTTCGATGGCCCGAACGACCTGATGCTGCGGATCTTCGAGAGCCAGGGCATCCGCTTCCGCGACGTGTTGATCGACCCGAGCTGGCCGGAAGAGAACCGCCCGACCCGCAAACCCGGCATCGGCCTGGTCCTGCCTTACCTGCAGGATCGTGGCATCGACTGGTCGCGTTCGGCGATGGTCGGTGATCGGCCCACCGACATCCAGTTCGCCGACAACCTGCGCATCCGCGGTTTCCAGCTGAAGACGCCGCAATTCGGCGGCGAGTGGGATTGGTCGTCGATTGCCCACGAACTGGCGGATGCGCCGCGCCGGGCCAGCGTCCAGCGCGATACCCGGGAGACCCGCATCCGGGTGGACGTGGATCTGGATCGCATCGCCGAGCCGGCCATCCACACCGGCTTGCCGTTCTTCGACCACATGCTGGAACAGATTGGCAAGCACGGCGGCTTCGCCTTGGCCATCGATACGCAGGGCGACCTGCACATCGACGAGCACCACACGGTGGAAGACACTGGATTGGCGCTCGGGCAGGCGCTCAAGCAGGCGCTGGGCGACAAGCGCGGCATCGGCCGCTACGGCTTCACCCTGCCGATGGACGAAACGCTGGCCAGCGCGGCGCTGGATTTCAGCGGCCGGCCGTATTTCGTGTTCGAGGGTGAATTCCGCCGCGAGCGCGTGGGCGACCTGCCGACCGAACTGGTGCCGCACTTTTTCCGTTCACTGTGCGACGCGGCCGGGCTGAATCTCAACCTGAGCGTGCGCGGCGACAACGATCACCACAAGGTCGAAGCCTGTTTCAAGGCGCTGGCACGGGCGTTGCGGCAGGCGATTCGCCGCGAGGGCGCGGAGCTGCCGTCGACCAAGGGAGCGTTGTGATGCAGGTGGCCCTGGTCGATGCCGGCGGCGCCAACATCGGTTCCGTCCGTTACGCGCTGGAGAGATTGGGCGTGAATGCCACGCTTACCGCGGACGCGGCGGTCATCCGCGCGTCGGACCGGGTCATCCTGCCGGGCGTCAGTACCGCCGCCACGGTGATGGCGCGGCTGCGCGAGCAGGGCCTGATCGATGTGCTGCGACAACTGGAGCAGCCATTGCTGGGCGTCTGCGTGGGCATGCAGTTGCTGTTCGAGCATTCGGAAGAGGACGACACGCCCTGCCTGGGCCTGCTGCCGGGTCGGGTGGCGCGGCTGCCGTCGCGTCCGGGTATCCGGGTCCCGCACATGGGCTGGAACACACTGCAGGCACGGCGCGAATCCGGCCTGACCGCCGGACTCGCGGGCGGCCATGCGTATTTCGTGCACAGCTACGCCGCACCGGTGGGCGTGGACTGCCTGATGAGCAGCGAACACGGCCAGTCGTTCGCGGCGGTGGTGCAGCGCGGCCGGGTGGCGGGCGCGCAGTTCCATCCGGAACGTTCGGCAGAGGTCGGCGCGAAGCTGATCGGGAACTTCATCGAAACAGGATTGCAGTAATGGTCACCGCATCGGAAGACAGGATCCAGGCCGCGGATTTCCAGGCCTATCCGGCCATCGACATCCGCGACGGCCGGGTGGTGCGGCTGGCGCAGGGCGACTATGCGCGTGAGACCCGCTACGGCGACGATCCGCTGGCCATCATCCGCGGCTATGCGGAGCAGGGGGCCGACTGGCTGCATCTGGTGGATCTGGACGCGGCACGGGCCGGTGGCTACACCCTGGCGCCGTTGCTGCGCGATATCGCCGCCACCACCGGTCTGCGGGTCCAGACCGGCGGCGGCGTGCGCTCGCGCGATGATGTCGCGCGCGTGCTCGATGCGGGCGCGGCGCGGGTGGTGATCGGATCGCTGGCGGTGCGTGATCCCGACGCGGTGCTGGCCTGGCTGGGCGAGTTCGGCGCCGAACGGCTCACCGTGGCGCTGGATACGCGGCAGGATGCCGCGGGTGTCTGGCGGTTGCCGGTGCACGGCTGGACCGAGGATGCGGGCGCCAGCCTGGACGCACTGGCCGCGCGATTCGAACGCGCCGGCCTGGTCCACCTGCTCAGTACCGACATCGCCCGTGACGGCATGCTCTCCGGCCCCAACCTGGATCTCTACCGGCACCTGCGGGCCATCGCGCCGGGCCTGCGGGTGCAGGCGTCCGGCGGTGTACGCGCGCTGGACGACATCGCCGCCGCGCGCGCGCAGGGGTGCGCCGGCATCGTGCTGGGCCGCGCGCTGCTGGAAGGCCGTTTCAGCGTGGCGGACGCCCTGTCATGTTGAGCCGGCGGATCATTCCCTGCCTGGATGTCCGCGACGGGCGGGTGGTCAAGGGCGTGCGCTTCCGCGATCACGTCGACATGGGCGACATCACCGAACTGGCGCTGCGCTATCGCGACGCCGGCGCGGACGAACTGGTGTTCTACGACATCGGTGCCAGCCCGGAAGGGCGGTCGGTCGACTACGCCTGGGTGGAGCGGGTCTCGCGCCTGCTGGACATCCCGTTCTGCGTGGCCGGCGGCATCCGCGACGTGGATACCGCGCGACGGGTGCTGCATGCCGGCGCCGACAAGATTTCGATCAACACGCCGGCGCTGGAACGTCCCGCGCTGATCGGCGAGCTGGCGCGGGCCTTCGGCGTGCAATGCGTAGTGGTGGGCATCGATTCGGTGCGCGAGGACGATGGCCAATGGCGGGTGCGCCAGTACACCGGCGATCCTTCGCGCACCCGCGCGCTTCCGATCCGCACGCTGGACTGGGTACAGCAGGCGCAGCGCCTCGGCGCCGGCGAGATCGTGCTCAACTGCATGGACAGCGATGGCGTCCGGCGCGGTTACGACATCGCCCAACTGTCCGCCGTGCGGGCGCTGTGCGAAGTGCCGCTGGTGGCCTCCGGCGGCGCCGGCGAGCCGGCGCACTTCGCCGATGTGTTCCAGCAGACCGACGTCGATGGCGCGCTCGCGGCCAGCGTGTTCCACAGCGGCCGCATCGCCATTCCGGAATTGAAGCGTTTCCTGCGTGCGCAGGCCATCGAGGTGCGAGATGCCGTTTGATGCGGAACAACTGGATGCGGAGCGACTGGACTGGGGCAAGGGCGATGGCCTGCTGCCGGCGGTCGTGCAGGATGCGGCGACCCTGCGGGTACTGATGCTGGGCTACATGAACCGGGAAGCGCTGGACGCGACCCTGGCCAGCGGAAAGGTGACGTTCTACAGCCGCAGCAAGCGGCGCCTGTGGACCAAGGGTGAAAGCTCGGGCCACGTGCTGGAACTGCGTGCCATCGAGACCGATTGCGACAGCGACACCCTGCTGATCCGGGCGGTGCCGCACGGGCCGACCTGCCACCTGCAGCGCACCAGCTGCTTTGCCGACGCGCCTGGCTCGTTCCTGGCCGAACTGGATGCGCTGATCGCGCGCCGCGAGCGCGAGCGGCCCGCCGGCAGTTACACCACCCGCCTGTTCGAGGAAGGCGTGCGCCGGATCGCCCAGAAGGTGGGCGAGGAGGGCGTCGAGACCGCGCTGGCAGCGGTGGCGCAGGACGAGACCGCCCTGCTGGGCGAAAGCGCGGACCTGCTGTACCACCTGCTGGTGCTGCTGCGCAGCCGCGGTCTGGGGCTGGCCGAGGTGGAAGCATTGCTGGCCGCGCGCCATTCGGGCTGAAAACGGACATCGGACTACCCCTGGACGCGACCGGAGAACGATAATCGGCGGGTTGCCCGTGGGGCGTTGCCGGGAATCCGTTGCACATGACCAAGCGCGCATTGGGGTGGTCGCTCGCCACCTTGTCGTTGATGGCCGCCGCAAGCGCGACGGCATCGTCGTCGGCGCAGGATCCGGTATCCGTGGCGTCCTCCCCGGCGGCCGAGGTGACGGGCACGATCTATCTGGATGCCAACGGCAATGGACGCCGGGACCCGCGCGAACGGGGGCTGGCCGGCGTCAAGGTATCCAACGGCCGTGATGTCGCCGTCAGCGACGCGCGGGGCGCCTACCGGCTGCCCGGGCGCGAGCGCGCCACCGTGTTCGTGATCAAGCCGGCGACGCATGCGGCGCCGACCGGCGCCGATGGCCTGCCACGGTTCTGGCAGCATCTGTTTCCGCAGGGATCCCCGTCGCTCAGGTACGGCGGCATTGCGGCGACGGCGGCGACCGCGCAGGTGGATTTCGGCCTGCTGCCGGCAACGCGCCGCGTGGCGGATGCCAGCCTGAAGATGCTGGTGTTCGGTGACCCGCAGCCGAAGACACCGACCGACGTGGACTACTACGCCCGCGACATCGTGCAGCCGCTGGTGGGCCGGCACGACGCTCGCCTGGGCCTGAGCGTGGGCGACATCGCCAATGATGATCTGAGCCTGTATCCGGCGATGAACCAGGTGACCGCGCGCCTGGGCGTGCCCTGGCTGCACGTGGCCGGCAACCACGACCTGGATTTCGACGCCTCGGCCGACGAGGCATCGTTGCTGAGTTTTCGCAATGTCTACGGGCCCGACACCTACGCCTGGGAGGAACCGCAGGCCAGCTTCATCGTGCTGGATGACGTGGTCTACCGTCCCGGCCAGAAACCCGCCTACATCGGTGGCCTGCGCGAGGACCAGTTCGATTTCCTGCGGGGGTACCTGGCGACCCTGCCGAAGGACCGCCGGGTGGTCATCGCAGCGCATATCCCGTTCTTCGATCCGGTGCCGGGCGTGGAGACCTTCCGTCGCGCGGATCGCGCGCGGCTGTTCGATCTGCTCCGGGATCACCGCCAGGTCCTGCTCATCAGCGCGCACACCCACAACCAGCGCCACTACCGGCACGGCGCGGACACCGGTTGGCATGGCGCGCAGCCGCTGCACGAATACAACGTGGGTGCCACCTGCGGCGCATTCTGGTCGGGGGTGAAGGATGCGCAGGGCATTCCCGACACCACCATGAGCGACGGCACGCCGAACGGTTATGCGTGGCTGACGATCCATGCGGATGGCCAGTACGCACTGCGCTATCAGGTCGCACGGGCGGCGGGGGATCCGGTCATCGGGCTGCATGCGCCGAAGGTGCTGCGGCAGGGCGCGTATCCGGCCTACGGCGTGTACGCCAATGTCTACATGGGCGAGGCCGATACGCGGGTGGAGTACCGGATCGACGGTGGCGAATGGAAGGCGATGCGACGGGTGCTGCAGCCGGACCCCGGCCTGCTGGCGGAGAACATCGCCGACGATGCCGCCGATGCGTTGCGTGGTTACGATCGATCGCCGGAGGCGGACATTTCCACCCATCTGTGGCGTGGCACGCTGCCGACCGACCTGGAGGTGGGCGAGCATCGCGTCGAGGTGCGGGCATTCGATCGCTGGCAGGGCGAGCAGGCCGCGTCCACGAGCTATCGGTTGCAGCGGGCCAGGGAATAGCGGTACCTGCGCCGAACACGAGAAACAGTCCCCCAGGAGCGTTGCCGATGGCCACCGATGCGCTGGATTTGCCGATCAAACTGTTCCGTGATTCCGCCGCCTGGGAAAAATGGCTGGCGGCGCATCCGGAATCTTCCGGGCTGTGGTTGCGGATCGCGAAAAAGGAGGCGGACCTGGCCTCGGTGAGCTATGCCGAAGCCATCGAGGTGGCGCTGTGCCACGGCTGGATCGATGGACAGCGGCGAAGCTTCGACGCGCAGAGTTTCCTGCAACGGTTCACGCCACGGCGCCCGCGCAGCCTGTGGTCGAAGATCAACGTCGGCAAGGCGGAAGCGCTGATCGTCGCCGGTCGCATGCGCGAGGGCGGCCTGCGTGAAATCGAACTGGCGCGCGCCGATGGGCGCTGGGAAGCCGCCTATTCGGGGGGCGAGGCGATGGAGCTTCACCCGGAACTGGCCGATGCGCTGGCGAAGAACCGGAAGGCGGCGGCGTTTTTCGAGACCCTGGACCGGACCAACCGCTACGCGGTGTGCTGGCGGGTGCAGACGGCGAAGAAACCGGAGACGCGGGCGTCACGCATCGAAAAGCTGGTCGCGATGCTGGCGCGTGGCGAGCGAATCCACGGGAAGTAGTCCGCCGGAAATGAAAAACGCCCCATGGGGGCGTCATCGAATCCCGGCTGGCTGGCGATCGCTGGCTGGCGGGACGTGCTGGCGGGCGTTTGCTGGCTGGCAACGGCGCGCAGTCTACCGTTTGCCGTCGCCAGATGAGGGAATGCGAATCGCTCGCAACAAGAATCAGTGCGGCAGTTCGATGGCGTCGAACCCGACCACGCGCGGATGATCGTGGGCGGCGCCGTCCAGGCGTGGCTGCGGGTAGTCCTGGGGACGATCGATCAGCTGGGTGCGCATGCCAGCTTCACGGGCGGCGTCCAGTTCCTCGACCACGTCGGAGAGGAACAGGATTTCACCGGCCGGCGCGCCAATCTGTTCGGCGATGCGACGGTAGCTGCCGGCTTCGCGCTTGCCGCCGACTTCGGTATCGAACCAGCCGGAGAACAGCGGGGTCAGGTCACCGGCGTCGCTGTGGCCGAAGAACAGCTTCTGCGCCGGCACCGAGCCGGAGGAATAGACGTGCAACGAGTAGCCCTGTTCGTACCATCGCTTCAGCGCGGGCGCCGCGTCCGGATAGATGTGCGCGGTGAAATCCGCATCGCGGTAGCCCGCGTCCCAGATCATGCCCTGCAGGGCCTTGAGCGCGGTGTGCTTGCGATCCTGGTCAATCCAGCCCTGCAGCGTCTCGACGATGACATCGTCGCTGCAGATCGCACCGTGTTCGGTGGCGACCACGTCCAGCCAGCGTCGCACCTCCGGCTCCTGGCCATGCTCGCGGACGAAGCCGGGCAGGGCGCGGCGGGCGTAGGGGAACAACACGTCCTTGACGAACGAGATGCTGCTGGTGGTGCCTTCGATGTCGGTCAGGATGGCGCGGAGCATGGGACTGGCGGATTCGGGTAAGGGAGACGGGGGAAAGACAACGGACACGGGCGTGCTGCGACGCCCGTTGCCTGGGAAGGCTTACTCGGGCCGGGTCGGACCGTGGTAGCGCGGGAACTGCTGGGCGATGGTGGTACCGGTGAAGTGGCCGACCCAGCCGTCCGGCTCGGTGAAGAAGCGGATGGCGACGAAATGCGGTTCCGGCCCCATGTCGAACCAGTGCAGGGTACTGTCCGGCACGGCGATCAGATCGTCCTGGACGCACTCCACCTCGTAGACCTTGTCCTCCACGTGCAGGGTGAACAGTCCCGAGCCGGCGACGAAGAAGCGTACTTCGTCTTCCTTGTGGTAGTGCTCGTCGAGGAACTTGGCGCGCATTTCCTCGCGCTTGGGGTTGTCCGGCGCGATGCTGACCACGTCCACGGTCTTGAAACCGCGTTCGGCGATCAACCGGTCGATGTCGGCGCGGTACGCGTCCATCACATCCTCCGGCGCCGCGCCCGGCTGGATCGGCTGGTTGGCCTTCCAGCGCTCGAAGGTCACGCCGACCTTCTGCAGTTCGGTGGCGATGAAGTCGGGATCGTAGCTGGCGAACTCCGGGGTAACCGGGTCGCTTTCATGGAAGATGCGGAGGCGGCTCATGGCGGTATGGCTCGACGCGTGGGGAATTCAAGGTTAGCAGGCGCGGGGTTGCGGTCCAGTTACCTGGCGGGAACGCGGGCGCGCCGCGGGTTATCAGGCCACGCCGGACCTCAGCGCCGGCAACCCAGCTTGCGCAGCTCCAGTTCGCAGTGGAACAGGAACTCGAAGGCTTCCAGGTGGCGGCGCGCCTCGGCCATGTCGCGGCCCCAGGCGTACAGGCCATGGCCGTCGATCAGGTAACCCCACAGCGGCTGCTGATCCAGCAGGGCATCCACCTGGGCGGCCAGGGTCGGCATGTCCTGGGTGTTGCTGAACACCGGTACCTGGATCTCGGTCTCGTGGGTGGTGTTGCCATGGAAGGCCTTGAGCAGTTCGTAGCCTTCCAGCCGGATGTGGCCGACGCCGGCATACAGCCGCGAGGCGATGGTCTGCACCGGGGAATGGGTATGCAGCACGCAGCCGATGTCCGGGAAGCGGCGATACAATTGGGTATGCAGCAGGGTTTCGGCGGACGGGCGGTGGTCGCTGCCAACCGCCTTGCCATCGAAGTCCACGACCATGATGTCGCTTTCGACCAGCCGGCCCTTGTCGCGGCCGGAGACCGTGATCGCGGCGTGCCGATCGTCCAGGCGATGGGAGAAGTTGCTGCTGGTGGCCGGCGTCCACCCCGCCTGCGAAAGCTCGCGGATGTTGTCGATCAGCAGGCGGGCCAGTTCGCCCAGGCGGGCGGCGTCATAGGGCAGGGGGGCGTTCATGGCCCCCATTTTAGCGCCTGCCGCCGTCACGGTGCGGACAGGCGCGGGTTTCCGCGCTGGCTCAGCGGCGCAGCTTGCTGTGGCGGTGGCCGTACAGGAAGTAGATCACGAAGCCGACCACCGTCCACACCGCCATCAGGAACCAGTTGTGCGCGGTCATGGTGGACAGCAGCGCCAGGCAGCAGAAGATGCCCAGGGTGCAGATCAGCCAAGCGGCCGGAATCCGGAACGGGCGCGGCAGGTCGGGCTGGGTACGGCGCAGGATCAGCACGCCGGCGCAGACGGCGGCGAAGGCGATGAGAGTGCCCATCGAGGTCAGCTCGCCCAGCACGTCCAGCGGGAACAGCGCCGCCAGCAGGGCGATGCCGATGCCGGTGATGACCGTGTTGATGTGCGGGGTGCGGTACTCGGGATGGATCTTGGTGAACACCGGCGGCAACAGGCCGTCGCGGGCCATGATCATGAAGATGCGCGGCTGGCCGATGATCATCACCAGCACCACCGAGGACAGGCCGACCAGCGCGCCGATTTCGACCACCACGCGCAACCAGCCCAACTGCGGATGCGCGGCCACCGCGGTGACCACCGGTTCGTCGGTGCCCAGCAGGGTATAGGGGACCAGGCCGGTCATGACCGCTGCCATCGCGATGTAGAGCACGGTGCAGATGGCCAGCGACAGCAGCATGCCGATGGGCATGTCGCGCTGCGGGCGGTGCGATTCCTGCGCGGCCACCGAGACCGCCTCGAAACCGATGTAGGCGAAGAACACCATCGACGCGCCACGCAGCACGCCTTCCCAGCCGAACTTGCCGGGACCTTCGTTGGCCGGGATGAAGGGCTGCCAGTTGGCCGGATCCACGTATTTCCAGCCGACCGCGATGACCAGCACGATCAGGCCGCTCTTGAGCAGCACCATCGCCATGTTCATCGCCGAGGACTTGCGGATGCCGACGTAGCAGACCCAGGTCAGCAGCAGCACGATGGCCGCCGCCGGCAGGTTGGCGATGGCGCCGGTCGGCTGCAGCTTGGCGTCCAGCGGCGCGCTCACCAGCGCCGCCGGCAGGTGGATGTTGAAGTGATCCAGCAGGCTCAGGAAATAGCCGGTCCAGCTGACCGCCACCGCCGATGCGGAGACGCCGTATTCCAGCACCAGCATCCAGCCGATGAACCACGCCGACAATTCGCCCAGGGTGGCGTAGGTATAGGTGTAGGCGCTGCCGGATACCGGCACCATCGCCGCGAACTCGGCGTAGGCCAGGGCGCAGAAGGTGCAGCAGATCGCCGCCAGCACGAAGCTCAGCATGATCGCCGGGCCGGCATGGTTGGCCGCCGCCTGCCCAGTGATGACGAAGATGCCGCCGCCGATCACCGCGCCGATACCGAGCGCGGTCAGTCCCCAGGGGCCGAGGGTGCGGTGCAGGCTCAGCCCTTCGGCGTCGCTGTGGCTGGCATGGGGGTGCTTGGTGGCCCAGAGTTGTCCGAACATCAATCCACTTCCAATCGTCGTTCTTCATCAAGACGTACGGACGGGCGATTTCCCGGCCATCATCGTGATGCGTGCAATAAAAAAGGCCGGCGCCGTGCGCCGGCCCGATCGGGCCCTCAGGCCTTCTGCCGCAGTTTGCTGTGGTGGTAGCCGTAGCTGAAGTAGATCAGCAGGCCGAACACCGTCCAGCCGACGAAGATCGGCCAGTGCTCCACGAACGGCTGCCAGAACAGGTAAAGGCAGGCGGCCGCGCCCACCGGGCAGATCACGATCGCCAGCGGCACTCGGAAGGGCCGCGGCAGTTCCGGCCGGGTATAGCGCAACACCAGCACGCCGACGCAGACGGTGGCGAAGGCGAGCAGGGTACCCATCGACACCAGTTCGCCCAGCACGTTGAGCGGCATCAGGCCGGCCAGGATCGCGGCGAGCACGCCGACGATAATCGTGCCGACGTAGGGCGTGCGGAACTTCGGATGGACCTTGCCGAACAGCTTGGGCATCAGGCCGTCCTTGGACATGCTGTAGAAGATGCGCGGCTGCGCCATCAGCATGACCAGGATCACCGACGACAGGCCGGCGATGGCGCCGATCTCCACCGCGGTCTTCAGCCACGACAGGTCCGGGAAGGCTTCCAGCGCGGTCGCCACCGGCTTGGGCGTGCCCAGTAGGCTGTAGTGGGTCATGCCGGTCAGCACGGCGCAGACCACGATGTAGATGACCGTGCAGATCGCCAGCGAACCGAGGATGCCGATCGGCATGTCGCGCTGCGGGTTCTTGGCCTCGCCGGCGGCGGTGGAGACCGCGTCGAAGCCGATGTAGGCGAAGAACACGATGGCCGCCGCGCGGGTGACACCTTCGAAGCCGAACTTGCCCGGGCCTTCGTTCGGCGGAATGAACGGGGTCCAGTTGGCCGGATCGATGTGCTGCAGGCCGAAACCGACGAACAGGCAGATGACGGTGACCTTGATCGCCACCACGATCGCGTTGACGAACGCGGACTGGGTGATGCCGACGTAGCACAGGCCGCTGATGGCGGCGACGATCAGGATGGCCGGCAGGTTGAACAGGCTGCCGGTGGAAACGAAGTCGGTACCGTTCCAGTCGATCGGCGCCGTGGTGAGCTGCGCGGGGAAGGGCAGGTGCAGGGTCGTGGTGATGAAACTGACCAGGTAGCCCGACCAGCCCACCGCGACGGTGGAGGACGCGAACAGGTACTCCAGCACCAGGCACCAGCCGATGAACCAGGCGACGAACTCGCCGAGGGTGGCATAGGAGTACGAATAGGCGCTGCCGGACACCGGCATCAGCGCGGCGAACTCGGCGTAGCACAGGCCGGCCAGGGCGCAGGCGAAACCGGCCAGCACGAAGCTCAGCATGATGGCGGGGCCGGCGTGGTTGGCGGCGGCCTGGCCGGT
Source organism: Pseudoxanthomonas sp. (assembly GCF_024710765.1). Lineage (GTDB taxonomy): Bacteria > Pseudomonadota > Gammaproteobacteria > Xanthomonadales > Xanthomonadaceae > Pseudoxanthomonas_A. The sequence continues at coordinate 29,282 of NZ_JANJUE010000045.1, forward strand.
CAGCACGAAGATGCCTGCGCCGATGACCGCGCCGACGCCCAGCATGGTCAGGTGCTTCGCTGTCAGGGTCCGCTTGAGGGTGGCCTCGCCATCGAGGCTGCCTTCGAAGGGTTCACCGGCATCCACATGGCCGGCCGGTTCGACCGGCTTGACCCTGAACAAAGATTTGAGCATTCGCGACTTCCCCGGAGTTGGCGACCGGTCTTGGCCGGTGCCTGTCATTTGGCGGTCACGGGTGTGTGGGTCACCCGCACGGAAGCGCCGTACCTTGCCAAACCGGGCGGGGGATCACAAGCGCGGGTGCAGCACGGGGAGGGATAATGCGCACGAGCATCATTCCCCGCATAACTGAACAGGGCAGCCGCGTGTTTGAATCACCGTTGATGGAACAATTGCACGCCTACCGGACGCGCTGGCCGGACGAGGCGGCGACCGTGGAGGACTTCCTCCAACTGCTGGCGGATCCCCGGAACCCGTTCGTGCGCGAACGCCTGGAAGGACACTTCACGGGGGGCGCCTGGCTGGTCAGCGCCGATGGCCAGCGCACCCTGCTGACCCACCACCGCAAGCTGTCGCGCTGGTTGCAGTTGGGCGGCCACGCCGACGGCGACACCGACATGGGCCAGGTCGCGCTGAAGGAGGCCGAGGAGGAATCGGGGCTGCCGGGCCTGCGCCTGGAGGAGGCGGCCATTTTCGATCTGGACCGGCACTGGATTCCCGAACGCAAGGACGTGCCGGGGCACTGGCACTACGACGTCCGCTACGTGATCCGCGCAGGCCAGGACGAACGCTACGTGGTCAGCGAGGAATCGCTGGATCTGGCGTGGCGCGAGATCGCCCCGATGGCCGGTGAAACCGATGAATCCCTCGGCCGCATGGCCCGCAAGTGGCTGGCCCGGCGGCGCTGAGGAAACATCCGGATCAGACCCGCCGGTGAGCGCAGCGCACCGGCGGCGTCGGGAGCAGCCCGCCGGCGCCGCCGCGCTTCAACTGCGGGCCACCACCTCGTCGATGTGGCGCAGCAGATCGGCCGGATCCTCGTACACCCGGAATGCACCGGAGCGCTCCAGTTCCTCCTGGCCGTAACCACCGGACAGCAGGCCCACGCCGAGCGCCCGTGCGCGCTGCGCGGCCAGCATGTCCCAGATGCTGTCGCCCAGCACCAGCGAGCGGGTGATGTCCACGCCCAGCCGGTCGGCGGCGGCGATGAACAGATCCGGATCCGGCTTGGCGTGGCGCACCAGATCGCGGGTGATCACCGGCACCTGTGCCGGGTCCACGCCCAGCGCGTGCAGGTTGTGCGCGGCGGTTTCCATCCGACCGCTGGTGGCGATGCCCCAGGGAATGCCCTGTTCGGTCAGGAACGCCAGCAGTTCGCGCGCGCCCGGCAGCGGCTGCACCGCGCGCTGTTCCGATTGCCGCGAGTACGCCTCGGCATGCCAGCGGCGCAGGCGATCCAGCCGTTCCTCGGTGATGTCCATCCCGGTCTCGCGCAGCAGGATGTGGGTGAACAGGCCGCCGCTCATGCCGATCTTGCGGTGGATGCGCCACACCGACAGGTTCACGCCTTCGCGGTCGAGGGCTTCCTTCCAGGCCAGCACGTGCTGGTAGACGCTGTCCACGAGCGTGCCATCGAGATCGAACAGGAATGCGGTGTCTGCGCGGGGCATGGTGGTCCTCCTCCGGAAACGATGCGGGCGGCCAGTGGCCGCCCGTGGGATGAACTCAGTACAGGATGCGTGTCCGCAAGGTCCCGGGAATCGCCGACAGCGCCTCCTTCAGCTCGTCGCTCTGCGCCTCGTTCGCGGTGACGTCGATCACCACGTAGCCGACCTTGGGATCGGTGCGCAGGAACTGGCCGTCGATGTTGACGTTGTGCTTGCTGAAGATCTCGTTGATCTGCGACAGCACGCCGGGCACGTTGCGATGGATGTGCAGGATGCGGCGGCTGCCGTCGTGGCCGGGCAGGGTGACCTCGGGGAAGTTCACCGCCGACAGGGTGGAGCCGTTGTCGCTGTAGCGGACCAGCTTGGCCGCCACTTCCACGCCGATGTTGTCCTGCGCCTCCAGCGTGCTGCCGCCGACATGCGGGGTCAGGATCACGTTATCGATGCCGCGCAGTGGCGATTCGAAGGCCTCGGCATTGCCCTTGGGCTCGACCGGGAAGACGTCCACCGCCGCACCGCCCACGGCGCCGGACTTCAGCGCGGCGGTCAGCGCGTCGATATCGACCACGGTGCCGCGCGAGGCGTTGATCAGGTGGGCGCCGCGCTTCATCTTGGCGATCTGCGTGGCGCCGAACATGCCCTGGGTCGATGTGGTTTCGGGGACGTGCAACGTCACCACGTCGCTGCGCGCCAGCAGATCGTCCAGGCTGCTGGCCGAGCGCGCGTTGCCCAGCGACAGCTTGGTTTCGATGTCGTGGAAGATCACGTTCATGCCGATCGCTTCGGCCAGCACGCCGACCTGGGTGCCGATGTGGCCGTAGCCGATGATGCCCAGGGTCTTGCCGCGCGCTTCGTGGCTGCCGGCGGCCGACTTGGACCAGCCGCCGCGATGGCATTCGGCGTTCTTCTGCGGAATGCCGCGCATCAGCATAATCGCCTGCGCGATCACCAGTTCGGCCACGCTGCGGGTATTGGAATAGGGCGCGTTGAAGACCGGGATGCCGGCCAGTTCCGCCGCTTCCAGATCCACCTGGTTGGTGCCGATGCAGAAGCAGCCGATCGCGATCAGCCGGCGCGCGTTGGAAAGCACGTCTTCGGTGAGCTGGGTGCGCGAACGGATGCCGATGATATGCGCTTCGGCGATGCGGCGCTTGAGTTCGTCTTCCGGCAGCGACTTGTCGTGCAAATCGATCTGGGTATAACCGGCGGCGCGGAAGGTTTCCACCGCGGTCTGGCTTACTCCTTCCAGCAACAGTACGCGGATGTCCTGCTTCGGGTAGGAGGTCTTCTTGGTCGACATTGCGGGCGCGGCGGAATGAGGAGGGAAGGCTTTCCACTATGCCAGAAGCAGCCCGTGTTTGCTGCATCGCCACATGCCCGGCAAGGCTGGTCCACAAATGGTTTCGGGTGCAACCAGGGCACCGTCTGGACGCGCCGCAGCATCGCTGGCACGCTGGCGCTCCCCCTCCGCCGCCCATCCCACCCGAACGATGACCGATCCGCGTTTGCAGGCGCTGCAACAGGCCGTGCCGGAGTTGCGCCTGACCACCGAAGCCGCCGAGCTGGAACATTACGGCCGCGACTGGACCCGTCGCTGGCCCCCGGCGCCGCTGGCCATCGCCTTGCCGTCCACGACGGAGGAAGTGCAGGCGATCGTGCGCTGGGCCAACCAGCACGGCGTGGCGGTGGTGCCGTCCGGTGGCCGCACCGGCCTGTCGGGCGGGGCGGTGGCGGCCAACGGCGAACTGGTGCTCAGCCTGGAACGCATGAACCGGGTGCTGGCCTTCGACGCGGTGGATCGCACCCTCACCGTGCAGCCGGGCATCGCCCTGGAGGCGGTGCACAACGCGGCGCGCGAACACGGGCTGGTCTATCCGGTCGATTTCGCCGCGCGCGGTTCCTGTTCGATCGGCGGCAACATCGCCACCAATGCCGGCGGCATCCGGGTGATCCGCTACGGCAATACCCGCGAGTGGATCGCCGGGCTGAAGCTGGTCACCGGCAGCGGTGAACTGCTGGATCTGAATCGCGGACTGATCAAGAACTCCAGCGGCTACGACCTGCGCCAGTTGGTGATCGGTTCGGAAGGCACCCTGGGCATCGTGGTCGAGGCCACCCTGCGGCTGACCGATCCGCCGCCGCCGACCAATGTGATGCTGCTGGCGCTGCCCTCGTTCGAGGTGCTGATGCAGGTGTTCGCCGAGTTCCGCGCGCGCCTGCAACTGGAAGCGTTCGAGTTCTTCACGGATCGGGCGCTCGGGCACGTGCTGGCGCATGGGGCGCAGGCACCGTTCGCGGAGGTCCATCCGTACTACGTGGTCACCGAGTTCGCCATCGGCGACGAAGCGCGGGAAGCGGCGGCGATGGCCGCATTCGAGGCCTGCCTGGAGCAGGGCTGGGTCAGCGACGGCGTGATCAGCCAGAGCGATGCCCAGGCCGCCCAGCTGTGGCGCCTGCGCGAGGGCATCACCGAGGCGCTGGCGCGCTACAAGCCCTACAAGAACGACGTGTCGGTGCGGATCTCGGCGATGCCGGCGTTCCTGTCCGAGACCCAGGCGCTGCTGGGCCAGGCCTATCCCGACTTCGAGGTGGTCTGGTTCGGCCATATCGGCGACGGCAACCTGCACATCAACGTGCTCAAGCCGGACGGGCTGGACGACGCGGAATTCGTCCGCCAGTGCGAACACGTCACCAAGCTGCTGGCGGCCTCGCTGCAACGGCATGGCGGCAGCATTTCCGCCGAACACGGCATCGGCCTGGTCAAGAAGCCCTATCTGGACAGTACCCGTTCGGCGGCGGAGATCGCGGTGATGCGCGGCATCAAGCGGGTGCTGGATCCGAACGGGCTGATGAATCCGGGCAAGCTGCTGGACGCCTGACCGGCGGCTTACGCGGGCGGTGTGTCTTCATCCCGCCGGCCCCGATTGCGGTTAGTCTTGGCGCGCCGCGCGAACCGCGGCATCCCGCCATCCAGGTCCCTCCAGAGAGACGGAATGTCCATGTCCCGATTGCTTGTTGCCAGCGCGCTGCTGGTCCTTTCGATTCCGGCTTTCGCCGGCAGCTTCGCCGGCAGCTCCGCCGGTGCCTCCTCGGCCGGCTCCTCGGCGTCTTCCGGTAGCTCCTCCGGCGACGACAAGGTGGTGATGCAGGCGCGTGACGACGCCGCCAGCTTCGTCGCCAGCGAAGGCCGCATCCGCGGCGCGCGCCTGGAAGCCGCGCTTCGCCACCTGCGCGAGCATGATGAGAATGCGCGGGAGGCCACCGACATGGCCCTGGCGCAGGCCATCCTCGCGCTGTGAACCCCGCCCGCCGGGACCCGCGCCGCGCCGGCGCGGGATTCCGGGCGATGGCCGCGCTGGCGCTGCTCGCGGGCGCGTTCGGCGCGGCGCAGGCATCCCCGCGCCTGCACCTTCAGACCGATGGCCTCGCGGCGGCCGAAATGGCCGCCACCAACGCGCTTTTCCGTGCCGCCGCGGCACGGCTTACCCCGGCGATGCGCGAACAGCTGGCGCACGACATCCCGGTGCGCTGGAGCACGGCGCTCGACGAAACGGTGCATGGACGCGCGCGCCGCGATGGCGTCCTCCTGCTCAACCGCCGCCTGCTTCCGGGCCTGCTGGCGCAGGGCCAGGCGCGTGCAGGCGCCGAGGCGGCCGCGCTGTCCGCGCTGCTGCACGAACTGGCCCATTTCCTTGAGCGCGCCGATCCCGCCGGGCCGATGTCGCGGGACCCGCGCCTGCTGGATCTGGCCGGCTGGCAGGTCCGGGCCACGCCCGGGCTGACCCGGCTGATGGGGCGCACGCGCGAGAACCGCTTCCGCGAACGCAGTCCGGACCGCTATGAGCTCGACGACCCGCGCGAGTATGTCGCGGTCAATCTGGAACACTACCTGCTGGATGCGGATTACGCCTGCCGGCGGCCGGCGTTGTATCGCTACTTCGAACGGCGCTGGGGCGCGCCAGCGGGCGCGGGCGCGGGTTGTCCGGGTGACTTCGCGTACGTGGATGCCGGGGACGTCGGCGTCGACGCGGATGCCGCGATGGCCACCGGTGGACGGCTGGGAATGCTGGACCCCGAGCGCATCTACCAGGTCGACTACCTGCTGGCCGAAGGCAACGACGCCATGATGAGCCGCTGGGGCCACAGCATGCTGCGGCTGGTGATCTGCGCGCCCGGCCGGCCGCGCGGACCGGATTGCCGGCTGGATCTGGAGCACCACCGGGTGCTGTCGTTCCGCGCCTTCGTCGGCGACGTGCAGATTTCCAGTTGGCGCGGGCTGACCGGCCGCTACCCCTCGCGGTTGTTCGTGCTGCCGCTGGACCAGGTGATCGACGAGTACACCAAGGTCGAACTGCGTGGCCTGCAATCGCTGCCGCTGCGGCTGGAGCGCGATGAAATCGCGGCGCTGGTGGAACGGGCGGCGCAGTTGCACTGGAGTTACGACGGCCGTTATTTCTTCCTCGGCAACAACTGCGCGGTGGAGACCTACAAGCTGTTGCGCGATGGCGTGCCGCGGATCGGAAGCATGGATCTCGGCGGCATCACCCCGAACGGCCTGTCGCATCGCCTGCAGCGGGCCGGCCTCGCCGATGGCGGCGTGCTGGCCGATCCCGCCCGCGCGTTGCGCGAGGGGTATCGTTTCGATTCGATGCGCGAGCGTTTCCAGACCCTGTTCGAAGTGGCCCGCCGGCAGGCCGGGCTGCCGCAGCGGCGGGTCGAGGACTGGCTGGAGGCCTCGCCGCAGCAGCGCCGGCCGTGGCTGGATCGGAGCGATCTGAAATCGGCCGCGGCCCTGCTGGTGCTGGAACAGGCGGCGCGGCGGCAGCAGCAACTGCGCGTGCGCGATGCCTTCAAGCGGCGCTATCTGCAGCAAGGCGGACAGCCAGGGGAACTGCGGGACGCCGCCGGCACCCTGCGGACGCTGCTCGAGGAAACCGCCTGGATGAGCCGGCCCGCCGACCTGCTGGCGGATGCGGGCTATGGCCTGCCGCAGGTGGATGAACGTGCCGCGCTCGAAGCCGGCAGCGAGCGCCGGCGCGAACAACTGAGGAAGCTGGAACAGCGGCTGGAGCATCAGGTCCGCGCACTGCTCGATCCGGCGCAGGCCCGGGATCTGGACGCGGCCGACGCCAACATCGCCTGGCTGGGCACGCATCTGCGCGAGTTGCATCGCCAGGCCGGCGGCCTGCGACTGGATTGACCGTCCGGCATGCCGCCAGGCGGGCGGCCGCATCGCGCGCCGTGAAGCGCGAAGTGACAAGCGGACGGAAAACAAAAAGGACGGGCCCGACGGACCCGCCCCCCTCACGGCATGGCCGGGTCAGTCGGCGCGGCCGCCGAACTCGCCGGTGGTGGTGTTGACCAGGATGCGTTCGCCGGTGGTGATGTACTCGGGCACCATGATCTCGATGCCGGTGCTCAGCTTGGCCGGCTTCGGACGCTTGGTGGCGGTGCCGCCCTTCAGTTCCGGCGGTGTTTCCACCACTTCCAGGGCCACGTGCTGCGGCAACTGCAGGGCGACCGGCAACTCGTCGATGACCTGCACGTAGCAGCCGGCCAGGCCGTCGGTGATGTAGCCGGCATCGTCACCCAGCACATCCGCGTCCAGCGTGTACGGCGTGTAGTCCTCGTCATCGAGGAACACGAAGGCGTCGCCGTCCTTGTACGAGAAGGTCGCCTGGCGGCGCAGCAGCTCGACTTCGGTCAGGTTGTCGTCGGCATCGAAGCTGGCATCCAGCTTGTTGCCGCCCGGCACGCTGTACATGGTGAAGCGGAAGCGCACGTTGCCGCCGCGGCCCTGCGGCGAGCTGCGGTCGATGTCGCGGATCTGGTACACGCCGCCGTTGTGTTCAACGACGTTTCCTTTCTTGATGTCGAAAGCTTTCATGGTGGTGACGGGAATCGGGAATGGAGAATCGGGAATGGGAGCCAGGACGGAGGAAGCGGTGCCGGGACGATTCCCGATTCCCGATTCTCCATTCCCGGCCGTTATTACTTCGGTGCCAGCCGGACGGCGCCGTCCAGGCGGATGGTTTCGCCGTTGAGGTAGGTGTTGCCGAGGATGTAGGCCACCAGGTCGGCGAATTCGTCCGGCTTGCCCAGGCGCGAGGGGAACGGAATCGAGGCGCTCAGCGACTGCTGCACGGCCTCGGGCATGCCATCGACCATCGGGGTCCAGAAGATGCCCGGCGCGATGGTCATCACCCGGATGCCGAAGCGCGACAGTTCGCGCGCCATCGGCAGGGTCATGCCGACCACGCCCCCCTTGGAGGCGGAGTAGGCGGCCTGGCCGATCTGCCCTTCGTAGGCGGCCACGCTGGCGGTGTTGACGATCACGCCGCGCTCGCCGTC
>NZ_JANJUE010000325.1 GCF_024710765.1 Pseudoxanthomonas sp.
TACGGCATCCGCGGCGATGCGAACACCGTGGCCGTGAGTCCCCGCCTCGTCACGGCCGACACCCGGCCCGTCTTCGTCTTCTTCGATCCCGACAGCAGCCGCGCGGGCGTCGAGCGCAGCTACCGGCTCGTGGTGAAGAACACCGCGGGCGCCACGGTGCACGAGCGCACGATCACTGCACGCGCCATGCAGATGGTGGAAGCGATCCTGCCTGCGCCGCTCGCCGGTGCGACGGCCGAGGCGGACTTCACGTGGACCATCGCTCCCGTCGACGCACCGACCATGGGAAGCCAGGCCCGCTTCATCATCGCAGATGCACAGACGCTCGCGGAGGCTTCCGCACGGAAGGCCCGCATCGAGACCCTTCGCACCGGTGGCAAGGTCGATGACGCATCCGCACGCATGCTCTTCGTGCTTGCGTGCATCGACGAACGCGAACGGCTCTTTGCCGATGCCGTGCCGCATCTGCTCGCACTCATGCGAGAAGAGGATTCGCGCACCTTCGCCGCACGACAGCTGGCGCTGACACTCGACCGTTTCGGAAATCAGACCGCGGCACTGGTCAGCCGCATGACGGAGCTGGCCGGCACGAGGTGACGCATGAGTCATACCGCTCCGCGTTGTGACGCTCCGAGACGTGCCGCTCCCCGCCCTGCCGTTCTGCTCTGCGTCTGCGTGCTTGCGCTGGTTGCGGCCGGGTGCGGCGCCGCGCGGGAACGTGCAACCGAGCACCCCGGCATCGCAGCGGGACGCACGCTCTATGACGTGGGAAGGTACGAACAGGCCGAAACGCATTTCCGAGACCTCCTGCTCGAGGCGGAGCGCTCGGGCGATCTGCTGCTCACCGCGCAATGCGGCAAGTGGATCGGGAACATCCTGCGCATCTACACCAAGTACGACGACGCGCAGCGCTGGTACCTGCGCAGCCTGGCGGTGCTCGATAGCGGACTCACGGGCCCGATACCTTCACGCAGCCGCGACACCGCGCTGCGCGAGCGCGACAACATCCGCAACAATCTGACGACGGTGCTTGCCGAGCAGGGATCCTACGCCGAGGCGGAGGCCCTGCTGCTCGACGTGCTCGCCGCCGACCGTGCGCGCGGCGAACCGCTGCCCGTGGCCGTGTCGCTGACCAA
>NZ_JANJUE010000104.1 GCF_024710765.1 Pseudoxanthomonas sp.
CTACATGGGCTGGGCCGAGCAGAACGTGGCCGAGAGCGGCGGTTCGCTGATCGTCAGCCATGACGTCGAGAGCGCCTACCGCGGCGCGGACGTGGTCTACGCCAAGAGCTGGGGCGCGCTGCCGTTCTTCGGCAACTGGGAACCCGAAAAGCCGATCCGCGATCAGTACAAGCACTTCATCGTCGACGAGGCCAAGATGGCCCTGACCAACAACGGCGTGTTCTCGCACTGCCTGCCACTGCGCCGCAACGTCAAGGCCACCGACGGCGTGATGGATTCGCCGCAGTGCATCGCCATCGACGAGGCCGAGAACCGCCTGCACGTGCAGAAGGCGATCATGGCCGCCCTGGTTCGATAGACATCCACGAAACGCCCCTTCCCCCGCATGCGGGGGAAGGCCGGGCTGGGGGCAAGCCGCCACCGTTCCGCGCCCCCACCCCATCCCTCCCCCGCAAGCGGGGGAGGGGCACATCACGAGAGACTCCAGAAATGACCGCTTCGACCAGCAAAGACATCGTCCTCGCCTTCTCCGGCGGCCTCGACACCAGTTTCTGCATTCCCTACCTGCAGGAACGCGGCTGGGCCGTGCACACCGTGTTCGCCGACACCGGCGGCGTGGATGCCGAGGAACGCGCCTACATCGAACAGCGCGCCGCCGAACTGGGCGCGGCCAGCCATGTCACCGTCGATGGCGGCCCGGCGATCTGGAACGGCTTCGTCAAGCCCTTCGTGTGGGCGGGCGAGGGCTACCAGGGCCAGTACCCGCTGCTGGTGTCGGATCGCTACCTGATCGTCGACGCCGCGCTCAAGCGCGCCGCCGAACTCGGCACCAATGCCATCGCCCACGGCTGTACCGGCATGGGCAACGACCAGGTCCGTTTCGACCTGGCGGTCAAGGCCTCGGGCGACTACCGCATCGTCGCGCCGATCCGCGAAATCCAGAAGGAACACACCCAGACCCGCGCCTACGAGCAGCAGTACCTGGAAGAACGCGGCTTCGGCGTGCGCGCCAAGCAGAAGAGCTACACCATCAACGAGAACCTGCTGGGCGTGACCCTGTCCGGCGGCGAGATCGACAAGTGGGAAGCCCCGGGCGAGGGCGCGCGCGGCTGGTGCGCGCCGCGCAGCGAATGGCCGGAACAGGCCCTTCGCGTGACCATCGGTTTCAGCCGGGGCGAGGCGGTGAGCCTGGACGGCCAGGCGCTGGACGGTGCCCAGCTGCTGGCGAAGTTGAACGCGCTGTTCGCCCCGTACGGCGTGGGTCGCGGCATGTACACCGGCGACACCACCATCGGCCTGAAGGGCCGCATCGTGTATGAAGCGCCGGGCCTGGTCGCGCTGCTGGCCGCGCACCGCGCCCTGGAGGAAGCGGTGCTGACCAAGCAGCAGAACCGCTTCAAGCCGGACGTGGCGCGCAAGTGGGTGGAGGTGGTTTACGAAGGCTTCTTCCACGATCCGATCAAGACCGACCTGGAAGCCTTCCTGGCCTCCTCGCAGGCGACCGTGAATGGCGAGGTGGTGCTGGAAACCCGCGGCGCCCGCGTCGACGCGGTGGCGGTGAAGTCGCCGCACCTGCTCAATGCCAAGGGCGCGACCTACGCGCAGTCGGCCGACTGGGGCGTGGAGGAGGCGGAAGGCTTCATCAAGCTGTTTGGCATGAGCAGCACGCTGTGGGCGGAGATCAACCGCTGAGCCGACCACCGGAGTTCCCGAACCCATCGCGGCGCCACTGAAAACAGGTCCCGTCATTCCAGCGCAAGCTGGAATCCATCGGCTTCCCGCCACCAGGTGAAGAAGCAGCCGCAAGATGGATCCCGGCTTTCGCCGGGAGGACGATCCGAGGTCATCGGCGCGTCAGCAGGGGAAGGGATATCCCTTCCGAAACCAGAGCCATCACCCGTTGCAGAGTGCCCCTACATGCTTGACCAGGTTCTCCAACATCTCGAACAACTGGTGTCCCACGACACCCGCAATCCGCCGCGCGCCATCACCACCGGCGGGATCTTCGACTACATCCGCGCGCAGTTGCCGGATTTCACGGTCGAGGTAATCGACCATGGCGCCGGCGCGGTGTCGCTGTTCGCAGTGCGCGGGCAGCCGAAGCGGGTGTTCAACGTCCACCTGGACACCGTGCCCTCATCGCCGGCCTGGACCGCCGATCCGCTGACGCTGAGGATTGAGGGCGATCGCGCGATCGGCCTGGGCGCCTGCGACATCAAGGGGGCGGCCGCCGGGTTGATCGCCGCCGCGCAGGCGACCACGGGCGATGCGGCGTTCCTGTTCTCCAGTGACGAAGAAGCCAACGATCCCCGTTGCATCGCCGCGTTCCTCGCCCGCGATCATGGATTCTCCGAGGCGGTCATCGCCGAGCCCACCCAGGGCCAGGCGGTGCTGGCGCACCGGGGCATCAGTGCGGTGCGGATGGCGTTCAAGGGCCAGGCCGGCCACGCTTCGGCCGAGAACGCGCTGTCGCTGAGCGCGCTGCACAATGCGATGCGCTGGGGCACCACGGCGCTGGACCATGTCCAGGCCCAGCATCATCTGCGCTTCGGCGGATTGACCGGACTGCGCTTCAACATCGGCCGGGTCGAAGGCGGCATCAAGGCCAACATGATCGCGCCCAGCGCCGAGGTGCGGTTCGGCTTCCGGCCGCTGCCGTCGCAGGACATGGACGCGCTGCATGCGCAGTTCCGCGCGTTCGCCAATCCCGAGGCGCTGGCCGAGTACGAGGAAACCTTCCGTGGTCCTTCATTGCCGTCCGGGGATGTCGCCCGCGCGGAGGAGCGACGGCTGGCCGCGCGCGATCTGGCCGACGAGCTCGGCCTGCCGGTCGGCAACGCGGTCGACTTCTGGACGGAAGCCTCGCTGTTCTCGCAGGCCGGCCTGACCGCGCTGGTGTATGGCCCGGGCGACATCGCCCAGGCGCATACCGCCGACGAGTGGGTCGCGCTCGAACAACTCCAACAGTACGCCGCCACCGTGCAGCGGATTTTCACCGAATAACCGAGACCCGCAGAACCGATGGAATCGAACAAGCAAACCCGGCAGACCATCATCCGGCTGCTGTCCAGCATGGCCAGCGCCAAGGAGATCTCGCAGTACGTCAAGCGCTTCTCGCAGCTGGACGCCAAGCGTTTCGCCGTGGTCAAGGTGGGCGGCGCGGTGTTGCGCGACGACCTGGAGGCATTGACCTCCTCGCTGACCTTCCTGCAGGAAGTCGGCCTGACCCCGATCGTCGTGCACGGCGCCGGTCCGCAGCTGGACGAGGAGATGGGGGCCGCCGGCATCGCCAAGCAGACCGTCAACGGCTTGCGGGTGACCACCCCGGAAGTGCTGGCGATCGTGCGCAAGGTGTTCCTGCAGCAGAACCTGGCGCTGGTGGAAGCGTTGCAGCAGGGTGGCGCGCGTGCCACCTCGATCGTTTCGGGCGTGTTCGAGGCCGAGTACAAGGACCAGGCGACCTACGGCCTGGTCGGCGACGTCACCCGCATCAACCTGGCGCCGATCGAGGCCAGCCTGCATGCCGGCTCCATCCCGGTCATCGCCAGCATGGGCGAGACCGTGGGCGGCCAGATCCTCAACATCAACGCCGACTTCGCCGCCAACGAGCTGGTGCAGGTACTGCAGCCGTACAAGATCATCTTCCTGACCGGCACCGGCGGCCTGCTGGACGCCGATGGCAAGGTGATCGACTCGATCAACCTGTCCACGGAATACGACGAGTTGATGGCGCAGCCGTGGATCAACGGTGGCATGCGGGTGAAGATCGAGCAGATCAAGGACCTGCTGGATACGCTGCCGCTGACGTCGTCGGTGTCGATCACCAAGCCGGCGGAACTGGCCAAGGAACTGTTCACCCATCGCGGTTCCGGCACGCTGGTGCGGCGCGGCGAACGGGTCCTGCGCTTCGACTCTTGGGAAGGCGTGGACCGGCAGCGCCTGCGGGAGCTGATCGAATCGAGCTTCGGGCGTCGCCTGCTGCCGGATTACTTCGAGCGCACCACGCCGCATCGCGTCTATATCAGCGAGAATTACCGTACCGCGCTGATCCTGACCCGCGAGGACGGATTCGCCTACCTGGACAAGTTCGCGGTCCTGGACGATGCCCAGGGCGAAGGCCTGGGCAGGGCGGTCTGGCACGTGATGCGCGAGGAGAATCCGCAGCTGTTCTGGCGTTCGCGCCACAACAATCCCGTCAATATCTTCTACTACGCCGAATCCGACGGCTGCTACAAGCAGGAGAAGTGGAAAGTGTTCTGGTACGGCATCGAGAGTTTCGACGATATCGAACGCTGCGTGGCGCATTGCCGCACCCGCCAGCCTACCCTGGTGGACTGAGATGGCGGCCGCGCTTCCCGAATCCTGGCGGCAGCCGCCACGGCTGGAAGGCCGCCACGTGCGGCTGGAGCCGCTGCTGCGCGAACACGCCGACGGCCTGCGCGCCGCCCTGGACGGCGATGCATTGGCCGGCCTCTGGTACACCAACGTGCCGCGTGCGACCGAGGTGGACGCCTATCTCGACGGCGTTTTTGCCACCCAGGCGCAGGGGCGGATCCTGCCGTTCGCGGTGCGTGACGCGGCCGGCGAAATCGTCGGGAGCACGCGCTTCTATGACCTGGAGCCGAGCGTGCCGCGGGTCAGCATCGGCTACACCTGGTACGCGCCGCGCGTGCAGCGCACCGGGCTCAACACCGAGACCAAGCTGCTGCTGCTGACCCATGCCTTCGAGACGCTGGGCTGCATCAGCGTGGTCTTCGAAACCAGCTGGTTCAACCAGCGTTCGCGCGCGGCCATCGCCCGGCTGGGCGCGAAGCAGGACGGCGTGCTGCGCAACCACCGGCGCCACGCCGACGGCAGTCCGCGCGACACGGTCGTCTTTTCCATCCTCGACAACGAATGGCCGGCGGTGAAGCGCAACCTGCTTTCGCGCCTGGCCCAGCACGAGTCTTCCCCATGAGCAGAAAAACCGTCGGCATCGTCGGCGCGCGCGGACACACCGGCGCCGAACTTATCAGATTGATGGATCGCCATCCGCACCTGGAGCTGGCGTTCGTGTCCTCGCGCGAGCTGGACGGGCAGAAGGTGAGCGATCACATCGCCGGTTTCTCCGGCGATCTGCGCTACGAGAACCTGGGCCATGAACAGGTGGGCGGCAAGGGCGCCGATGCGGTGATCCTGGCGCTGCCCAACGGCAAGGCGGCCGAACTGGTCGCCGCCATCGACGCGCGGGCACCGGAAACGGTGGTGGTGGATCTGTCCGCGGACTACCGTTTCAACCAGGACTGGTACTACGGCCTGCCGGAGCTGACCCGTGGCGGCTATGCCGGGCAGAAGCGCATCAGCAATCCAGGTTGCTACGCCACCGCCATGCAGCTGGCGATCGCGCCCGTGCGGGACCAACTGGCCGGTCCGCCGCAATGCTTCGGCGTTTCCGGCTACTCCGGCGCCGGCACCACGCCGTCGGACAAGAACAACATCGAACTGCTGCGCGACAACCTGATGCCATACGCGCTGACCGACCACATGCACGAGCGCGAGGTCAGCCGGCACCTGGGCGTGCCGGTGGAGTTCATGCCGCACGTCGCGCCGCATTTCCGTGGCATCACCATGACCGTCAACCTGTACTTGCAACAGGCGGTCAGGATCGAGGACATGCGCGGCCTGTACCGGCAGCGCTATGCGGGCGAGCCGCTGATCAGGGTGCTGGACGATGCCCCGTGGGTGAGCCGCATCGCGGGTCGCCATGGCGTGGAACTCGGCGGCTTCACCCTGGCCCCGGGCGGCAAGCGGATGGTGGTGGTGGCGACCCTGGACAACCTGCTCAAGGGTGCGGCCACCCAGGCGATGCAGAATCTCAATACCGCCTTCGGATTCGACGAACTGGAGAGCATACCGATGGACATGGTCCACGCCGGGGAGAATGTGGCATGAGCGATCTGCTGTGGCAGAAACCCGGCGTCACCGTCGACGCCGAGATCCAGCGGTTCCTGGCCGGCGACGACGTGCTGCTGGATCGCGAGTTCTTCCTGCATGACATCCAGGCCAGCGCCGCGCACGCCGAAGGCCTGCAGCGCATCGGCATCCTGTCGGCGGACGAACTGGCCGGGCTCACGCATGAACTGGCGGTGCTGGCGGAAGACTTCCGCGCCGGCCGCTTCGTGCTGGACGAGCGCTACGAGGACGGACATTCGGCCATCGAGGCGCGCCTGACCGAACGCCTGGGCGATGCCGGCCGCAAGATCCATACCGGCCGCAGCCGCAACGACCAGATCCTGGTCGCCACCCGCCTGTGGTTGAAGGAGAAGCTGGCGCGCGTGGCGGCACTGTCGCGTGAAATCGCCACGGTGGCGTTGCAGCGGGCGGTGGCCGAGCACTCCCTGCCGCTGCCCGGCTACACCCACATCCAGCGTGCGGTGGTCTCCTCGGCGGGCATGTGGTGGGCGGGCTGGACCGAGGCCTTCATCGACAACGCCATCCGCGCGCGCGACACGCTCGCACTGGTCGATGCCAATCCCCTCGGCACCGCGGCCGGCTATGGCGTGAACCTGAAGCTGGACCGTGAGCACACCACCGCCACGCTGGGCTTCGCCCGCATGCAGATCAGTCCGATCTACGCGCAGCTCTCGCGCGGCAAGTTCGAGATGGCGGCACTGGAAGCGCTGGGCGCGGCCACCCTGGACCTGCGCCGGATCGCCTGGGACCTGTCGCTGTTCACCAGCGCCGAGTTCGGCTTCGTCGCGCTGCCGGCGCAGTACACCACCGGCAGTTCGATCATGCCGAACAAGCGCAATCCCGACGTGATCGAGCTGATGCGTGCGACCCATGCCAGCGTCGCCGCCGCGCGCACCGAGATCGAGCAATTGCTGTCCCTGCCTTCCGGCTATCACCGCGATCTGCAGGCCAGCAAGGGCGCGATCTTCCATGGCTTCAGCCGTGGCCTGCCGGCGCTGGAACTGTTGCCGGCGCTGCTGGCCAATCTGGAATGGCGCGAGGATCGCCTGCGCGCGGCCATCGACTCGGGCATGTACGCCACCGACGTGGCGGTGGAAGCGGCGATGGCGGGCATTCCGTTCCGCGAGGCCTACAAGGCCGCTGCCGCCGCCGCCGATACGGCCGGGCAGGGGCGCACCCCCGAAGGCAGCCTGGCCGCGCGGGTGTCGCCGGGCGCCGGCGCGGATCTGCGGCTGGACGCGCTGCGCCAGCGTCTGCAGGCGCTGGAAGGCTGAGCCATGTCGCCGGTCAGTCGCGCCAATGCCGAACACTACGCGTGGGGCCAGGGCTGCGATGGCTGGCATCTGCTCAAGCACGACGGCCTGAGCGTGATCGAGGAGCGGATGCCATCGGGCACCGCGGAAGTGCGCCACTATCACCTCCAGGCACGCCAGTTCTTCTACGTGCTGGCCGGACAGGCCGAACTCGAGGTGGAAGGCGTCACGTCCGTGCTCGACGCGGGCGAGGGCCTGCACGTCGCGCCGGGCCAGGCGCACCGGATGCGCAACCGTTCGAGCGCCGACACCCGCTTCCTGGTGATCTCGTCGCCGCGTGCGCATGGCGACCGCGTGCCTGCGCCGTTGACCGTTCCGGAGAACGACCGATGAAGACGCGTTACCTGGTGATGGCGATGCGGACGCCCGGATTCCGCGAGGACGTCATTGCCCCGCATCACGCCTTTCTGGACGGCCTTCGCGAAGCCGGCCTGCTGGAAGTGACCGGCGGCTTCAGCGATCGCACCGGTGGCGCCTATCTGCTGACCGGCCTGGCCTCGCTGGAAGAGGCGCGCACCCTTGCCGCCCGCGACCCGCTGGCCATCACCGGCAGCTCGGTCCTCACCGTGCACGAATGGAACACCCGCTGAGTCCATGAGCCAGGCCATATCCCCCTTCGCCGAACAGATCCTGCCGACGTGGAAGCGCGCGGTGCTCAAGGTGGGCAGCAGCCTGCTGGCCGCGGATGGGGAAGGACTGAGTCCGCGCCACGCGCTCAATCTGGCCCAGTTCGTCTCCTCCAGCCTGCTGGCGGGTCGCGAGGTGGTCATCGTCTCTTCCGGCGCGGTCGCCGCGGGACGCGGGCTGCTGCATCGCAAGCCCGCGAGCGGCGCGGCGATGGCGGAGCGGCAGGCGCTGGCGGCGCTGGGGCAGGCGCAGCTGATCGGGCTGTGGCAGCGGTTCTTCGAGCGCCCGGTCGCGCAGGTGCTGCTGACCCATGACGATCTGCGCAACCGACGACGCTATCTCAACGCGCGCGCCACCCTGCAGGAGTTGTTGGCGCTGGGCACGCTGCCGGTGGTCAACGAGAACGACACTGTCTCGGTGGATGAGCTCAAGCTGGGCGACAACGACAACCTGGCCGCGGTGGTGGCCGCACTGATCGACGCCGACGCGCTGTTCATCGCCACCGACATCGATGGCTTCTATTCGGCCAACCCGCGCACGCACGCGGACGCCCAGCCCATCCTCGATGTCGAAGCACTGACGCCGGCCTTCTTCGCCATGGCCGGCGGCGCCGGCAGCGGCGTCGGCACCGGCGGCATGCACACCAAGCTGGAAGCCGCGGCCAAGGCGGCGGCGGCCGGCATCGAAACCTGCCTGTTCAACGGCACCCATGCCGGCACCCTGTCGGCACTGGCGGCGGGCCGCCTGCACGGCACCCGCTTCCGGCCCGCGCAGAACCGCCTCGCCGCGCGCAAGTACTGGCTGCGCAACGTGCCGATCGAAGCCGGGGCGATCCTGATCGATACCGGTGCGGCCGGCGCGGTGCGCGAACGCGGCGCCTCGCTGCTGCCGGGCGGCGTGGTCGGCGCCGAAGGCGATTTCAGGCGCGGCGACATGGTCGAGGTCCGCCTGCGCGACGGCGGCGATCACTGCATCGCGCGCGGCGTGAGCCAGTATTCGGCGATCGACATCCGTCGCATCGCCCGTCGGCACTCGCGCGAGATCGAGAGCATCCTCGGCTACACCTATGGCGAGAATGTCGTGCATCGCGACGATCTGGTCGTGCTGTGAGCCAGCCCTTCGACTATCTGCAATGGAACCGGAAACGATGAGCGACATCCAGCAACAGGCGCTGCAATGCCGCGATGCGGCGCAGGCGATCGCCCAGCTCTCCACTGCCGCCAAGAACACGCTGCTGCGGGCGATGGCCCAGGCGCTGGAGGACGGGCGCGAGACCATCCTCGCCGCCAATGCCCGCGACATGGAGGCGGCCGCCGCCAAGGGCATCACCGGTGCGATGCTGGACCGGTTGAAGCTGGACGAAAAACGCCTGGCCGGGATCGCGTCGGCCGTGCGCGAAGTCGCGGAACTGCCGGATCCGGTCGGCCAGGTGACCCGCGAGGAGACCCGCCCCAACGGCATCCACATCCAGCGCATGCGCGTGCCGCTGGGCGTGGTGGCGATGATCTACGAGGCGCGCCCCAACGTCACCGCCGATGCCGCCGCGCTGTGCCTGAAGGCCGGCAATGGCGTGATCCTGCGCGGGGGCTCCGAGGCCATCCATTCCAACACCGCCATCGCGGCCGCGCTTCGCGGCGCCCTGTGCGCGCAGGGCCTGCCGGAAGCGGCGCTCACCCTGGTCGAGGACCTGCGCCGGGAGACCATGGTCGAACTGCTGCAGCTCAACGACGTCATCGATCTGGCGATCCCGCGCGGTGGGGAAGGGCTGATCCGGTTCGTCGCCGAACACGCGCGGGTGCCGGTGATCAAGCACTACAAGGGCGTCTGCCACCTGTTCGTGGATGCCAGCGCGGATCCGCGGTTGGCCCTGCGCCTGCTGCTCGACGGCAAGGCGTCGCGGCCGGGGGTGTGCAATGCGCTGGAAACCCTGCTGGTGCATCGGGACATCGCATCGTCCTTCCTGCCGATGGCCGCGGAAGCGTTGCGCGGACGCGGCGTGCAGGTGCGCGCCGACGACGTCGCACGGATGTCGATGCCGGAAGCGTCGCCGGTGACCGAAGACGACTACGCCGCCGAATTCCTGGACCTGATCATCGCGGTGAAGGTGGTGGACGGCCTGGAGCCGGCGATCGAGCACATCCGCCGCTTCGGCTCCGACCACACCGAGGTGATCGCCACCGGCGACGCCGGCCACGCGGAGCGGTTCGTGCAGGCGCTGCGTTCGGCGGTGGTGATGGTCAACGCGTCATCGCGCTTCAGCGACGGCGGTGAACTCGGCCTGGGTGCGGAAATCGGCATCTCCACCACCCGCCTGCATGCCTACGGCCCGATGGGCGCGGAATCGTTGACCGTCGAACGCTTCGTGGTCCGCGGCGAAGGCCAGGTCCGCCATCCGGATCTGCTGTAGAGCGGATTTGCTCCGCTGCGGGAGCGTTGGAGGGGAAGCAGTCGGGCATGCAAGGTTCTACGCTTGCACTCATCCCGAATCCCCAATCCCGGATCCCGGCCCTTCACCAGGTGTCTTCCAGGAAGCGCGGCTTGCAGGCCAGGTAGCCGCCGATCAGCAGCACGCCGATGCACAGCAGCCGGAAGCCAAACGGCCAGGTCCAGCCGTGGGTGTGTTCGTGCAGCAGGCCGAACATCAGCGGGCCCAGGCAGGACAGCGAGTAACCCACGCCCTGCATGAAGCCCGACAGCGAGGCCGAT
>NZ_JANJUE010000105.1 GCF_024710765.1 Pseudoxanthomonas sp.
GCGAAGTGTCCGGCCGCAGGATGTTGTCGCGCTCCAGCCCGCGGAACGGCGCGATCAGATCGCTGAAGAAGCCGCGCTCGTAGGCCGCCGCCAGTTTCTTGTGCGAAGCCACCGCCAGTTCGTCCTGCGAATCGCGGGAGATGTTCCACTCCTTGGCCATGTCCTCGCAGTGATCGCCCATGCTCTTGCCGGTGCGCGGCTCGGCCACGCCGGGAAACTCGGGCTTGAGTTCGCTGAACTTGAAGCCCTTCACCAGCGCCTTGATCTTGTCCTGGGTGGTCTTGGCGCGATTGGCGGCGAGGATTCGCGCGCGCAGTTTCTTGCCGTAGACGATCGGCACGTCGGAGGTGGTGTCCGAACCGCCGCCGATGCCGGATTCGATCTGGCCCAGCGCGATCTTGTTGGCGACGGTGATGATGCTGTCCAGGCTGGTTCCGCAGGCGCGCTGCAGGGTGATGCCCGGGGTCAGCGGTGACAGGCCGGAGGACAGAGTGGCTTCACGGCCCAGGTTCCAGTCGCTGGAATGCTTGATCACCGCGCCCATCGCCACTTCGCCGAGCTGCTGGCCGTGCAGGCCGAAGCGTTCGACCAGCGCACCGAGTGTGCGTACCGACATGCCCAGGTTGCCCACATCCGCGTAGGCGGTGTTCTGCCGGCAGAACGGAATGCGGACGCCACCGAGGATGGCGACGGGGCGGGCGGCTGGCATGGAGGACCTCATCACGGTGCAGTGGTTCGGAAGCCGCGGCGGCGGCAGGCATAATGCGAGAGTGTAATGCCCCCCTCCATCGCCGCCAAACCGAGATATGCCCGCTTCCGCAACGACCGCCGACGTGAAGGGATTCCTGGCGCTGGAACTCTCCGCCGGAACCGCGCCCGCGCAGGCCGCGCTCCGGCCCACCGATGCCGCCGTGCTGGTGGAGCGGATCGGCCGTGATCTGGCCACGCTCGTGCCCGCCGTGCGCGATCTGGATCTGACCCTGGCGGCGGCGCATTTCGATCCCGCCGAGGCGCTGCGCCCCGGTTGGCCGCTGCATCGCCGCCTGCAGGAGCTGCACCAGCGCGCGCCAGGCCGCAACAGTGGGCCGCGGATGATCGCGTTCGGCGCGGACGAGCAGGGCGAAGTACCGCAGCCCTTTGCCGCCGACGGCGATCTCGCGGGCGGCCCGCTGCGCGTGCTTCCCTTCATGATCAGCGGCGAACACCATACGGTTTCCGAGGTTGCCGAACGGTTGGAAGAAGTGCTGCTGGAAACCGGCATGGCCCAGGCCGATACCGCGCTGCTGGCTCAGCAGGCCTTCGGCGCGCAAATCGAACATGCGCGCTACCTGACACTGCACGACCTCGCCGCGATGACCGCGATGCAGTATGGCCATGGCGGCCTGGAAGCGTTGTGGCCGGTCATCGAGACCGCGTTGCTGGCGCCGGAACAGGATCAGTGGCTGGACGCCCCGCCCGAGCCGTTGCTGCGCTACATGGGCGGCGAAGTGCATATCGCCCTGCTCGAACCCATGGCCTGGCGCGCGCGCTATGCCCCCCAGGAAGCCACCGAGGAGCGCCTGGAGCGCGCGTACAACCATTTCCTGGCCCGCCAGCAGCAATTCGCCGCGGTACTGGAAGCGCATGGCATTCCGGTGCTGTTCGCGCATTGCGCAGGCAACGCGGATCCGCGCGCGGCGCTGGATCAGCCCTGAGATCGGCCCCGCGGGAACCGGACGTTCCCGCGCAGGCCATTCATCGCCGCCGGTTCGCGAGGAACGGGCGGCGCGAAACCCTTACTGGGTGACGGTGATGATGCCGCACGCCACGCGCGCGCCGGCGTTGCCGGCCGGCTGGCTGGTGTAATCATCCGGCGCGCCGTGCACGATCAGCGCGCGGCCGGCGATGTCGTTGGCCGCTCCGCCACCAAGGGTGACGCCGGTGAGGTGCACGTTGATGCGCGCCACACCCTCGGCATTGGCGGCGACGTTGTCCATGTCGCCGGCATGATGCGCGCCGCCGCCAGCCTTGCCGTGGGCGCTGCCGGTCGGGTTGAAGTGCGGACCCGCGCTGCTGGCGTCCACCGCACTGCAGTCGCCCTTCTCGTGCACGTGGAAGCCATGGGTGCTGTTGGCCGGCAGGCCGCCGACTTCGCCGGTCAGGTGCACGCCATCGGCCATCGGCACCAGCGTGATCTTGCCGCTGACCAGGCTGCCCGACGCCGAGGCCAGATTGACGATGCCCTGCTTGGCGGTGCTGGTGGCCGCCGGTGCGGCAGGCTGTTCGGCCGGCTTGGGATGGCTGCCGCAGGCGGCGAGAGCGAAGGCGGTGGCGGCGGCAAGCAGTGCGGTACGCATGGTCATCTCCTGAAAGCGTGAGCCCGCAAACGTAACCCCAGCTTCATTCAGGTGCAATGAAGTCAGCGCCGCTTCCTGCCGGGACCGAGCTTGCGGGTCACCGTGTTGCGGCCCACGCCCAGGCGCGTGGCGGCCTCGGCGCGCCGCCCCTGGGTGAACTCCAGGGCCACTTCCAGCAGGGTTCGATCGAAGCGTTCGCGCGCCTCCGCATGCAGGCCGTCGACACCTTCGGACAGGCGCGCGCGCGCCCACCGGGCCAGCGCCTCGTCCCAGCCGGTGGCGGCGGCGGAAGCAAGCGGGGAGGTTCCGCGCGGCAGCACCGCGTCCAGATCCGCGCCGGTGATGACGTCGCCCGGTGCCAGCGCGGCCAGCCGCCAGCAGACGTTTTCCAGTTCGCGGACATTGCCCGGCCAGGCATACGACTGCAGTTGCGCGACCGCCGCGTGCGAGAAACGCTTGGGCGCGATGTCCAGCTTGCGGGTGGCCGAGGCGAGGAAATTCTCCGCCAGTTGCGGCACGTCGGCCAGGCGCTCGCGCAGCGGTGGCAACTGCAGGCGCACCACGTCGAGGCGGTGCAGCAGATCGGCGCGGAATCGTCCGTCGGCGACCAGCACTTCGAGATGCTGGTGGGTGGCCGCGATCACCCGCACGTCCACCCGGATGAGCTCGCGCCCGCCGACCCGGAAGAACTCGCCCTCGGCCAGCACTCGCAGCAGGCGGGTCTGCAACGGCAGCGGCATGTCGCCGATTTCATCCAGGAACAGGGTGCCGCCGTCGGCCTGTTCGAAACGACCGATGTGGCGCTTTTGCGCGCCGGTGAAGGCGCCGGCCTCGTGGCCGAACAGTTCGCTCTCCAGCAGTTCGGCCGGAATCGCGGCGGTATTGAGCGCGACAAAGGGTTTGCGCGCGCGCGGCGACTCCTGGTGCAGCGCACGCGCGACCAGTTCCTTGCCGGTGCCGGTTTCACCGTTGATCAGCACCGACAACGGCGCCTGCGCCAGCCGGCCGATGGCGCGGAACAGCGCGCGCATCGCGGGCGTATCGCCGATCAGGTGCGGCGTGCCTCGGGCCGAAACGCCGGGTTCCGCCACGGGCGCGGCTTCCTGTTCGGCATCCGGCAGCGCGCGTGCGGCCAGTGCGACCGCGTCGTCCAGATCGAACGGCTTGGAGAGGAACTCGTGCGCGCCGCCGCGGAATGCGCCGGCGGTGCTGGCGACATCGGTGTAGGCCGACATCACGATCACCGGCAGCTGCGGGTGGGTGGCCTTCAGCCGATCCAGCAGGACCAGGCCGTCGTCGCCCGGCATGCGCACGTCGGTGAAAAGCAGATCCGGCGCACCGCGCGCGCCCAGCGCCTGCAACGCGGCGGCGGCGCTGTCGAAACCGTCGACGTCGTAGCCGGCGTCGCGCAGCGCGGTGGCGAGGACGAAGCGCACCGAACGGTCATCGTCGACCACCCAGATCCGCTGCGCGTGGGAAGGCGCGTCAATGGACATGGCGTTCCTCTTCGCCGTCGCCGACCTGCGGCAACAACAGGGTGAAGACGGTATGCCCGGGACGGGAGCGGTAGGTCAGCGTGCCGCGATGCTCGCGCGCGACCTGCTGGGCCAGGGCCAGGCCGAGCCCGCTGCCCTCTGCGCGCCCGCTGACCAGCGGCAGGAACAGGTGTTCGGCCAGTTCCTCGGGCACGCCGCGGCCGTCGTCGATGATTTCCACCCGCAGCGCCATCGCGTGCAGGTGGTCGTGGATGCGCAGGCCGTGCTCAACCCGCGTGCGCAGGATGACACTGGCGGCGCCGGCTTGGATGGCGTTGCGCACGAGGTTCCAGACCGCCTGGGTCAGCCGGTCGGCGTCACCGGGCAATTCCGGCAGGCTGGGGTCGTAGTCGCGCTGCAGGCGCACCGACCAGCCGCCTTCGGTTTCGGCCAGGCGCAGGACCCGCTCCAGCACCACGTGGATGTTGAGCGGTGCGTGGGGTCGCTGCGGCGCGGGCGACAGTAGCTGATCCAGCAGGGTGTTGAGGCGGCCGATCTCCGATTCGATCAGCTCGATGAGTTCGCGCTCGTCGTCGTTGTCGGCGCGCTGGCCGGCCCGGCGGGCGAGCAACTGCGCGGCCCCCTTCAGTCCCGCCAGCGGATTGCGCAGTTCGTGGGCCAGGCCCTTGAGCGCCGCGCCGAGCGCGCTCGGCAGCACCTGGGTGGGATCGGGCGCCGGAAACTCGTCCACTGGGTGGGCCTCCAGCAACCAGCCGCCGCCCTCCCGCCGCGACAGCCAGCCCTCGGCGAAACGCGGGGCCTCGCCGGGCATGCCCAGCGCCATGCGATGCAGGCGCAGCAGTTCGTGGTCGGTGTTTTCCAGGAAGCGCGCCATCGCGTCGCCCTCCATTTCCAGTGCCGCCAGCGGCTGGCCCTGCAGGCGGCGGGCGCTCACGCCCAGCCAGCGGGCGAACGCCGCGTTGACCCCGGCGATGTGGCCGGAGGCATCGGCCCAGGCCACCGGCGTGCTGAGCGCATCGGGGGTGGGTGCGGGGAACATGGAAAAAGTCACCGGGGCCGACATTGCACCAGTTTAGTGCAAAGTCGGCCCGGTGGCGGGGTCAGGCCTCGTATGCCGACTCACCGTGGGAGGTGATGTCCAGGCCCTCGCGCTCGGCTTCCTCGGGCACGCGCAGGCCGAACACGGCCTTGGCGATCAGGAACGACACCACCGACACCACGCCGATCCAGACGATGGTGATGCCGACGCCCAGCGCCTGGATGCCGACCTGGCTGGCGATGTCGTAGCCCTCGGCCTTCACTCCGCCCAGCGAGGCCGCGCTGAACACGCCGGTGAGGATCGCACCGACAATGCCGCCCAGGCCATGCACGCCGAACACATCCAGGCTGTCGTCGGCACCCAACAAACGCTTGAGCCCGTTCACGCCCCACACGCAGATCACGCCGGCGGCCAGGCCGATGACGATCGCGCCGAACGGTCCGACCGTGCCGCAGGCCGGGGTGATGCCGACCAGGCCGGCGACCGCGCCGGAGGCCACGCCCAGCGCCGAGGATTTGCCCTTGGTGACCTTCTCGGTCGCCGCCCAGCCCAGGATTGCCGCAGCGGTGGCGAGCAGGGTGTTGAGGAAGGCCAGCGCCGCGCCGGCGTTGGCTTCCAGGTTGGAGCCGGCGTTGAACCCGAACCAGCCCACCCACAGCAGCGAGGCGCCGACGAAGGTGAAGGTCACGTTGTGCGGCTTCAAGGCCTCGCGCCCGAAGCCGACGCGCTTGCCGACGAAGTACGCGCCGAGCAGGCCGGCCACGCCCGCGTTGATGTGCACCACGGTGCCGCCGGCGAAATCCAGCGCGCCCTTCTCGAACAGGAAGCCGCCCGCCGCCCACACCATGTGCGCAAGCGGCAGGTAGCCGAAGGTGAACCACAACACCGAGAACAGCAGCACCGCGGCGAACCGCACGCGCTCGGCGAAGGCGCCGACGATCAATGCGCCGGTGATGCCGGCGAAGGTCGCCTGGAACGCGACGAACACGTATTCCGGCAGGCTCACCCCGGCGCTGAAGGTGGCGGCCAGCGAGTCCAGGGTCACGCCTTTCAGCAAGGCCTTGTCGAGATTGCCGATCCATGGTCCCTCGCCCGAGAACGCCAGGCTGTAGCCGTAGAACACCCACAGGATCACCAGCAGCGAAAATACGGTGGCAACCTGGAGCAGCACCGACAGCACGTTCTTCGAACGCACCATGCCGCCGTAAAACAGCGCCAGACCGGGCACCACCATCAGCAGCACCAGCAGGGTGGACGTCAGCATCCAGGCAACGTCGCCCTTTTCCACCACCGGCGCGGGATCCGCCGCCGCGGCGGCTTCGGCCGGTGCGGTCGCCGGTGCCGGCGTGGCCGCCGCCACCGCGGGAGGCGTGGTTTCGGTGGTTGCCGGGACACTGGCGGCGGCGGCTTCCTGCGCCGGTGCCGGGGCCGGATCCTGCGCGAACGCACCGGCCGCAAAGCCCATGATCACCACGCCGCACACGGCGGCCAGGCACAACGCTTGCGCACGGGCTTTCCACCCGTCGAACAGTCGAGTCTTCATGTGGGGGCTCCGAGTGTTTAGAGCGCGTCCGCGCCGACTTCGCCGGTGCGGATGCGGATGACCTGGTCGATGGTGGTCACGAAGATCTTGCCGTCGCCGATCTTGCCGGTGCCGGCGGCCTGCTGGATGGCCTCGATGACCGCCTCCAGGCGCTCGTCGGTGACGACGGTTTCAATTTTGATCTTGGGCAGGAAATCGACGACGTACTCGGCGCCGCGATACAACTCGGTGTGGCCCTTCTGCCGGCCGAAGCCTTTGACTTCGGTAACGGTGATGCCGGACACGCCCGCCTGCGACAAGGACTCTCGGACCTCGTCGAGCTTGAACGGCCGGATGATGGCGGTGATCAGTTTCATGCGCATACCCCGATGGTGGATGGAACCGGCCGGCCGCAGCCGGCCGGTGGTTTCAGGACACCCGTGCGCGCAGCCCCCTGGCGGCGAACACGTTCTCGGTGCGGAACAACCCATGAGCCGCACCGGCCATCGCCGCGATGGATCGCGGTGACGGGCGGTGACGTGGGAGGGAGTGGCGGCTCATGGATCTCTCCTGTGTTGCACTGTCTTGCGTTCCCCTGTGTTGCCGGTGTTGCGATCTCCTTGAAGCGGTGCGGCTCCCCAGCTCCCCAGCCGGGTCGAGGTGCGGCGCTGGCGCCGGGTGGGAGGGGGTTACGTCGCCCACGCCGCGGGTGCTCAGTTGGCGTAGTACAGCGGGTATTACAGCGGGTGCGT
>NZ_JANJUE010000334.1 GCF_024710765.1 Pseudoxanthomonas sp.
TCATGGGCGAGATCAGCGCGGCCAGCAGCGAGCAGAGCGCAGGTGTGGGCCAGGTGGGAGAGGCCATCACGCAGATGGACCAGGCCACGCAGCAGAACGCGGCCCTGGTCGAGCAGATGGCCGCTGCCGCTGGCAGCCTGAGCAGCCAGGCGCAGGAGCTGGTGGATGCCGTGGCCTTCTTCAAGCTGTCCCAGGGCCAGGGGACCGTCAGGACGGCGGCGGCCCCCCGGAGCGCTCCCATTGCCCGCCCCGCCGTGCCCCGTCCAGCTCCGGCAGCCCGGGTGGTGGCGCGCAAGCAGGCCACGCCGGGCCTGGCCGCCCCCGCTCCCGCACCGAAGTCTGTTGCAAAGGCAGCACCGTCCGCGTCCGCTGAAGACTGGGAAAGCTTCTGAGTCCATCTGCACCTTGTGACCTGAACGCTTGCCCCAGCGTATTCAGGGTAAAGTTGCGCCACAATAAGATTCATGTAAAATGAATCTTATTGCATGCCGTCCAGACCCCCGAACCCGGCCTGGTGCCCCAACCCATGACACATCCCTTACCCCCCCTCCTGCCCACGGGCCATGCGGCGCAGCAGCCCGCGGCGCTGGAGGGCTGGCCCCTGCTGCGGCTGGGCTTCCGGCCCTTTTATCTGGGTGCTGCCTTGCTGGCGTGCCTGTCGGTGCCGCTCTGGATCGCCATTTTTCTCGGGCAGATCCAGCTGGATTTGCCGGTGTCTCCGCTGCTCTGGCATGCCCATGAAATGCTGTTCGGCTTTGCGGCCGGGGTCATCATCGGCTTTCTGCTGACTGCCGTGAAAGCCTGGACCGGGCTGGCCACGCCACGCGGTGCGGTGCTGGGCGTGCTGGCAATGCTCTGGCTGGCCGCACGGGTGGCTGCGGTGGTGGCGCCCTACCCGGTGTATGCCGCGCTGGACGTGGCCCTGCTGCCTGCGGTGGCGATCATCCTTTTGCGGCTGCTGCTGAAGGCAGGCAACAAACGCAACTTGCCCCTGATCTCCATCTTGCTGCTGCTGTCGGCCGCCAATGGGGTGTTCCACCTGGCCGTCATGGGGGTGCTCAATGTGCCGCCAGTGCAGGCGCTGTATGCGGGCCTGGCGCTCATCGTGATGATCGAGTGCGTGATGGCGGGGCGCGTGGTGCCCATGTTCACCAAGAACGTAACGCCTGGCCTGGTGATCAACATGGCACGCAAGTTTGAGCTTTCCACGCTGGCGGTGACGGGTGTGGCGCTGGCGCTCTGGGTATTTGCTCCGCCCGGCCCTGTGACCCTGGTGGCCTGTGCACTGGCGGCGGTGCTGCATGCCGTGCGCCTGTGGCAATGGCATCCGCAGGTCACGTTCAAGCGCCCGATTTTGTGGATTCTGCACGCCGCCTACGCCTGGATTGCGGTGGGGTTTGCCTTGCTGGCCTTGGCGCAACTGGGCTGGGTGGGTGTG
>NZ_JANJUE010000364.1 GCF_024710765.1 Pseudoxanthomonas sp.
TTACATCCATGGCACGGAATTGCGTGCGCGCGCGGACCTGCGTGTGGCACCTGAAGTAGCGCTGATGGTGATCAGCCGGTCGCTCAAGGAGGAGCTGGAGGGGCGTGTCTACGGCGCCATTACCGACACCATGCAGACGGCCGTGGACGACAGCCTGCCACAGGAAATGCGCTGGCTGGCCATTTATGAAGAGCTGCGCTGGCCGGAGCTACCCACCTCGTTCTCGCGCCTGTTCGCGGTGGTGGGTGACCGAACCGATGATGCCCAGCGCTGGGTGAATGCGGCCGTGGTCTCGCACTTGCTGATGGAGCGGGTACCGGCGGAACGCGTGCAGGCTCCGCTGCTGCTGATGCTGGGCGATGGCAAGGTGGCGCTGCGCATGCAGACGACCGCACGCCACCTGCCCGATCTCCAGTATGCGACGGCTCTGCTGACCACGGCCGCTGCCGTGGCTGCACAGAACCTGCCGCTGTGCGGCGATTCGCAACCCGATACGCTGCCCCCGGGCTGAGAATGCCCGGCCTGTGGCCGGGCATTGCCTCAGTGGGCCTTCGGAGGTGCGTACTTGCCCAATTCCATCTTGGCGATGGCGTTGCGGTGCACTTCGTCCGGGCCGTCGGCAAAGCGCAGGGTGCGTGCCTGGGCATAGGTGAATGCGAGCGGGAAATCGTCGCTCACGCCGCCACCGCCATGGGCCTGAATGGCCCAGTCGATCACCTGGCAAGCCATGTTGGGGGCGACGACCTTGATCATCGCGATCTCGGACTTGGCGACCTTGTTGCCCGCCACGTCCATCATCCAGGCCGCCTTGAGCGTGAGCAGGCGGGCCATGTCGATCTTGCAGCGTGCTTCGGCGATGCGCTCCTGCGTGACGCCCTGCTGTGCCACCGTCTTGCCAAAGGCCACGCGTGCCATGGAACGCTTGCACATGAGTTCCAGTGCGCGCTCAGCCAGGCCGATCAGGCGCATGCAGTGGTGGATGCGTCCGGGGCCCAGGCGCCCCTGGGCGATCTCGAAGCCGCGGCCTTCACCCAGCAGGATGTTGGAGGCCGGCACGCGCACGTTTTCGAACAGCACTTCGGCGTGGCCGTGCGGCGCGTCGTCGTAGCCGAACACATTGAGTGCACGCACGATTTTCACGCCAGGGGTGTTGGCGGGCACCAGGATCATGCTTTGCTGTGAATGGCGCGG
>NZ_JANJUE010000153.1 GCF_024710765.1 Pseudoxanthomonas sp.
CGGCGGACGATGCCGCCGGCTGGCCGGCGCGCGCCGCGCGCGCGCGCAGCAGCGCTTCCGAATCCAGCGTGCCCGCCGCTTCCCACAAGGCGGTCAGATCGTCGAAAGCCGCGGCATGGGCCGGCGTGGCCATCCATTCGCACCAGGCTTCCAGTTCGGTCGCCGGCACATCCTCTTCCTGCATGCGCAGCAGCCAATGGCCGGCTTCACGCAGGGCCGCCTTGCGCGGCTCCGTGGATGTCGGGTTCATGATTGTTCTTCCTCCCACTCGTCCGTGATGCCGTCCAGGCGTTCCTGGCAGTACGTCAGCGCGCGCGCCACATGGATGCGGACCATCCGCTCGGTCAGGCCGAGGATGCTGGCCGCATCGGCAAAGCTCAATTGTTGCACCCTCACCAGGCGGAAGGCTTCGGCGCAGTTGTGCGGCAGTTCCGCCAGCAGGGAGGGCAGTCGTTCCACCAACTGCGCCGCATTGGCGGAGCGTTCCGGGCTCGCCTCCGGATCCGGCCACAGATCCACGCCATCGGGCGCCGGCTGCTCGGTATGGGCGCGGCGGCGCAACAGATCGGTCGCCAGGTTCTGCGCAATCCGGAACAGGTAGGCCCGGTGGAAACTGATCGCGGTTTCGTTGCCCAGGTTCAGCAGCTTGGCGTACGCCTCCTGCGCGACCTCCCAGGCATCGTCGTAGGAACCCAGCCGCAACTGCAGCATGCGCACCAGCGACTGGTTGAAGTCGCGGACCAGGTCCTCGGCGGATGCGCGTGCGTTCCCCGCGACAGGAGCCGGGCACGCGCCGGGGGGAGGTTTGTTGGTGGATTGAGCCATGCCGTAGAGACGAAGCAGGAAGCCGGAAGTGAAATGCCGACCCTGGCGGCTTCCAGCCCGACCGTGTCATGCCGGTCCCAGCATACCCGGCGTGACCGGCCTGCGCAGGGAGCGTGCCCGCGGGGGCCGGAGACATCGCGGGCCGACTCGGGCGATCCGGTCTTCCCGCGCGCGGCCAGGTTGTCGCCCGTGAGGGGAACGACGGGACACCCCGGCCCGCGCACTTCACCTGGCATCCCGCTCGCACATCGACCTGCCCTGATCGACGCGCCCTGCACATGCCTGAATACCGATGACGCCCGAGTTGGGGCGTGGTTAACAGAAGCCGCGCGCGGGAATGCCTAACGTGTCGGCGCGGTCTTCCGCCGCGACCTTCATGGAGATGATCATCATGGCTCGCAACCGTATTCCCGTTGTCGTCGCATCGCTGGCCCTGCTCACGCTGACCTCCTTCAGCGCCTCCGCCGGCTGGCAGGGCACCTGGCACTACTACGATGAAGAAGGCGTCCTGGTCGGCGGCTGGACCGCCGGGTGCGGTGCGGCGGATGGACGCTGGGGTGTCGTCACCAGCAACAAGACCTTTACCCAGGGATGTCGCGACGCAAGTTGAGCCGCAAAAAAAAGCCCCGCGCGAGCGGGGCTTTTCGGTCTTGCGGGATGTCGCCGCGTGGCCGATCAGTCGGCGTACCTGGCAATGAAATCCCGCACCTGCGGATAGACCTTGTCGCGCCAGCGGCGGCCGCTGAAGATGCCGTAGTGGCCGGCGCCTTCCACGGTGATGTGCGCATGCCGGGCCTTGGGAATGCCGGTGCACAGATCGTGCGCGGCGGCGGTCTGGCCCAGTCCGGAGATGTCGTCCAGTTCGCCTTCGATGCTGAGCAGCGCGGTCTTCCTGATAGCGGCCGGATTGACCAGCTCGCCGTTGACCTTCCACTTGCCGCGCGGCAGCAGGAACTCCTGGAACACGACCCGGATGGTGTCCAGGTAGTACTCGGCCGGCATGTCCAGCACCGCGTTGTATTCGTCGTAGAAGCGGCGGTGCGATTCGGCGTCCTGCAGATCGCCCTTGACCAGGTTGGCGTAGAAATCCCAGTGCGACATGAAGTGGCGGCTGGGATTCATGGCGATGAAGCCGGCATGCTGGAGGAAGCCCGGATACACCGAACGGCCCTGGCCGGGATAGGGCATCGGCACGCTGTGGATGACGTTGTTCTCGAACCACGACAGCGGATTGCGGGTGGCCAGGCTGTTGACTTCGGTCGGGCTGCGGCGCGCGTCGATCGGGCCGCCCATCATCACCAGCGAACGCGGCGTGGCCTCGCCGCGCGCGGCCATCAGCGACACCGCCGCCAGCACCGGCACGGTCGGCTGGCAGACGCTGATGACGTTGAGGTTGTCCGCGCCGATGTGGCGGATGAACTCCTCCACGTAGGCGACGTAGTCGTCCAGGCTGAAGGCGCCTTCGGACGTCGGCACCATGCGCGCGTCGACCCAGTCGGTCACGTAGACCTTGTGGTCGCGCAGCAGGGTGCGCACGGTGTCGCGCAGCAATGTGGCGTGATGGCCGGACAGCGGCGCGACCACCAGCACCACCGGATCGTCCTTCAGCGCCTTGATGCTGTCGGCGTCATCGGTGTAGCGCTTGAAGCGCAGCAGCCGGCAGAACGGTTTCTTGATGATTTCCTGTTCCACCACCGGCACGGTGTGGCCCTCGACCTCCACTTCATGGATGTCCCAGGCCGGCTTCTCGTAGTCCTTGCCGATGCGGTAGATCAGTTCGTTGCCGGCGGCGATGCGTTCGGCGCCGGGCAGGCTGGAGAGCCAGCTGCCGGGCGCGGAAAAGATGCGCGCGTTGGCTTCGGCCATGTAGGCGAGCGGCGCCATCCAGGCACGGCCTAGTTCGTGCCACTGATAAAGAAGGGTCATGGGCGACGGGAATCCCGGATTTGGTGCAATCTGCTGCGGCGCAGCATAGCGCAAACCGGCACGCCCCGGAATCGGCCTGTTCAGCCAGCGTCCGGGCGCTCCAGCGCGGCGGTTTCCGCCGCCAGCCCCGGCGCCAGCCAGCAGTGCGAGCCCACCGCGCGCAGCCCGGCGGCCTCGAACTGGCGGCGATACCAGCGCCCGGGCCGGGACTGGAAGCCGTCGTGGTCGCCTTCGTACTCGTCCTCGCGGGCGAAGGTCTCCAGGAAGGCGACGCCGCCGCACAGTTCCGCCAGTCCGGGCAGGCCGCGCCGCAGTTCGCGCGTGGACAGGTAATGCAGCACATCGGAGCAGATCAGCAGATCCACCGGCGGGCACGGCCGCAGATACTCGAAATCGGCGAACGCGGCCAGATGGAGATTTCGGCTGCGGCCGTAGCGCGCAATCGCGTACTCGCTGCTGTCAAAGCCCAGGTAGCGAAGGCGCGGGCGCAGCTTGAGCAGCGGCGCCCGCCAGGCGCCTTCGCCGCAGCCGATGTCCAGCACGGTGCGGATCGGTCGCTCCAGGTAGTACTCGGCGGTGGCCACGGCCAGCGCCACCTTGCGCGCGAGCCGCTGCGGGCCGCCGATGTCGCCATCGCGGTACCAGCGCTGGAAATAACGGGCGTCGTATTGTTTCATCCGGGCAGGTCGCATCATTCGAAGCCGCAAGGATCGCGGTTTGCGCGGCGGAGGAAAAGAGGCGCGCGGTGCGACCGCGGTTGGACAGCCATCGGCGTGATGGCGGAGAATCCGCCCACCCTTCGCCCGCACCGGAGTCCCGCGTGGACAAAGCCAGCCTTTATTTCTGGGTCAAGACCTTCCATCTCGTGTTCGTGATCGCGTGGATGGCGACGGTGTTCTACCTGCCGCGGATCCTGGTCAATCTCGCCGAGACGAAGGGCCAGGCCGATGTGCAGGCGCGGTTGCTGCTGATGGGGCGCAAGCTCTATCGGTTCGGCCACAACATGTTCGGCCTGGCGGTGATCCTGGGACTGGTGCTGTG
Source organism: Pseudoxanthomonas sp. (assembly GCF_024710765.1). GTDB lineage: Bacteria > Pseudomonadota > Gammaproteobacteria > Xanthomonadales > Xanthomonadaceae > Pseudoxanthomonas_A. The sequence goes on from NZ_JANJUE010000153.1 coordinate 3,793, forward strand.
GCTGGGCTACAAGGTGATCCCGGGTTTCCCGACCATGGCCGCGCCAGGCGCCGGCTGGCTGCACGCCAAGCTGACCCTGGTGGTGCTGGTGCTGGCGCACTTCATCATCGCCGGCCGCTGGCTCAAGGGCGTGGAAAAGGGACGCACGCTGCCTTCCTCCTTCACCCTGCGGCTGTTCAACGAAGCGCCGGTGATCGTGCTGATCGGCATCGTCTGGCTGGTGCTGGCCAAGCCGTTCTGATTCGAATCGGACAGGAGCGCTCCCGGACCACGGGCTTCCGCCGGGTAGCGGCAGACGGTTTTTGTAGGAGCGACGTCAGCCGCGAGCTTTTCGACCGGCCCGCCACCAGCATGGCGAGCTTCGACTGACGTCGCTCCCACAAGAGAAGGAGTGCGTCGGCGACCGGTCGCGCAGGCTGTCTAGTGTAGGAGCGACGTAAGTCGCGAGCTTTTCGAACAGAGCACCACAAGCATCGCGAATCGCGACTGACGTTGCTCCTACAAGGGAAAACGCCCGGGGCTGCCCGGGCGTTTCGTTTTACGGCTTCCTCTCGAATTCCGCGGGCTTCGGCAATTCCACCGGCACGCCCTCGGCGTTGCAGGTGTTGGCCGCGCACAGGCGCTGGCGCAGCTTCGGCGTGGCCTGCACGATGAAGTGATAGAGGGTGTTCTGCTCGACGGTGCCGCGCACCGCCTCGCTGCCCGGGCCAATCGCCCAGATGCCGACATCCTCGCCGCCATGCGATTCGGATTTCAGCGGCACCAGCGATTCCTGCAGATAGTCCGGATGCTCGGTGTCCACGGCGGTCAGGTCCGGGCGTCCCTCGCTGCTCTCGACGTTGCTGGGCGCATGGATGAAGCGCTTGGGGCCGGCCTTCTGCTGGTTGCTCTCGCCGGTGTAGCCCGGGCCGTTGGCGTAGCTGAGCGTGGTGAACGGCAGGCCGGTCTGATCGCGGGCCAGATCGCCGGGGACGTCGTCCTCGCCGCCCTGGCCGCGGACCTTGCCCAGGATTGGATTGCCGCGCACCGGGTACCCGACGAAGTTCAACGTGTGCGAGTGATCGGCGGTGACCAGGATCAGGGTGTCCTCGCGCGAGGTCGCGTCCAGCGCCGCCTGCACGGCCTCGGACATGGCGATGGTCTCGTCGAGCGCGCGGAACGCGTTGCCGTAGTGGTTGGCGTGATCGATGCGCGCGCCTTCCACCATCAGCACGTAGCCGTCCTGGCCGCGCGAGAGGGTATGGATGGCGGCGCGGGTCAGTTCGGCCAGCGAAGGCTCGCCGGTGTCGCCGCGCGAACGATCATGGTCGAACTGCATGTGATCCGGCTCGAACAGGCCGAGCAGGCGCGGCGCGTCCTTGGCGGCTTCCAGCTGCTTGCGGTTCCATACGTACTGGCCGTCCGGATTGGCCTTCAGCCATTCGGCCGGCAGATCGCGGCCGTCCAGGCGTTCGCCGACCTTGTCGTCGTATTCGGGATCACGCTGCTCGGTGCTGGTGAACTCGGCGCGGCCGCCGCCCAGCGCCACGGTCGGGCCACGGCCGAAGCGGGAGGAGGTCAGCAACTGCTGGGCGATGTCGCGGCAGCCTTGATCGACCGCCGTCCTGGGCAGATCGGTGTCGTTCTCCCAATTGCGGTCCGGCACGTGCGCGTAGGTCGCCGCCGGGGTCGCGTGGGTCAGGCGCGCGGTGGTGACGATGCCGGTGGCCAGGCCGGCGCTGTCGGCCAGTTCCAGCCAGGTCAGCGCGGCCTTGCCCAGGCTGTCGGCGCAGTCGTCGCGACGACCGGCGGTGACGCCGATGGCGCCCATGTGGGTCTTCACGCCGGTGGTGATGGCGGTCATCGTGCCGGCCGAATCCGGCGTCTGCGAATCGGTGTTGTAGGTCTTGCTGAAGGCGGTGTGCGGAAAGCGTTCCCAGCTCAGCAGGTTCTCCTCGCCCGAGCCGCCCTTGCGCTGGCCGTCGAGGATGCGCGCGGCGGCGACCGTGGTCAGGCTCATGCCATCGCCGAGGAACAGGATGACGTTCTTCGCGCGTCCGTTCATGGCGCCGTTGGCGGCGGCGCGGGAAGCGCCGTTGCGGTACCACCAGGCCGGGGTCTCGCCGCCGGGATGGGCGACCACGGGGACGTCGACGGTGGCGACGGCCGGAGAAGTGGAGGAGGAGGACGCGGGCGCCGTGGCGCAGCCAGCGAGCAGGGTGGCGAGGGACACGCCCAGGGCGGGCAGGACGGCGGTACGGCGCATCGGGGACTCCAGACAAGGCAACGCGGCATTATGACCCCGGCACAGTGTCCTGTTCATGACACATTGGCTTTCCAGCCGTGCCGTCGCGTATGGCGCGTGCCTGGGCTATCGTTCCGGCTTCCGTGTTTTCAGGGCTGCCGATGAAGCTGGTCTCCGCGTGGTTGAAGATCCCGTTCTGGCAACGGGTGGTCGGTGGCTTCGTGCTCGGCGCGCTGGCCGGCTGGTTGCTCGGGCCGGCGGCGGACACCTGGTTCGGCCCGCTGGGCACGCTGTACGTCACCCTGATCAAGATGATCGCGGTGCCGCTGGTGTTCTTCGCGGTGATCAACGCGGTGTCCAGCCTGCACGGGCAGCAATCGGTCGCGGCGCTCGGCGGCAGGACCTTCCTGTGGTTCGTGGTCACCGCCGCACTGGCGGTGGGCGTGGGCCTGGCGGTCGGCGTGATCGTCCAGCCGGGTGTCGGCGTGACCACGCTGCACGTGGATCCCGGTTACGTGCCCAAGGACGTGCCCAGCCCGATCAAGGTGCTGCTGGACGTGGTGCCCTCCAATCCGTTCCATGCGCTGACCGGCATCGGCACCACCACGAACGCCGCGGGTGAAACCGTGCTGGCGGCGGGCAAGGGATCGATCCTGCCGGTGATCTTCTTCGCCGCGCTGCTCGGCTTCGCGATGGTCAAGCTGGGCGATCGCGTGGCCGCCGCTCGCAAGCTGGCCGGCGAGAGCAGCGAGATCATGATCCAGGTCACCCGCTTCGTGCTGGAAGTGACCCCGCTGGGCACGTTCGGCCTGATCGCCTCGCTTGTCGGCGCCTACGGTTTCGGCAAGCTGCTGCCGCTGGCCAGCTTCGTCGGCGCGCTGTACCTGGCCTGCGCCTTGCACATCGTGGTGACCTACAGCCTGCTGCTGCTCAGCCATGGCCTGAATCCGTGGAAATTCTTCCGCGGAGCCGCCTCGGCGATGCAGGTGGCCTTTGTCAGTTCCTCCAGCTTCGCCTCGATGCCGGCGGCGATCCGCGCGGTCACCCACAACCTGGGCGTGGACAGGAACTACGCCTCGTTCGCGGTGCCGCTGGGCGCGAGCATCAAGATGGACGGCTGCGGCGCGATCTATCCGGCGCTGTGCGCGGTCTTCATCTCGCAGTACACCGGGCATCCGCTGAGCGCGGATCAGTATTTCGTCGTGCTGATCGCCTCGGTGCTGGGCAGCTTCGGCACCGCCGGCGTGCCGGGCACGGCGGTGGTGATGGCCACGGTGGTGCTGACCGCCGCCCGCCTGCCGCTGGAAACCATCGGCTATCTCTATGCGATCGATCGCGTGCTCGACATGATGCGGACCATGACCAACGTGACCGGGCAGATGGTGGTGCCGGTGCTGGTGGCCAAGGAAACCGGACTGCTGGATCGCGCGACCTACGAGGCCGCGCCGACCAACCTGGGGCTGGAGGAGGGAGCCGGTTCCGATGAGCGCGCCGTCTGATCCCTACACGCTGCTCGAGCGGTTCCCCGGTGTCGACGACTTCCGCCGCCTGCGCGCGGTGGCCGGCCTGTCGCCGAAAGCGCAGGCCGCCGCCGAACGCGGCCTGCCCAACACCCTGTACGGCGTCAGCATCCTGCATGAAGGCCGCGCCATCGGCATGGGCCGGATCATCGGCGACGGCGGCCTGTGCTTCGTGGTGGTGGACATCGCGGTCGAACCGGAGCACCAGGGCCGCGGCCTGGGCAAGCGCATCATGGCCGCGCTGGACGCCTGGCTGAAGGCGAACACGCTCGACACCGCCCATGTCTCGCTGATCGCCGACGGCGAGGCGAAACACCTCTACGCGCAATACGGCTTTGCCGACGTAGGACCGGCCTCGCTGGGCATGCATTACCTCGTCCGCCGTTGACGCAAGCGGGCCCGGCCATGACTTCCGGGCCGGGGCGGGCGGGACAGGCCGGCGTAGGCTGCGGGGACTCTACTGGGGAGATTCCCGATGCGCATCCGCACCGCCGCCGGTTTCCTGGCGGGCCTGTTGCTGGCGTTGCCGGCCATGGCCGCCGACGCCGACCACTGGACCGTCCCGGTCGCCGTCAAGAAACTCGACAACGGCCTGACCGTCGTCATTTCCGAGGATCACAGCTCGCCGGTGGTCGGTGTGAGCGTGGTCTACCACGTCGGCATGCGGCTTGAGCCGCGCAACCGCACCGGCTTCGCCCACCTGTTCGAACACCTGATGTTCCAGGGCACGCCGAACGCCAAGAAGGGCGTGTTCGACAGCGTGATCACCGGCGGCGGCGGCAACAACAACGGCTCCACCCGCGCCGATTTCACCAACTACATCGAGACCGCGCCGGTGTCCTCGCTGGACGCGCTCCTGTGGCTGGAAGCGGACCGCATGAAGACCCTGGACTTCAACGCCGAAACGCTGAAGAACCAGCAGGACGTGGTGAAGGAGGAAATCCGCGTCAACGTGAAGAACCAGCCCTATGGCGGCTTCATGTGGATTGATATCGGCCAGCAGGCGTTCCAGAAGTGGGAGAACAACCACGACGGCTACGGCAGCTTCGAGGATCTGGAGAACGCCAGCCTGGAAGACGTGAAGGCCTTCCATCGCGACTACTACGGTCCCAACAACGCGGTGCTGGCGATTGCCGGCGACGTCACACCGGAGCAGGGCTTCGCGCTGGCGCAGAAGTACTTCGGCGGGATCCCCGCGCGCGCCACGCCGGCCGCGCCGGATTACAAGGAAGGCCTCAACACGCAGGAAAAGCGCGTGCAGCAGAGCGACGCGCTGGCGCAAGTGCCGGCCATCGCCGCGGCCTGGAAGATGCCCGATCGCGGCAGCCGCGACCAGGCACCGATGGCGGTGCTGGGCGCGCTGCTCGCCAACGGCGACGCTTCGCGGCTGTACCAGGGCCTGGTCAAGGGCCGCGAACTGGCGCTCAACGTGGAGTCGCTGTACGGCCTGACCAGCGAGTGGGAATACGACGGCCCCACGCTGTTCACCGTGTTCGCGCTGTACAAGCCCACCACCGACGCCGACACGGTGCTCAAGGGCATCGACGAGGAGATCGCCCGCATCGCGCGCGAAGGCGCCGATGACGCCACCCTGGCGCGCATCAAGACCCAACTGCTGGCCGACTGGTACAACGGCCTGGAAATGTTCCTGAATCGCGCCGACACCCTCGCCAAGCTGCAGACCCTGTGGGGCGACGCGAACGTCGCCAACCAGATTCCCGGCTGGATCCAGGGCGTCACGTCCGATGACGTCAAGCGCGCCGCCGCCACCTACCTGACCCCGGCCAACCGCACCGTCATCGACCGCAAGCCCGCGGCGATGCTGGCGCCGGCGGCGAAGAAGGAATGAGGAGAATCCCGATGAGCCTGCACAAGACCGCGATTGCCCTCGCCCTGGCCACCCTGTTCGCCGGCGCGGCGCATGCCGCCGAACCTGTACTGCCGAAGGATCTGCCGCCGTACGCGCCGGACAAGCCGTTGCCGGTGCCGCAGATCGAAAAGAAGACCCTGGCCAACGGCCTGGAAGTGTGGGTGGTGCCGCGCGACGGCATCCCCCGCGTGGACTACGTGCTGGCGGTGCGCAACGCCGGCCTGGCTGCGGACGCCGCCAACGCGTCGGGCTTCGCCAGCCTGTTCGCCGGCCTGCTGACCGAAGGCACCGCCCGCCGCGACTCGCGCGCCATCGCCGAAACCGCACAGGGTTTTGGCGGCAGCATCGGCGCGGGCGCCAGCAACGACGGCGTCACCGTGTATGCCGACGCGCTCGCCAGCCAGGCCGCGCCGATGCTGGATCTGCTGGCCGAGGTCGTGCGCGAGCCGACCTTCCCCGAGAACGAGGTCAAGCTGGCGCAGGCCAATGCGACCCAGCAGTTGAAGGCGAACGAGGCGCAGCCGTCGTTCCGCGCCAACCGCGCGATGCTGGCGGCGGTGTACGGCGATCATCCGTATGCGCGCACCCAGCTCAGCGAAGCCGGCATCGCCGCGCTGGCCACGCCCGCGCTGCGTGCCGAGCACGCGCGTCGCTTCCATCCCCAACGCAGCCTGCTGGTCATCACCGGCCGGGTCACGCCGGCCGATGGCTTCGCGATGGCGGAGAAGGCGTTCGGCAGTTGGAAGGGCGCCAGCGGCGAAGTGGCGGATACCGCGGCCACCCCGCGCACCGCCACGCCGAAGTACGTGCTGCTGCAACGCGACGGCAGCGTGCAGTCCACCCTGCGCATCGGCCAGCCGGCGCTGGCTGCCACCGACCCGGACTACATCCCGCTGCAGCTCGCCCGCATCGTACTGGGCGGCGGTTTCAGCAGCCGGGTCAATCTCAACCTGCGCGAGGAAAAGGGTTACACCTACGGTGCGGGCACGCGCCTGTCCGCCTCCCGCGCGGGTGGCGATCTGGTATCGCAGGCCGATGTGCGCAACGAGGTCACCGGCGCGTCGCTGAAGGAGTTTTTCGGCGAATTCGATCGCATGCGCAACGAAGCCGTGCCGGCCAAGGAGCTTGACGACACCAAGCGTTACATCGCCGGCGACTATGTCCTCAGCAACCAGTTGCAGGGCGCGGTGGCGGGCACGCTGGCGAAGAACTGGCTAATCGGCCTGCCGTCGGATTTCCTCGGCCAGTATGTGCCACGCCTGCGCCAGATCGACGCGGCCAAGGTGCAGGCGGTGGCGAAGCAGTATTTCGATCCGAAACAGCAGTCGATTATCGTGGTCGGCGACGGCAAGGCGATCGCCGAGCAGCTCAAGCCCTACGGTGCATTCCAGGCGTCACAGAAGTAAACCGCAGGAAACGCAGTTCCCCTGTCATTCAAAGCCGGCCTCCGCGCCGGCTTTTTTTTGCGCGGCGGCAGGATGAACGGACACCGCGGACGCCGGACTGGCGTATCGTTGCCGTTCCATCCGAGGAGGTGCCCATGAGCGGCGAGCAGCGTGAACTGAATTTCCGTTTCCTGGCCCAGCCGACCGACGTCAACTACGGCGGCAAGGTGCACGGCGGCATCGTGATGAAATGGATCGACCAGGTCGGCTACGCCGCCGCGGTGGGCTGGAGCGGGCATTACAGCGTGACCGTGGCGGTGGGCGGCATCCGCTTCGTCGCCCCGATCCGCACCAGCGATCTGGTGACGGTATCGGCCAAGCTGGTCTACACCGGCACCAGCAGCATGCATTTCGCGGTGGACGTACGCGCCCGCGACCCGATGGGCGGCGAATCGCGCCTGTGCACCCATTGCATCATCGTGTTCGTGGCGCTGGACCAGGTCGAAGGCCGGCCCATCGCGGTGCCGGCGTGGAAGCCGGAGACGCCGGAGGACTGCCGCCTGGCCGAATACGCATTGAAGGTGATGGAACTGAGCAAGGGCATCGAGGAAACCGTGGCCCATTACCAGAGCACCGGCGCGACGGCCTGAAGCCCGAACGCCCTGTTGCAGGAGCGATGTGAGTCGCGACCGGAGCGCAAGGCGCGGCCGGACCCGGACAGGCGAGCGGCTTGTCGCTGCCGCGGTTCTGGATAACGTGCAAAGAGCTCGCGACTGACCTCGCTCCTACATTCCACATCGCGCAATGGGTGGGACGCGCGCGCAACGGCGTCCCGTAGGGTTTACATCGCGACGCGGCGGGCCTGCATGAAGCGCGGTGCCCAGTAGCCGCTCATCAGGGTGTCCACGCGCACGTCCTTGCCGGCGCTGGGGGAGTGCAGGAAGCGGCCTTCGCCGACGTAGATGCCGACATGATTGATCCGGCCCTTACGGCCGAAGAACACCAGGTCGCCCTGCTTGAGCTCGTCACGGCTGGCAATCAGCTGGCCGTTGGCCTGCGAGGCCATGTCACGGGACACGCGCGGCAGTTCGATGCCCAGCGCGGTGCGGAACACGTAGCCTACCAGGCCGCTGCAGTCGAAACCGCTGTCCGGCGAGGTGCCGCCCCAGCGGTAGGGCGTACCCATCAGGGTCAGCGCGCGCTTGAGTACCGTCTGGATCTTGCCTCCCTCGTCCTTGACCACGCCTTCCTGGCTGAGGTCATAGCCGGCCAGGAGGCGGCTGAGGTCGCCGGCCACCATGGTGGAACGGTCCAGCAGCGGCAGGCTGTCGCTGGCGGCCAGGCGGGGCAGGAGGGCGGTGAGCGTGGCGGTGGCGGCTTCGGCCGCCTTTTCCTTGATGCTGAACGAGGCCGGCTTGGCGGCTTCGCGGGAAGCGGATTCCGGAGCGACCGCCGTGGCGGTTTCCGCGGAATCGGCCTCGACCGCATCGGCGGTCGGCACATGCTGCTGGGCCCAAGCGGGGACGCCCGCGGCGGCCAGCAGGATCAGGGAAAGGAATCGGGTCACGCCCCGCGGGATGCGGTGGGTGGCGGCGGGCTGGCCTGGCGGCAGGTCGTCGGTCGTCACGCGGGGTCGGGAAAAATGCGAAGCGGCAATAGTGCCGTCATATCGCCTCGATTTGGTTCACAAATCGTTATTTATTCGTTAATGATCCCGGGCCTGGGTCACAGAAGTGGCCTGCTTCAGTGCAGAACCCGTTTGGCGCCGGTGTAGTGGTCGCGCCAGTAGCTGCCGTCCAGATGGTCCAGCCGGACCGTGCCGCCGGTACTGGGGGCATGCACGAACCGGCCTTCGCCGACGTAGATCCCGACATGGCTGACGCTGCCGCGGCTGCCGAAGAACACCAGATCGGCCGGGGCCAGCTTGCGCGGCTCGATGCGCGGCCCCTGGACCCGGGAAAGTTCGCCCGAGGTGCGTGGCAGCTTCAGGTCCAGCATGTCGCGGAATACGTAGGCGACCAGCCCGCTGCAGTCGAACCCGGATTCCGGAGTGTTGCCGCCGTAGCGGTAGGGCGTGCCGACCAGGCCGATGGCCCGCATCAGCACGGCATTGGCGGCGGCCGGGTCCTCGGCGTCGACCCGGGGCCACTCCCGGGCGGGCGGCGGCGGCGAGCGGCGGACGGTTTCCTTGCCGCCACCGCAGCCGGCCAGCAGGGCCGTCAGCAACAGCGCGGCCAGGACGACGGCGTGGGGGACCGCGGGTGGCGGCGGGGCGTCCAAGCCGGGATAATGCACGGTCTTCATTGCGGCGCATCTTCGCCCGCAATCCACCTGGCCGACAAGCCACCACGCCTGCCGCCGGCAGCCCATATTCCAGAGTCCTGAATGAAAATCGCAAAAGACAGCGTCGTCCGTTTCCACTACACCGTCTCCGAGGTCGGCCAGGAGCCGCTGGAAACTTCGAAGGACCGCGAGCCGCTCGCCATCCTGATCGGCCACGGCAACATCATCCCGGGCCTGGAGAACGCGATGCAGGATCGCGAGGCCGGCGAGAGCTTCAGCGTGGACGTGACCGCCGCCGACGCCTACGGCGAGCGCCGCGACGGCCTGAGCCAGCGCGTGCCCAAGAAGCACTTCGGCACCCAGAAGCTGGTGCCGGGCCAGCAGGTCGTGTTGAACACCAACTTCGGCCCGCGCGCCGTGACCATCCAGAAGGTTGGCATGAGCGTGGTCGACGTGGACCTGAACCACCCGATGGCCGGCAAGGACCTGCATTTCGACGTCGAAATCGTCGAAGTGCGCGAAGCCTCGCCGGAAGAAGTCGAGCACGGCCACGTGCATGGCGACGGTGGCCACCACCACTGAGTGGACGATTCCGCCATCGGCAAGGGAACGGCCCGCGCGAGCGGGCCGTTTTCGTTTCCGGCCTGGGGCGGGCGGTTCAGGGGGCGGGCGTCGCGCCGTCCGCGGGTTCGGGAATGACGGCGATGGCGTCCACTTCGACCCGCACGTCCGGCTGGAACAGCGCCTGCACGCCGACCAGCGCGCTGGCGGGCGGGCGCTCCGGATCAATCCAGCGATCCCGCGCCGCCCGTATCGCCGGCAACTGCGCGGGGTCGAAATCGCGGACATAGATCGTCAATCGCGCCACGTGGGAGAAATCGCTGCCCGCCGCGCGCAGGGTGGCGTCCAGGTTGCGCATCACCTGTTCCATCTGCGCTTCCAACGAACCTTCCACCACGCTGCCATCCGCACGCAGCGGGACATGGCCGGACAGCAGCAACAGCTTGCCGCCGTCGATGCGCATGGCCTGGGAGACGTTGGGGATGGTGGCGCCGGGGGGATTGACGGCTTGCAGCATGGTGTCGGGCTCCTGGGCGAACAGGGAGAGGGAATGTCCGGCGAGCAGCGCCGCCAGACCGAAACAGATGCCGCCAGATTTCATTCGTTCGTCTCCGTCAGTGCGTGGATGACCTCGCCACTGGGCATGGCGTGGCCGAAATGATGGACAACCTCGTCGAGCACGTGGGTACGCTGGGCGGTATTGAACGCCGCGCTGGCGTCGTCGACCAGGATGACTTCATACCCCAGGTCATGTGCGGCGCGCAGCGTCGATTCGACGCAGACGTGCAACGCGAAGCCGGCGATGAGCAGGGTCTTGATGCCCCGGTTGCGAAGGTAACTGTCCAGGTTGGAACCGGCGAAGGCGCTCGCGCCCAGGCGGCCGCCGACGACGAACTCTCCGGGAACCGGCTGGAAGGGACCGAAGAAATCCGCACCGGTGCCGCGGAACGTCCCCACGCGGGGAATGGCTTCGCGCAGGCCATGGCGGGCCTGTCCGAGTTCCGGGTGTCCGGGCTCGAAACGCAGCCCCGAATGGATTATCGGCAGGCCGGCGGTGCGGGCCGCGTCGAGCAGATGGGCGCCGGCCGTGACGGCATCCGCGAGTTGTGCGCGATCCTGGACCAGGCCATTGAGCTTGCCATCCGCAGCCAGCCATTCGTTCTGGAATTCGATGAGCACCAGGGCGGTCTGTCCAGCCTGATGGCGTTGCCGCAGCGCCTCCGCGTTGGCGGTGCGAATGCCTGCCGACGCGGAGTCGGTCAACGCCGCGCACAGGACCGTGGCGCCGAGCACGGCCTGCCAAGGAAAAGGAATCATGGGGTGCTCCAGAGGGATTAGGACGGGAGCCGGCAGACTATTCAGTTCCATTTGTGCAGGATATGGGTGATTTTTGGATATCAGATTGCAGATTTGGAATCATGCTGGACGATCTCGCCCTCTTCATCGCCATCGTCGAAGCCGGCAGCCTCAATCAGGCGGCCAGACGGCTGGACCTGCCCACGTCCACGCTGACCCGGCGCCTGCAACGGCTTGAGCAGGATCTGGGCTGCAGGCTGCTGCATCGAAGCGCCCGCCGGATGACCCCCACGGCCGAAGGCTGGCAGTACTACGAACGCAGTCGCCCGCTGGTGCATTCGTTGCAGCAGGCGATGGAGCAACTCGACGACAGCCTGCGCGAAGTGAAAGGGCTGTTGCGCGTGCTGGCGCCGGTCAACCTGGCCAATGGCGTGTTCGCCGATGCCTGGAGCGGATTCCTGTCGCGGTATCCCCAGGTCCGGCTGGAGTTGCAGCTGAGCAACCAGACCCAGGACCTGCATGCCAGCCATGCCGATCTCGCCATCCGTACCGGCGAGCAGCCCGATTCACAGCTGCAGCAGCGCAAGCTGGGCGAGGTGGGTGTCAGGCTGGTGGCATCGCCCGTCTATCTCCGCGATCATGCGCCGCCGGCCACGCCCGCCGATCTCCATGCGCATGACATCGTGGTGGCCGAGCCGCTGGCACTCTGGTCGTTCCGCCACCGTGACAGCGGCGAACGCTTCGAATTCAGTCCCGCCGGACGCCTGCGTGTCAACGATCTGGGCTTGGCGGTCGATGCCGCCCGCAAGGGCATGGGCATCCTGATGTGTCCGCTGAACGCCTGCCAGGCATGGCTGGCCGAGGGAGAACTGGTGGAAGTACTGGCGGACTGGCGGCTGCCTGCGCGCGCGGTGTACGCGGTATGGGCGCAACAGCGCTATCTGCCCGCCCGAGTGCGCGCGCTGGTCGAACACCTCGCCGGATTCGCCAGCGGGCAGGCCCTGCTCCGCTCCCACTGAAAGTGGTGGATGCGCCCCCAGTCCGACATGCTTTAATGCCGACCGGATCCAGGGAGGAAGGACATGAACGCCATACCGGCGAATGCAGATGCGCGGCTGCGGCCGGTCGCGGCCAGCGAACGCATCGAAACCATGGATGTGCTGCGCGGTTTCGCGCTGGTGGGCATCCTGCTGATGAACATCGAGGGCATGGCGGGGCCGCTGTTCGCCTCCTTCACCGGGCTTGACCCCGCCCTGAGCGGCGCCGACCGGGTTGCCGACGCGCTCATCTACATCTTCGTGCAGGGCAAGTTCTACACCCTGTTCTCGCTGTTGTTCGGCATGGGGTTCGCGGTGATGTCCAGCCGCGCCGAAGCGCGCGGGCAGCCATTCGCGGGCGTGTACTGGCGGCGCAGCCTGGTGCTGCTGGTCATCGGCGCGATCCACGGCCTGCTGATCTGGTCGGGCGATATCCTGCTGATGTACGCGCTGCTGTCGTTCCTCCTGCTGGCGTTCCGCAACGTATCGACCCGATGGTTGCCATGGCTGGCCGGCCTGGCCTACGTCGCGTCGTCGGGCATGATGATGCTGATCGGCCTGCTGGGAACGGTCTCGCAACTGGATCCCGCCGCGGCCGCGCAGTGGAACCAGGAAATGGCCAAGGCGGGCGCGGAAATGAACGCCATGCTGGAGGCCCAGCGCCACGCGTATGGCAGCGGCACCTACCTGGAAGCCGTCGCGCAGCGGGCCCGGGATGTCGGCTTCATGTTGAGCAACCTGTTGTTCATCGGTCCCACGGTGTTCGGCATGTTCCTGTTCGGCACCTGGTTCGTGACGAGCGGCGCCATCGCCGCGCCGAACGGGCATCCGCGGCTGTTCGCATGCCTGCGCTGGGGCGCGCTGCCGCTGGGACTGGCCCTGATGTTGTTGTCGTTCCGGATGGAGCCCACCTCGCGTTTCGACAACATCAACCTGCATTCATCGACCGCGTTCGCGGCCAGTTCGATCGGCAGCGTGCTGATGGCCTTCGGCTACCTCGGCTGGATCGTGAAGGGGGTGCAGTCGGCCGCGAGCGCGCCGCTGCTGCATTGGCTGGCGCCTGCCGGCAGGATGGCGCTGACCAACTACCTGATGCAGTCGATCGTGTGCACGTTGATCTTCAACGGCTACGGCCTGGGCTATCTGGATCAGCTGTCACGCGCCTGGCAGGTGCCATTCGTGTTCGGCCTGTTCCTGATCCAGGTGCTGTACAGCCGCTGGTGGCTGTCGCGTTTCCGTTTCGGTCCGGCCGAATGGGTCTGGCGGTCACTGACCTATCTGCGCGCGCAGCCGATGCGTCCCAGTCCGGTTTCGGCTTGATCGACCCCAAGGAAAACGGCCCGCTTGCGCGGGCCGTTTCCTGTTGCGCTGCCGGGGACAGGCTCAGTTGACGCTCACCGCGCTCCACGCGCGCGCCACCGCGTTGTACTGCGCCGAGCCCGCGCCATACAGGTCGCTGGCCGCATTCAACGTGGCCGTGCGCGCCTGCGGATAGGTCGTGCCGGAGGTCATGTACACGGTCAAGGCGCGGTACCAGATGCGCTGGGCGGCATCGCGGCCGATGCCGGTCACGCCGGTGTCGCCATTGCAGACCAGCTGGCTGGCGGTGTAGCTGAAGCCGGCCGGCGAGACCGCGCCTTCGGCAAGCAGGTAGAAGAAGTGGTTGGCCGGACCCGAGGAGTAATGCGGATCCACGCCGGCAAAGCCCGCCGCCGGATAGCAGTTGTAGGAACGGCCGGCATCGGCGTCGCCGGGGCGGAACATGTAGCGAAGCGCCTTCTTGCCGTCCGGATTGCTGCGGTAGATCTTCTCGCCGATCATGTAGTCGCCCGGGTCGCTGGCATTGTTGACGAAGTACTCCACCATCGTGCCCATGATGTCGGAGGCGGCTTCGTTCAGTCCGCCGGCATCGCCGGAGTAGGCGAGGTTGGAGGTCGCTTCGGTCACGCCATGGGTCATCTCGTGGCCGGCGACGTCGATCGCCACCACCGGATACCAGGTCGAGGTGCCCAGGCCGTAGGCCATGAACTTGTACGGCGCGCCATACCAGCCCGCGTTGCCGCCGGTGGCCGGGCCGCCGCCGCCGCGGAAGGTGACGTTGACGATGCTCTTCACGCCCACGCCATCGTTGAAGATGCCGTTGCGGCCGAAGGTGTTCTTGTAATAGTCCCAGGTGGCGGCCACGCCGAAATGCGCGTCCGAGGCTTCGCTGGCCACCTGCGATTCGGTGTTGTTGCCCCAGTTGTTGTCGGCGTCGGTCATGATCGCCGCGGTGCTGTACACGCGGCTGATTTCCTTGCCCAGGCCGTCGCGGGTGTTGCCGCCGCCGCGGGTCGGATCCAGCAACTGGTAGCCGCCGCTGATCGAATTGGTGGTGATGGCGACGTCGCCGAGGAACAGGGTCTGGCCGGTGCCGACGGCCGCGGCGGTATGGATGATGTTCCAGTGATCCAGCACCTTGCCGCTATGCGCGTCGACGAAGTAGCGCATGTCCGCTTCACCCTGGCTGTCGGACACGCCGCGCACCCGCACTTCGTACGCGAGTACCGGCTGCGCGCCGCGCGCATAGATCACCAGGCCCTGGCTGCCGATGTCGTCGATCTGGCCCTTGAAGTCGGCGCCGGCCGAGATCACCGCGGCGTCGGCGTCGATGCCGGCCTTGAGCGCCGGACGGCCGTTGCCGCGCAGGGTGAGGCTGGTGGATTTGAGTTTTCCATTCCTGGAGTGAATCACCACGTCGCCGCCGATGACCGGCAATCCCCTGTAGCGACGATCCATGCGCACGTGCTCCGTGCCGTCGCGATCGACGATAACATCGCGGGCGACGAACTCGTCGCCGTCGCTACTCTTCAGCGCGGCGGCGTGGCCCAGCGCCAGGCCCTTGGCGCGGCTGGCGGCTGGCGTCTGGTCGGCGTTGGCGGCGTAGAGCGGTGAAGAGACGAGGATGGCGGCGATGGCCGTGGTGATGAGACTGATCTTCCGTTGCATTGCTTGCTGACCCCTGTGGTGTGTGGATGTGGGTGATGCGACAGCAGGATTCGGAACAGGATCGGAAGCGGATGGGGTGCGCTCCATCGCGCGGTGGCGGACGCGACCGGCGATGTCCCTACGATGTTGTCCCGGGACAATGGGTGTCAATGGAAACCATGTGAAGAAAGACAGAGAATGACGGTTACCTTCTCCGGATTACGCTTGACATGTCCGCAGCCGCTGGCGTCGCAAGGACAGGGCAGCCATTCGATCGGACATGCGTTATTCCATGGGAACGCCTGATGAGCAGACAGCACGCATGAATTCGCGCGACGAGATTCTCATTCTCGGTTCGGGTGCGATCGGCCTGTCGACCGCGCTGATGCTGCTGGAAGCGGGGCGCGCGGTTCGCGTGCTTGAAGCGGGCGAGCACATCGGCGCCGGCGCGTCGCACGGCAACTGCGGCACCATCACCCCCAGCCACGCGCCACCGCTGGCCGCGCCAGGCGTGGTGCGACAGGCGTTGCGCTGGATGCTGACCCCGGACGCGCCGCTGTATCTGAAACCGCGTGTCGACCCGGCCCTGTGGGGATGGCTGCTGCGCTTCTCCGCGCGCTGCAATCCACGTGACTGGCAGGACAGCGCACGGGCGCGCGCCGCGTTGCTGGACGATTCGCGCGCGCGGCTTGCGAGGTGGGTCGAACGCTATCCGTTGCAATGCGAGTTCCAGGAAGAAGGGCTGGATTACGTGTTCCGGGATCCGCGCAATTTCGAGCGATATGTGCACGAATGCGAATCGCTGCGACGGATGGGAATCGCCAGCGAGGTGATCGGCGGGGCCGAATACGAAACCCAGGAGCCGGCGATGCGCGAAGGCGTCGCCGGCGCGATCCGGTTTTCCGGCGATGCGCGCTTGCGCCCGGATCGTTACGTCGCCGAGCTCGCGCGCGTCGTGCGTGAGCTCGGTGGGGAAATCGAAACCCGCTGCCGCGTGCTCGGCTTCGAGGACGACCGCGACGGCGTGCGGATCAGCACGTCGCAAGGAATGCGACAAGGACGCGAAGCGGTGTTCGCGCTGGGTGCATGGACGCCGGCATTCGCGCGCCGGCTTGGCCTGCGCATTCCGATCCAGCCGGGCAAGGGTTATTCGGTGACCTACAGCCGTCCGCAGCGGGTGCCGAAACGGCCGCTGGTGCTGAAGGACCGCTCGGTCTGCGTGACCGTCTGGGACAGCGGCTTCCGCCTGGGCAGCACGATGGAATTTTCCGGCTACGACGATCACCTCAACGACGTCCGCCTGGCGGCGCTGGAGCGCGGCGCGCGCGAGTTCCTGCATGACCCGGTCGGCGATGTCGTGCAGGAACGCTGGTGCGGCTGGCGGCCGATGACCTGGGACGACCTGCCCCTGCTCGGCCGCGTGCCGCGACATCCGCGCCTGTGGCTGGCCGCCGGCCACGGCATGCTCGGCATCAGCATGAGCGCCGCCACCGGCCAATTGATGGCCGACCTCATCACCGGCCAGGCGCCGGCGTTCGATCCCTTTCCCTATCGACCGGAGCGTTTTTCATGAATCCGCAGACCCATTTCGACCTCATCGTGATAGGAGGCGGCTCCGGCGGACTGGCCGGTGCGTTCCGCGCCGCGGCCCATGGCGCGCGGGTCGCCCTGCTGGAGCCGGCGGAACTCGGGGGGACCTGCGTCAATGTCGGCTGTGTGCCGAAGAAGGCGATGTGGCTGGCCGCCGACACCGCCCAGCGCATCGCCCTGGCCGCGCAACTGGGTTTCGAACTGGAATCGCGCCCACTCGACTGGCGCGAGTTCATCGTCCACCGGACGCGCTACATCGCCGGCATCCATGCCAGCTACCGCAAGCGCCTGGATGAGAGCGGCATCGTCTGGATGCCGTGCCGGGGCCGCCTGATCGATGCGCACACCGTTGAGAACAGCGAGGGCGCACGCCTGCATGGCGATCGGATCCTGCTTGCCACCGGTGGCAAGCCGCGCCGGCCGCCGGTGCCCGGCGCGGAGCTTGGCGGGGTGTCGGACGACTTCTTCCAGTTCTGCGAACCGCCGCCGCGGGTGGCGTTGATCGGCGGCGGCTACATCGCGGTCGAGCTGGGCGGCGTCCTGCAGGCGCTCGGGAGCCAGGTGGAACTGTTCGTGCGCGGCCAGCGGCTGCTGGAAGGTTTCGACCACGAACTGGCCGCGGACCTGCTCGAGGACAATCGCCAGCATGGCCTGCACGCGCATTTCGGCCACAGGCTGGCGGAACTGCAGCCGGCGGGCGATGGCAAGGTCGTGCTGGTGGATGCGAATGGCGAACGCAGCGATCCGTTCGATCGGGTGATCTTCGCCACCGGACGCGTCCCCAGCACCGCCAGCCTCGGCCTGGAGAACGCCGGCGTGGCGCTGGATGCGCGCGGCTTCGTGCAGGTCGACGAATGGCAGGACACCAGCGTGGCGAACATCCACGCGGTCGGCGACGTCACCGCCGGTCCGGCGCTGACCCCGGTGGCGATCGCCGCGGCGCGCCGCCTGATGGATCGCCTGTATGGCGGCAAGCCAGAGTCCCGGCTGGAGTTCCGCGACATCGCCACGGTGGTGTTCTCGCATCCGCCCATCGGCAAGGTCGGGCTGACCGAGCAGGAAGCCCGCGCCCGCTTCGGCGACGATGCCGTGCGGGTCTATCGCGCCCGATTCCGGCCGATGCTGCATGCCTTGGCCGATTCCCCGCAGCGCAGCCTGTTCAAGCTGGTGTGCGTGGGCGACGAGGAAAAAGTGGTGGGCCTGCATCTGCTGGGCGAGGGCGCCGACGAGATCCTGCAGGGCTTCGCGGTGGCGATCCGGCGCGGCATCACCCGCCGGGATCTGGAAGACACCATCGCCATCCATCCGACTTCGGCCGAGGAAGTCGTGTTGATGCGCTGACACGCGGCGACAGGCGCGGGATGATCCGACCGGCGGCGGGCCATGCCGACGGTTGGGTGACCTCCGGCACCTGAGCCTCCCCACGCCCGGCGCTATGGTGCGCCGGGTACAGGCAGGAGAGCCGCCATGCAGCAGGACGTTTCCGCAACCGCCACGCCCGCGCCCACGGAGACGGGCGCCGCGCTGACCCCCATCGACGCGGGCGAGCGCATTGCCGCGCTGGACGTCATCCGTGGCTTCGCCCTGATCGGCATCTTCCTGATGAACGTGGAGTGGTTCACCCGCCCGATCAGCGAACTGGGTCGTGGCATCGATCCTTCGCTGCATGGGCTGGACTACGCGGTGAGCTGGGGGGTGTACGTGCTTGTCCAGGGAAAATTCTGGACCCTGTTCTCGCTGTTGTTCGGGATCGGTTTCGCGGTGATGCTGGGGCGCGCGGAGAGCCGCGGCCGGGCGTTCGTGACGCCCTACCTGCGGCGCATCCTTGGATTGATGCTGTTCGGCATCGCCCACTTCATCCTGATCTGGACCGGCGACATCCTGCACAACTACGCCATCACCGCGCTGGCCCTGCTGCTGGTGGTGACCCGAAGCTGGAAGCTCTGGCTGGGCATCCTGCTCTCGTTCGTGGTTGCCTCCATCGCCCTGAAGTCAGACGCGCTGGGAGCATCCATCGCCGTGCTCGTGCTGGTCGGCGTGCTGATGTTCTTCCTCAATCGCGGCAGCCTGGCGCGCTGGTGGAAGTGGGGCGTGACCCTGTATTCGCTGATGTTCGTGCTTGGCCTGGTTGGCGCGGGCGTGACCGCGGTGTACCCGCAGATCCGCTCGCCGGAAACCGCGGAGCAGACCAGCAAACGCCAGGAGCGATTGGCGGAAAGGGCGAAGGAGCGGGTCGAGGAGATTCGCATCGACAGCCGCGGCACCTACGCCGAAGCGGTCCGTTACCGCGCCGGCAAGTTCGCCGAGGACATCCAGGGCGCGGCCGGCCTGAGCTTCATGGCCTTGCCGATGTTCATGATCGGATTCTGGTTCGTCCGCGCCGGCGTGATTGCGCGCCTGCGCGATCATGCGGCCCTGTTCCGCCGGCTGGCGACATGGACCTTGCCGGTCGGCATGGCCCTGACCTTGCTGAGCGTATGGATGGTGCCGAGCTTCCCCGGCGACGGACTGGGAGGCCGGGACCCGGCGCGAATGGCGGCGATGTCGTTGTTCCAGCTGGGGGCGCTGCTGCTGTGCCTGGGCTACTTCGCCGGCATGGTCCTGTTGCTGGGAACGCGGATGGGCCGCTGGTTGGCGCCGTTGGGATACGCGGGCCGGATGGCGCTGACCAACTACATCGGCGCGTCGCTGGCGGGCACCCTGTTTTTCTTTGGCTATGGCCTGGGCTACTGGGGCCAGTTGTCCCGGCCCGGGCAAATGGCGTTCGTGGCGGTGGTGTTCGCGTTGCAGGTGGGCTTCAGTTACCTGTGGCTGCGCCACTTCCGCTATGGACCGCTGGAATGGGCCTGGCGCGCGCTGACCTACTGGCAGTGGCCGGTGATGCGTCGTTCCCGGAACGTCGCGGCCGGCGCGGATGGAACGGTGCATCCGG
Source organism: Pseudoxanthomonas sp. (assembly GCF_024710765.1). Lineage (GTDB taxonomy): Bacteria > Pseudomonadota > Gammaproteobacteria > Xanthomonadales > Xanthomonadaceae > Pseudoxanthomonas_A. The sequence continues at coordinate 23,458 of NZ_JANJUE010000153.1, forward strand.
CCTGAGCCGGATCATGCGGGTTTAGAATGCGCGCATGGATGAGCGCATTTCCCCCCACGCGTCACGCCTTCCTTCCGTTCCCGCCACGCCTCCGGACTGCCGACGATGAGCGGTGCCGGGCAGGACGACGAAGCACAGCAGGATGAATCCGCCAGCGCGGTGCTGGATCCGGAGGCGGCGCCTTCCGGATCCGTGGCACCGCGACCGCTGCTGGGCGGTTTCGCCCTGGCGGCACTGGGTGCGATCGCGTTTTCGGGCAAGGCCATCATCGTCAAGCTTGGCTACCGCCATGGCGTGGATGCCGTCACCCTGCTGGCGCTGCGCATGCTGGTCGCGCTGCCATTCTTCGTGCTGATGGGCGCGTGGGCCGCGCGCCGCGCTTCGCCGCTGGCGAAGGGCGACGGCTTGAAGATTGTCGGGCTGGGATTCTTCGGCTACTACCTGGCCAGCTTCCTGGATTTTGCCGGGCTGGTCTTCATCACCGCCACCCTGGAACGGCTGATCCTGTATCTCACCCCGACCCTGGTGCTGGCGATCGGCCTGCTGGTGTTCCGGCGCCGGGCACGCCGTGCGCAGCTGGTGGCGCTGGTGATCAGCTACGCCGGCGTGTTGCTGGCATTCGGCCATGACTGGTCGCTGGGGGGCGGCAACATCGCGCTGGGCAGCCTGCTGGTGTTCGGCAGCGCGTTGGCCTACGCCATTTATCTGGTCGGCAGCGGCGAGATGGTGCGCCGGGTCGGCGCGGTGCGCCTGACCGCGTACGCCAGCAGCGTGGCCAGCGTGCTGTGTATCGGCCAGTTCCTGCTGCTGCGGCCGCCGGCGAGCCTGCTGGACGTTCCCGTGCCGGTCTGGTGGCTATCGCTGCTCAACGGCACCGTCTGCACGGTCCTGCCGGTATTGATGGTGATGATGGCGGTGTCGCGGATCGGTTCCGCGCTGGCCGCGCAGATCGGGATGATCGGGCCGGTTTCGACCATCGTGCTCAGCCTGCTGCTGCTGGGCGAGCCGATGGGGGCGTGGCAGATCGCCGGTACCGTGCTGGTGATGTCCGGGGTGTTCGTGGTCTCGCGGCAGAAGGCGGCATGAGCGAACGCGCCCTGCGCCTTCATCCGTCCGCGGCTCCGGCACGGGCACAATGAACGCATGAATTCCTCCGCGACCCCGCCGCCCGCCATCGCCCTGCGACCGCTGCTGTGGCTGGTGGCGGCCGGCGTGTTCATGCAGATGCTGGACAGCACCATCGTCAACACCGCGCTGCCGGCGATGGCCCGTGATCTCGGCCAGTCGCCGCTGCGCATGCAGGCGGTGGTGGTGGCCTATGCCTTGACCGTCGCGATGCTGATACCCGCCTCGGGCTGGCTGGCGGATCGCTTCGGCACCCGGCAGATCTTCATCGCCGCGGTCGCGCTGTTCACCCTGGGCTCGTTGACCTGCGCGTTGTCGCAGAACTTGTCGCAACTGGTGGCCTCGCGTGTGCTGCAGGGTGTCGGCGGGGCGATGCTGCTGCCGGTCGGACGGCTGGCGGTGCTGCGCGCGGTGCCGCGCAAGGATTTCCTGGCGGCGATGAGCTTCGTTACCGTACCCGGCCTGATCGGGCCACTGATCGGGCCCACGCTCGGCGGCTGGTTGGTGGAAGTCGCCTCGTGGCACTGGATCTTCCTGATCAACCTGCCGCTGGGCGTGCTCGGTACGATGGCGGCCCTGCGCTGGATGCCGGACCTGCGTGGCCCGCGGGTGCGCTTCGACGCATTGGGTTATGTCCTGCTGGCTTTCGGCATGGTGGCGATATCGCTGTCGCTGGACAGCCTGTCCGATCATGCCGGCCGCCGCGGCGCGATGATGGTGCTGCTGGTGTTCGGCCTAGCGGGACTCGTGGCGTACTGGCTGCATGCGGCGCGGGCGCCGCGCCCGTTGTTCCCGCTGGCGCTGTTCCGGGTGCCAAGTTTCAGCATCGGCCTGCTGGGCAACCTGTTCTCGCGCATGGGCAGCAGCGGCATGCCGTTCCTGATTCCGCTGATGCTGCAGGTCGGACTGGGTTTCTCGCCGATGTCGGCGGGCATGCTGATGATCCCGGCCGCGCTGGCCGGCATGTTCTCCAAGCGCATCGTGGTGCCGCTGGTGCAGCGGCTGGGCTATCGCCGCGTGCTGGTCGGCAACACGGTGCTGGTCGGGCTGGCGATGGCCAGTTTCGCGCTGGTGTCGGCGGACCAGCCGACGTGGGTACACCTGCTCCATTTCGCCTGCTTCGGCGCGGTCAACTCACTGCAGTTCACCGCCATGAACACCCTGGCGCTGCGCGATCTCGACGGCGACCTGGCCAGCAGCGGCAACAGCCTGCTGTCGATGACGATGATGCTGGCGATGAGCATCGGCGTGGCGCTGGCCGGCAGCCTGCTGGGCATGTTCGGCAACCTCAGCCTGCATCCCCTGCAGGGGCAGGCATTGTCGGCATTCCGCTGGACCTTCGTCTGCGTGGGGTTGATCACGATGGCGTCGGCGGCCATCTTCGCCCAGTTGCAGCCGACCCACCGTATTCCACCGTCCAGCGTGAAGCGCGCCGATCCGGGCTGAGCGGTCCGCGCCGGATCAATCCTGCGCCGGCACGCTGGCCTCGGCCAGCCAATCCACCACGGCCTGCAGGGCATCCAGGCGTCCGTCACCGGCATGCCGGCGCTCGCGATAGATCGCCAACTGCCGGTGCGCGCTGGTGCCGTGCTGGAGAATCCGCCAGATCTGTTCGAACGCGTGGCCGGCGTCCAGCGCGGCGATGTCGTCCTCCAGCACCTGCTGGGTGCTGCGCAGCATCTCCCGCACCGGCACCAGTCGTCCGCTGGCGAGATCGATCAGGCCGGCGTCGTAGCCGTGGCGCTGCGCCCGCCACAGGTTCTCCGCGATGATCGCCTGCACGCCCGTGTCCAGTCCCGCATGCCGTTCCGGATGGCGTTCCAGGTGGCGGACCAGGCAGCGGAACAGTTGCGCCAGCGCCAGCGCATCGTCGGCATCGGTGCAGCAATCCGGTACCCGCAGTTCCAGGGTGGGAAAGCGCAGTGAGGGGCGGATGGCCCACCACAGGAAACTGGCGTCCTCGATGGTGCCGGACTGCACCATCCGCGCGACGTAGCGGTCGTAGGCCGCCTGGTTGGCGAACAGCGGCGGCAGGCCGGTGCGCGGGATTTCCTGGTAGGCCGTCTGCCGGTAACCCATCAGCCCGGTGGGATGGCCCATCCAGAACGGTGATGAGGTGCTGATTGCCAGCAGCAGCGGCAGGAACGGCTGCAACCGACGCAACAGATCGATGCGTGATGAAGTGTCGGCCGGCTGCACATGCACGTGCAGCCCGCAGACCAGGTTGCGATGGCCGAGCATCTGCAACTGCTCCATCACCCGGTCGTAGTGTGGCTTGTCGGTGCTGCGCTGATCCCGCCACAGCCCCATCGGATGGGTGCCCGCGGCGAGGATGGCCAGGCCATGCTCGGCGGCGACGGCGCCCACCGTCCGGCGCAGGTGTTGCAGATCGCGCCGCGCCTCTCCGTGGTCATGATGGACGAGCGTCTGCACTTCCACCTGGGTCTGCAGCAGTTCGCTGCCCACCCGATCGCCCAGCGCTTCGTGGCAACGGGCGAAGAACGCCCGCGGCATGTGCCGCAACCGGCGGCGGTTGCGGCGTACCAGGAAATATTCTTCTTCGAGTCCGAAGGTGTAGGGATGTGCCTGCACGTAGGGCCTGTCCGGAAAGGAACAGGCCGTTTATCGCATTGGCGGGGTAAACGTATCGTTCATGCGCGCCCCATCGCCGGTGCGGGCGATAGGGCGCACGGATTCACTTGCCGAGGTGCTTGCCGAGGAAGGCTTCCATGCGCCGATACAGCTCGGCGCGGTTTTCCGGCTTGTAGAAGCCGTGTCCTTCGCCGCCGACGACCAGGGTCTCCACCGGTGTTCCCTGTTTCTTGAACGCATTCTCCAGCGCATTGAACTGGTCCATCGGAACACGCTGGTCCAGTCGTCCCTGCACCAGCATCACCGGGATCTTGATCTTGTCGACGTTGCGGGCGGGCGAGTTGGCGGCCAGGGTGGCGGGATCGTTGCCGAGTATCCGGTCCAGATAGCGGCGACCGGATTTGGTGTCGTTGATGTCGCCTTCCTTGTGCATGACCTGCAGGTCGTAGACGCCGACATAGCCGATGGCGCATTTGTACAGTTCGGGATAACGGATGGGGTTCATCAGCGCGGCATAGCCACCAAAGCTGGCGCCGTACGTGCAAATACGGTCTGCGTCGGCAAGCTTGTTGTCGATGGCCCAGCGCACGCCATCGGCGATGTCGTCCATCATCTTGCCACCCCATTCACGATAGCCCAGCCGTTCAAAGGCTTCGCCACGCCCGCCGGAACCCCGGAAGTTGACCTGCAGCACCGCGTAGCCGCGGCTGGCGAGGAACTGGACGTCGTCGTCGAACGCCCAGCTGTCGTACGGTCCGTAGGGGCCACCATGCGCCATGACGATCAGCGGCTGCGGACCCGTAGCCCCCGCCTTGGCGGTGTAGAAGCCGAACAATTTCAGGCCGTCGCGGGCCTTGAACTCGAATGGCCGCATCGGCGCCATCTGTTCCGGCTTGATCCAGGGCCGGACCTCGCTGATCAACTGCACCTTGCCGGCGTCGCGATCCAGCACGTAATAGCTGCCAGAATGGCGATCGGACCAGGTGCTGAACAGGATCTTGCGATTGTCGCGGCTGAAATCGAGGATGCTGACCATCTGCCCCGAGAATGACTTGAGCAGTCCGGCGTGCAGCTTCGCCCATTCCGAGCCATTGTCCAGGTAACGGATGGACGGCTTGTCGGAATCGAAAATCACCCCGAACGGGACCCCGTCATGGCCGGCGTACAGCAGGCGGCTGACCGAGGCATCGTCGCGACCGACCAGCAGGTTGCGGGTGCCGGCGGCGAAATCGATACGGAACAGTTGCGCGGGCTCCTGTTTGTCGGATACCAGCGCGTAGGCGGTGTTGTTGTCGCTGTCGAAACTCAAACCATACATCATGTAGCCCGCCAGCGCGGCGGGCACCGCCTGCCAGTCGGCGCCCGGCGTGGGCCGGTTGTGCAATACCGGTTCGTCATTGCCGTCGCGGGTGATGCGCAACCGTGGCTTGCCGGCGCGATCATAGTAGAAGCTCGCGGGCTTGGCCGAACGCTCGATCTCCTTGCGGGCGCCGGTGCGGGTATCCACCTTGTAGACGACGGTGGGCGACTCTTCGCCGCATACGCCCGGCCAGCAGGTGAAGTCGACCAGGATGCTGCCGGGCTCGCCTTCCAGGATGTGATCGACCGCTGCGAACCCCTGGTCCTTGCGGCGTCCGCTGCGAAGCCCGTCGTCCTTCACGTAGGCGAACAGGGTTTCCTGGGTCTTGCCGCGGATGTCCGAAGCAATCAACTCGCCATAGCTGTAAGGCCGGGCATGCAGTGGCTCCATCCTGGCGCGTGAAACCACGATCTGATCATCGTCGCTCCAGATGGGCGTGGCCACGTGTTGCTGCGGGCCGAAGCGCAGTACCTGCACCTTGCCGCTCCCATCCAGCGGTACGATCTGCAACTGGGTTTCCAGTCCGTCGGCGCTGGGTACGGCCAGCGCCACGTGTTTGCCGCTGGGCGACATCGCGATGCCGCTGATTTCGCCATGCTTGGCGAAGCTCTCCACGGGAATCACCTGGCTCCAGGCAGGAGACGCCACCAGGCCACACAGCAGCGCGGCCCATTTCAATCCTTTCGATGCGTACACGGTTCCTCCCCAGGAACGGGTGCGGGTGTACGCGGATGTTGACACCGTGGCCGCCGGGTTGTCATCGGGCGGCGCATCTGGAAGCAGGGGGCGCAAGCCTGCGGCAGTACGAATGCGACCGGAGCGGCTTGGCTCATCAGGCCGGGGCGAGGCCCCGGAAGGGTTGTCGGGGCCGGGGAAGGCGGTGCGGGGACCGGCACCGCCGCCGTGGCTATCGATGGCGTCACGCCAGGATCAGACTTCCAGCGACGCCAGATCGCCCTTGGTTTCCAACCGCGCCGTAGGAAGAACACCGACGAGGGACGGCCGGTGCCGTCGCCACGGCGCATGACAAGGAAGAGCCCGGATCAGACTTCCAGCGATGCCAGATCGCCCTTGGTCTCCAACCAGCTCTTCCGCTCGCCCGCCCGCTTCTTCGCCAGCAGCATGTCCATCAGCGCGTGGGTCTGGTCGCCGTCCTCGACCGTCAGCTGGACCAGCCGGCGCGTATCGGGATGGATGGTCGATTCGCGCAGCTGCGAGGCGTTCATTTCACCCAAGCCCTTGAAGCGGGTGACGTTGACCGCGCCCTTGATCTTCTCGCGTTGGATCTTTTCCAGCAGCAGGCGCTTTTCTTCCTCGTCCAGCGCGTAGAACACCTGCTTGCCCACGTCCACGCGGAACAGTGGCGGCATCGCCACGAACACGTGGCCGGCCTGCACCAGCGCCGGGAAATGGCGCAGGAACAGGGCACTCAGGAGGGTGGCGATATGCAGGCCGTCGGAGTCCGCGTCGGCCAGGATCACCACCTTGCCGTAGCGCAGGCCGCTGATGTCCTCCTTGCCCGGATCGCAGCCGATCGCCACCGCCAGGTCATGCACTTCCTGCGAAGCCAGCACGCTGCCGGAAGCGACCTCCCAGGTGTTCAGGATCTTGCCGCGCAGCGGCAGGATCGCCTGGAAATCCTTGTCGCGCGCCTGCTTGGCGCTGCCGCCGGCCGAATCGCCCTCGACCAGGAACAGTTCGGTCCGCGACAGATCCTGGCTGATGCAGTCGGCCAGCTTGCCCGGCAGGGCCGGGCCCTGGGTGATCTTCTTGCGGACGACCTGCTTCTCGGTCTTCAGGCGCGCGGCGGCGCGCTCGATCGCGATCTGGGCGATCTTCTCGCCCAGATCCACGTGTTGGTTCAGCCACAGGCTGAAGGCGTCATGGGCCGCGCCTTCGATGAAGCCGGCGGCCTGGCGCGAACTCAGGCGTTCCTTGGTCTGGCCGCTGAACTGTGGGTCGGTCATCTTCAGCGACAGCACGAAGGCGACCCGATCCCATACGTCTTCCGGCGCCAGCTTGACGCCGCGCGGCAGCAGGTTGCGGAAGTCGCAGAACTCGCGCAGCGCATCGGTCAGGCCGCTGCGCAGGCCGTTGACGTGGGTGCCATGCTGGGCAGTCGGAATCAGGTTGACGTAGCTCTCCTGCACCAGTTCGCCATCCGGCATCCAGGCCACCGCCCAGTCGACGATCTCGGTGTCCTTCTTCAGCTGGCCGACGAACAGATCCGGCGGCAGCAGCTCGCGGCCCTGCATCTCGCCTTTCAGGTAGTCGCGCAGACCGTCCTCGAAATGCCAGGTGTCGCGCTCGCCGGTGGCTTCGTCATACAGCTTGACCGTCAGGCCCGGGCACAGCACCGCCTTGGCGCGCAGCAGGTGGCGCAGGGCGCGCGCATTGAACTTGGGGGTGTCGAAGTACTTGGCGTCCGGCCAGAAACGCAGGCGGGTGCCGGTGTTCTTCTTGCCGACGCTGCCGACGGTTTCCAGCTTGGAGGCGGCATCGCCATCGCGGAACTCCATCCGGTACTCGTTGCCTTCGCGCTTGATGAAGATCTCCACCTTCTTCGACAGCGCGTTGACCACGCTCACGCCGACGCCGTGCAGGCCGCCGCTGAAGGTGTAGTTGCGGTTGCTGAACTTGCCGCCCGCATGCAGGCGGGTGAGGATCAGCTCGACGCCCGGGATCTTCTCTTCCGGATGGATGTCCACCGGCATGCCGCGGCCGTCATCGCTGACTTCGGCGCTGCCGTCCTTGTACAGGGTGACCTCGATCTCGCCGGCATGCCCGGCCAGGGCTTCGTCGACCGCGTTGTCGATCACTTCCTGGGCCAGGTGGTTGGGCCGGGCGGTGTCGGTGTACATGCCCGGGCGGCGCTTGACCGGATCCAGGCCGGAAAGGACTTCGATGTCGGCGGCGTTGTAACGACTGCTCATGAATTGGCTGTTGTCTCGGGGTTGCGTGTGCGGCTCAGGGACGGGAAACGTCCAACGAACGGCCGGTGTAGGGGTTGTACATGAAATCGCCGGGGAACGATTCGCCGGTGGCGGCGTCGCGCTTGTCCGGCAGCAGGCTGCCCAGCGGCAGGCGGAAATCGTGCCGCTTGTTGGTGGTCCTGACCTGGGCCAGGCCATCGCCCAGCGGGTCGATCAGACGGTTGCCCCGGGCGTCGTTGCCGGGAAACACCAGGAAATACATGCTCCGGCCCATCGGACCGATGCCGTTGGCCAGGATCGGCTTCAGGAAGGCCAGGGTCGACGCCAGCCGGGTCGGCACCTTGTCCTCGGCCAGCACCGCGTGGGTGTGGCCCTGCGGATCGATCAGCACGGTGGATTCGCGCACGTCCGCTTCCGGGGTGAAGCGATACTCGAGGTCTTCGGCCATCGTGGCCTGCACCACCGCGACGATGTTGTAGTCGTTGAAGGTCTGGCCCAGCCCGGCGAGCATCTCCGGAGTCGCGCCCTTCTGCTGGGTCACGGCGACCTGCCAGTACTCCGGCGGGATCCACCACACCACCTCCATGCTGCCGCTGCCCAGGCCGTGCTTCTGGGTGTCGCGGGTGAGCGCGTCCAACTGCACCTGCTCGGGCGGCAGCGCGACGCGTGCGGCCAGGGCCGGGCTTGGCAGGGACTGGGCGAACAGCAGGAGCAACGCGGAGCAGATCAGGGCAGGGCGCATCGGATGGCGGTATCGGAATCCCACGAGACGCGAAGTGTGCGGCCAGCGCGCGGTTTTTGCACGTTCAGGGGCAGGCGGGGACGGCCGGGGTATGGTGCGGGCGCCGGGTTGAATTGCGGCCGTTCCGGCCCCAACTGGCGTACGAGTAAACCGGAGACATGCCATGAAACCGCGCAAGCTGCTGATCCTCGCCCTGGCGGCCGTGACCGCCGCCACCGCCGGCCTGGTGCTGGCGCAGCAAACCAAATCCGGCAACCAGGACGCCGAGAAGTCCGGATCCTCGCAGTCCGACTCCTCCGATGCCGATCGCAAGGCGCAGCGCCGGGCCGCCAACGAGGCCGCCGCCGCGGCCCGCGCCAAGCAGAAGGGCGAGCAGGACAAGAAGTCCGGCGGGCAGGAAGAGGAAGAAGAGCGCAAGCCCTGATTCCCGCGAAACCTTTGCCGCACAAGGCTTTCGAGCCTTCCAGGCAACCCCGGACGCCCCGCCTGCGCGGGGCGTTCGGCTTTTAGAAACCCGGCGTTGCCGGTAGACTATGGCTTTCCGGAGCCCCGCCAATGACTCCCCTTATTTTTGTTACCGGCGGCGTCGTGTCCTCGCTAGGCAAGGGCATCGCCGCCGCTTCGCTTGCGTCCATCCTCGAAGCACGTGGCCTCAAGGTCACGATGATGAAGCTGGACCCCTACATCAACGTCGATCCGGGCACGATGAGCCCGTTCCAGCACGGCGAGGTGTACGTCACCGACGACGGCGCCGAGACCGACCTGGACCTGGGCCACTACGAGCGCTTCGTGCGCACCCGGCTCAGCCGCAAGCACTCGATCACCACCGGCCGCATCTACGAGAACGTGATCCGGCGCGAACGCCGCGGTGACTATCTCGGGGCGACCGTGCAGGTGATCCCGCACATCACCGACGAAATCCGCCGCTGCATCGACGAGGCCACCGAGGGCCACGACGTGGCGCTGGTGGAAATCGGCGGCACCGTGGGCGACATCGAATCGCTGCCCTTCCTGGAGGCGATCCGCCAGATCCGCACCGAACGCGGGCCGGAGAAGGCGCTGTTCATGCACCTGACGCTGGTGCCGTTCGTGGCCGCGGCCGGCGAGCTCAAGACCAAGCCGACCCAACATTCGGTCAAGGAACTGCGTTCCATCGGCATCCAGCCGGACGTGCTGCTGTGCCGCTCCGAACAGCCGATTCCGGATTCCGAGCGCCGCAAGATCTCGCTGTTCACCAACGTGCCCGAGCGCGCGGTGATCAGCGTCCCGGACGTGGACGTGCTGTACAAGATTCCGCTGGGCCTGCACGATCAGGGCCTGGACGACATCGCCATCCGCCAGTTGCGCCTGGATGGCGCCCGCGAGGCGGACCTGTCCGAGTGGGAAGCGGCGGTCGACGCCACCCTCAATCCGCTGGACGAAGTGACCATCGCGGTGGTCGGCAAGTACGTCGATCACCAGGACGCGTACAAGTCGGTGGGCGAAGCGCTCAAGCACGGCGGCCTGCGCCAGCGCACCCGGGTCAACCTGAAGTGGATCGAGGCCCAGGACCTGGAAGACAGCGACATGTCGCTGCTGGACGGCGTCGACGGCATCCTGGTGCCGGGTGGCTTCGGTGATCGCGGTTTCGAGGGCAAGGTGCTCACTTCCCGCCACGCCCGCCAGACCGGCGTGCCGTACTTCGGCATCTGCTACGGCATGCAGGCGGCGGTGGTTGACTACGCCCGCCACGTGGCCGGCCTGGAAAGCGCCAACAGCACCGAGAACGACAAGCAGTCGCCGCATCCGGTGATCGCGCTGATCACCGAATGGCGCACCGCCAGCGGTGACGTCGAGAAGCGCGACGAGCGTTCGGACCTGGGCGGCACCATGCGCCTGGGCCTGCAGGAAGCGCGGCTCAAGCCGGGCACGCTGGCGCGCGAACTCTACGGCAAGGACGTGGTGGCCGAACGCCACCGCCACCGCTACGAGTTCAACAACCGTTACCGCACCCAGCTGGAAGATGCCGGCCTGGTGGTTTCCGCCAAGTCCATGGACGATCTGCTGGTGGAAATGGTCGAACTGCCGCGCGCGGTGCATCCGTGGTTCCTGGCCTGCCAGGCGCACCCGGAATTCCTGTCCACCCCGCGCGACGGACACCCGCTGTTCGTCGGCTTCATCCGCGCCGCGCGCGAGCGCAAGGCCGGTGGCAAGCTGCTGAAGGAAGCGCGCGCCTGAGTCCGCTCCGGCCCGTCGCAATGCCGATGCGTTGCGGCCCGCCGGTGTGCTGGTGTCACGGTCGCGACTGACGTCGCTCCTACCGAGGTATTGCAATGAAACTCTGCGGTTTTGAAGTCGGCCTGGACAAGCCCCTGTTCCTGATTGCCGGTCCCTGCGTGATCGAGTCCATGCAGTTGCAGCTGGATGTCGCTGGCCGCCTGAAGGAAATCACCGGCAAGCTGGGCATGAACTTCATCTTCAAATCCAGCTTCGACAAGGCCAATCGCACCTCGGGCACCAGCTTCCGCGGCCCGGGCAGGGAAGAGGGCCTGAAGGTGCTGGCCGAGGTGAAGAAGCAGATCGGCGTGCCGGTCCTGACCGACGTGCACGAGTACACCCCGATGGATGAAGTCGCCTCGGTGGTGGACGTGCTGCAGACGCCGGCGTTCCTGGTCCGCCAGACCGATTTCATCCGCAAGGTCTGCTCGGCCGGCCGCCCGGTCAACATCAAGAAGGGCCAGTTCCTGTCGCCGTGGGACATGAAGCCGGTGGTCGAGAAGGCCAAGTCCACCGGCAACAACGACATCATGGTGTGCGAGCGCGGCGCCAGCTTCGGCTACAACAATCTGGTCAGCGACATGCGCTCGCTCAGCGTGATGCGCGATACCGGCTGCCCGGTCGTATTCGACGCCACCCATTCCGTGCAGCTGCCGGGCGGGCAGGGCAGCAGTTCCGGCGGCCAGCGGGAATTCGTGCCGGTGCTGGCGCGCGCGGCGGTCGCGGTCGGCGTGGCGGGCCTTTTCGCCGAGACCCATCCGGATCCGTCCAAGGCGCTGTCCGACGGCCCCAACGCGTGGCCGCTGGACAAGATGGAAGCGTTGCTGGAAACCCTGCTGGCGCTGGATGCGGTGACCAAGCGTTCGGCATTCCTGGAACAGACGCTGTAAGCCACCCACGGACATGCGGCCGGCGATGAAATCGCTGTGGTTGCTGACCATCCTGGGCATCGCGGGGGCAGGGACTCCCGCGCTCGCCTGTTCGATCGGCAGCGGCATTCTCGAGGACGACCTGGCGGAAGGCTACCGGCAAAGCGGCCACGTCTTCGTCGCGCGCCTGATCCGCTACCGGAAAGTGGCGCCACCTACGGGTGGCACCCTCATGCAGGTCGAAGCGGACTACGTACTCGTCGAAGCCATCAAGGGCCATCCCGCTCCGCATGGCGTACTGATCGAGTCGGATCCGTATTCTCCGCTGCCGGGGCATCCGCCCGGGCCGGCCTGCGGACCCTGGCTGGTGCATGGGGAAAACGTGGGCACCTTGGCGCTGGTCATGGAGGACGATGATGGTGCGGTCGATGCGCGGCACCTGCGCGTGCATCCGTTTTCGCGGCGCCTGTCGGCGACGGAGCAGGGGATGGATGAAGGGCTGGAGATCATCCTGCGTCTCCATGAGCACTCCGCCTCGCCGAAGACTCGTTGAACGGTTTTGCGGACAGGCGTGTGATTCGTAGGACAAGGATCCACTGCGCACGTCATTGTGATTTGGCAGGGGCCAACCCGGTGGGGATAATCGAGGCGTGGCCGAATCCGGCTGTTCTTCTTTCATTTCCGGTATTTGTCTACGCATGATCCGTATCCCCGGCGCTTCCCCGCGCACGTTCCGCTTCCAATTTCTCCGTCCTGTACCCACTCGTTTTTCCGGCCGTCGTTGCGCATGGGCGTTGGCGTTGGTCGTGGCCGGCACGTCGATGGCCCAGGCACAGGAATCCGGTGCATGGAAGATGCCGGAAAGCCCGGAGGATCTGGCTGGAGCCCAGATACTACCGCTGACCGAATCCGAGTTGCCCGCGTTCGCCGCGAAGGCTGAATCCGATCCCGCGCGTCGCGCCGAACTGGTCGACCTCCTGCGCAAGGCGTCCGTGGTGCCCTGGACGCCGGCCGAACGCGACACCTTTGTCACCGAACTGGAGCAGCTCCAGCAGTGCGAAGCCGGACGTGGCCGTGAGGATCGGGACGACAGCAAGATCGGTGAACGCATGGAGGCGGTGATGGCCTCGGGAGAACTGGAACGGCAGATCCGTGACTACGCCCGCCTGGTGGAGGTGCCGGAACTGGCGACTCCGCTTGACGCGCCGAGCTGTGGTCGCACGGAACTGATGAAGCAGATGCGCGAGCTGGCGATGCTGCCGATGACCGCCTCCATGCTGGGGCCGCTGACCGGGCCGCGGGCAGCGCACCAGTTGCGCGGCGCCGGCATGGAACGGCTGTTCGGTTCGCAGATGATGGGTGGCCGCTGCGCCCCCTCGGAGACGTTCGTCCGCCTGTTGATGACCACGCCTGACAACCCGCGCGGCCTGCGCACCGCCGACGACCGGTTGCGCTGCAAGACGGGACCGGCCTATTCGAGCCTGTGGAGCGAAGCCGAATACACGCGCCTGATGGCGGCGATGCCGCAGGTCAGGCAGTGCCTTGCGCGGGGCAACGACCATGGTTTCGACCTGGAGGGCGCAACCGCCCGCTTCGCCGACAGCCCGGAACTGCCGCGCCTGTTCAAGGCCGCCTACGAACTGCTGGCCCATGTGGGTATCTCGAAGCCGTTCGGCTACGAGCTGCCGGCCGATGCCCAAGGACGCTCCAATGACCTGTTGGCCGGCATGCTGAACGTCGGAACGATGGTCGAGCAGTATCATGAAGGGGCTGAAATCAGCTCGCCGGCGGGCGCGCGCCAATTGCAGGCCACTGGCCTGCTGGCCCTCTACATCGCCCGTCTGGCCCCGGAAACCTGTAACCTTCCGAACGATTTCGTCCCCTTACTCAAACTGAACAGTCTGGCCGACCCCTCATGACCACGATCGCCAAAGTCCACGCCCGCGAAATCCTCGACAGCCGCGGAAATCCCACCCTCGAAGCCGAAGTCACCCTGGCCGACGGCTCGTTCGGCCGCGCGATGGTGCCGTCCGGCGCCTCCACCGGCACCAAGGAGGCCGTGGAACTGCGCGACGGCGACAAGACCCGCTACCTGGGCAAGGGCGTGCGCAAGGCGGTCGAGAACGTCAACGGCCCGATCGCCAATGCCCTGCATGGCTTCGATTCTGCCGATCAGGAAGGCCTGGATCGCCGCCTGATCGACCTGGACGGCACTGAGAACAAGGGCCGCCTGGGCGCCAATGCGCTGCTGGGCGTGTCGCTGGCCAACGCCCATGCGATGGCCGCCTCGCGCAGGCAGCCGCTGTGGCGCTACCTGGCCGGCGGCGACGCGGTGACCCTGCCGGTGCCGATGATGAACATCATCAACGGCGGCGCGCATGCCGACAACAACGTGGACTTCCAGGAGTTCATGGTGCTGCCGGTGGGCTTCGACTCCTTCGCCGAGTCGCTGCGCGCGGGCACCGAAATCTTCCATTCGCTCAAGTCGGTCCTCAAGGGCCACGGCCTGAGCACGGCGGTGGGCGACGAGGGCGGCTTCGCCCCGGATTTCCGCAGCAACGTCGAGGCCCTGGACACCATCCTGGAAGCCATCGGCAGGGCCGGCTACACCGCCGGCGAGGACGTGCTGCTGGGCCTGGACGTGGCTTCCAGCGAATTCTTCGACAACGGCAAGTACCACCTGGTGGGCGAGGGCAAGCGCCTGACCAGCGAGCAGTTCGTCGACTTCCTGGCCGACTGGGCCGCCCAGTACCCGATCATCACCATCGAGGACGGCCTGGCCGAGGACGACTGGGCCGGCTGGAAGCTGCTGACCGATCGCATCGGCAACAAGGTGCAGTTGGTCGGCGACGACCTGTTCGTCACCAACCCGAAGATCTTCAAGGAAGGCATCGAGTCCGGCACCGCCAACGCGATCCTGATCAAGGTCAACCAGATCGGCACGCTCAGCGAAACGCTGGAAGCCATCGCCATGGCCCACAACGCGAACTACGCGGCGATCGTCTCGCATCGTTCCGGCGAAACCGAGGACACCACCATCGCCGACATCGCGGTGGCGACCACGGCCACCCAGATCAAGACCGGCTCGCTGTGCCGCAGCGATCGCGTGGCCAAGTACAACCAGCTCCTGCGCATCGAGGAAGCCCTGGGCAGCGCGGCGCGTTACGCCGGCCGCAACGCCTTCGTCTCGCTGAAGAAGTAAGCCGTATGCGCCGACTGGTCTGGCTGTTGCTGGTATTGGTACTGCTGCTGGCATGGCTGCAGTACCGGTTCTGGTTCGGCGCAGGCAGTTCCGGCGAGGTGGTCGCCCTGGAAAGCCAGGTGATCGTGCAGAAGCGCGAAAACGCCGGGCTGCAGGAACGCAACGACGCGCTCGCCGCCGAAGTCGAGGACCTCAAGTCCGGCGAGGCGGCGGTCGAGGAACGCGCGCGCAGCGAACTGGGCATGATCAAGCCCGGCGAGAAGTTCTACCGCGTGGTGGAACCGACCCCGCCGGTACCGCCGCCGCCCGGCTCCGGAGAAGAGGGCGACGCGGCGGCCGAACCGGCACCCGTCGCCGAACCGGAGCACCAGCCCTGATGGCCGGGATCTGGGCGGTCATTCCCGCCGCCGGGCGCGGCACGCGCTTCGGCGGCGAGGTACCCAAGCAATACCTGCGGGTCGGTGGCCAGTTGCTGCTGGAACACACGCTGGCGGCGCTGTTCGCGCACGATGCGGTGCTCGGCGCGGTGCTTGCGATTTCCGCCGATGATCCGGACTGGCCGGGCTGGACCTCGTTCGCCGGCCGGCCGCTGCTTGCCTGCACGGGCGGCGCGACCCGCGCCGAATCGGTGCTGGCCGGGCTGAACGCGCTGCCCGACGACGTGCGCGCCGATGACTTCGTGCTGGTGCATGATGCCGCGCGCCCCAACCTGGCGCTGGCCGACTTGGCGCAATTGCTGGAACGCGGCCGCAACGATCCGGTCGGCGCGATTCTCGCCGCGCCGGTGCGCGACACCCTCAAGCGCGCCGGCGACGACGGCGGCATCGACGGCACCGAACCGCGCGAGCGGTTGTGGCGCGCGTTCACTCCGCAGCTGTTCCGTCGCCTGCACCTGCAACGCGCGCTGGAAGGCGCCGCCGGAGCGGGCATCGAAGTCACCGACGAGGCGATGGCGATGGAACGGCAGGGCCTGCGCCCGTTGCTGATCGAAGGCGCCGAGGACAATTTCAAGATCACCACCCCGGCGGATCTGGCGCGGTTCGAGTTCGTGCTGGCCCAGCGCGGGCGTTGAGCCGCCGCCGCATTCGCGGGTGCGAGAATCCGTTTCGCCCGATGACCCCTTTACCCGCAGGACCGCGTACATGCCCGACCTTCCTTCCATCCGCATCGGCCAGGGTTTCGACGTCCATGCCTTCGGTGATGGCGATCACCTGATGCTTGGCGGCGTGCGCGTGCCGCACGAGCGTGGCGTGCTGGCACACAGCGATGGCGACGTGGTCCTGCACGCGCTGTGCGACGCCATCCTCGGCGCGCTGGCCCTGGGCGACATCGGCAGGCATTTCCCGCCCTCGGACCCGCGCTGGAAAGGCGCGGACAGCCGCCATTTCCTGCGCCACTGCAATGCCGTGATCGGCGAACGCGGCTGGCGGGTCGGCAATGCCGACGTCACCGTGATCGGCGAACGGCCCAAGGTCGGACCGCATGCGGAGGCGATGCGCGCGGCGATTGCCGAGGACCTTGGCATCGCGCTCGACGCGGTCAGCGTCAAGGCGACCACCACCGAGAAGCTGGGTTTCACCGGTCGTGGCGAAGGCATCGCCGCGCAGGCGGCGGTGCTGCTGGTGCGGGCATGAGCGCGGATCTACCGCGCGCCTTCGGCCCGCCGGTGCTGCAAGCGCGTTTCCGCGCCGCGCCGGAAGATTTCTTCGTCGAGGAGTTGCCCGGTTTCGAACCGACCGGCGAGGGCGAGCACCTGCTGCTGACCGTGCAGAAGCGCGGCATGAACACCGCTTTCGCCGCCAAGCGCATCGCGGCATGGGCCGGACTGCCGGAAATGGCGATCGGCTACGCCGGCCTGAAGGATCGCCACGCGGTCACCCGCCAGCGTTTCAGCGTGCACCTGCCCAAGCGCAACGCGCCCGACATCGCAGCCCTGAACGCGGACGATTTTCTGGTGCTGGAATCGACCTGGCACAATCGTAAACTGCCGCGCGGCGCGCTGGCGGGAAATCGTTTCGTGCTGGTGCTGCGCGAAACGCTTGGCGAACGCCGCGCCATTGAACAGCGCCTGGCGGATATCGCCGCGCAGGGACTGCCCAATTGGTTCGGCGAACAGCGCTTCGGTCGCGACGGCGGCAATGTCGCCGCGGCGCTGGCGATGTTCGGCGGCCGCCGTGTGCGCCGCGATCAGCGTTCGATGCTGCTGTCGGCCGCGCGCTCCGAACTCTTCAACCGGGTGCTGACGGCGCGCATCGTCGCCGGCAACTGGAACCGGGGCATCGACGGCGAAGTGTGGATGCTCGATGGCAGCCGCAGCGTGTTCGGGCCGGAACCGTGGAGCGATGCGCTGGCGCAGCGGCTGGCCGCGTTCGACATCCATCCCAGCGGCCCGTTGTGGGGCGCGGGGGAATTGCGCAGCACCGACGCCTGCCGGGAGCTTGAACTGGCGGCGCTGGCCGACGACACCGCGATGCGGTTGCGCGGCGGCTTGGAGCAGGCCGCACTGCGCCAGGAGCGTCGCGCGCTGCGCCTGCGCCCGCAGGGACTTGCATGGGAATGGCGGGACGACGACGTGCTCTCGCTGGCATTCGCGCTGCCGCCCGGCAGCTACGCCACCGCACTGCTGCACGAATTGGGCGAGGTGGTCGAGGCGCCTTTGGCGGGATAGCGTCCCTGGACCGTCCCCGTCCGAACCGCTTTCCCGCGACACTCATTCGTGATGCACAGGGCGCTTCTCTCCCGTCGACAAGTCTTCCGTGCCGAGGAATGTCAGGCTGGGGAGGAAGGCGACGGGCGAAACATCCGACCCGCCAGCCATCGAATAGGTTGCCAAATAGTAGTAGACAACCTGGCAACGCTGGATGCGGATGTCCTGGGTTAGGGACTGGATGGGCGCGCGCCAGCGTTTCTCCTTTTCCTCACAGGGGCTGCGACGGGCCGAGTCGTCGGCCGCCTCCTGCTCGGCGACCATTACCGCTGCTTCGAGTTCCGCCAACGCGGCCTGTCGGGACAGGGACTGGCAGCCACCCAGCAGTGGCAGCAGGATGAAAAGAATGGTTGTCCTCATGGTGGTCGAGTCGGCTTCCTGATGGCGTTGATGACATCCTGGCGCCCCGACCACGGGTCAGGGCGAAGAGGCGTCATCATGGAAGCACGCGCGAGGCTGGCCTATCGGAAGCGTCCGATTCTTCCGGGCATGGCGTCGACGAGCATCAGCGCCGCGCCAGCAACACCAGCACCGCGCCCGTGCCGCCCTGCGCGGGCGGCGCCGAATGGAACGCCAGCACGTCGCCGCGCTGGCGCAACAGCCGATCCACCAGGTTCTTCAGCACCGGAATCTCGCGCTCGTTGCGACGGCCCTTGCCATGGATGATGCGCACGCAACCATGCTCGTGCGCATGGGCTTCCAGCATGAACTGGCGCAGCAGGCGCTCGGCCTCGGCGGCGGTGGCGCCATGCAGATCCAGTTCGTCCTGGGCCGAGAACTGGCCCTTGCGCAGGCGCTGGAACACCCGCGGCGGCACCTTGTCGCGGCGGAAACTGAGTACGTCGCCGGCCTCCAGCAGCGCCAGATCGTCCAGCCCGCGCTGGAATTCGCTGCGCGCGTCCACCTCGTCGCGCTCGGCCATCCGCGCGGCCGGACGCGGCCTGGGCCGGCGCGGCGGCGGGGCCGCGTCGGCCAGGGGCTTCACCTCGCCGATGGCCTGGCGGAACAAGGCGGCGTCGTCGTCTTCGGGGGGATCGGACATGCGCCACAGCGTAGCGCGGCGGGCGCGTGACGCAAGCGCGGGAAGCGGTCAGCCGCTTCCGGTATCATGGGCCATCCCCCGAGGAAGCACATGCGCGTACTTGTCAGCAACGATGACGGCGTCGACGCCCCCGGTATCCGCGTCCTGGCGGAAGGGCTGCGCGAGGCCGGCCACGAGGTGTTCGTCATCGCGCCGGATCGCGACCGTTCCGGCGCCAGCAATTCGCTCACCCTGGATCTGCCGATCCGGCTCAAGCGGATCGATCACTACACCTGCAGCGTCGCCGGCACGCCGACCGACTGCGTGCACCTGGCGCTCACCGGCATGCTGGAGTTCGAGCCGGACATCGTGGTCTCGGGCATCAACAATTCCGCCAATCTCGGCGACGACGTGATCTA
>NZ_JANJUE010000209.1 GCF_024710765.1 Pseudoxanthomonas sp.
GTGCATGGCCTCAAGCTGGTGGCCGTGGTGGTGGTCGCGCATGGCCTGTGGGGCATGGCGCGCATGCTCGTGCCCGACCTGCGCCGCATCGTGCTGGCGCTGGCGGTGGCCGCGCTGGTGCTGCTGGCGCGCGATCCCGCCTGGCAACTGGCCGGCATCGCCTTCGGCGCGCTCGTCGGTGCGTGGTGTTGTCCACCATCGCCCGCGCCCACTGGCGGGATGCCCGCGCTGCGCACATCACGCTGGATCACGCCCGCCTGCGCGGTGCTGCTCGCCGTCGGCCTGCTGTGGGCGGCTTGGCCGCGTAGCGGCGCGCCCGGCCTGGAGGCACTCGCCGCCGCGAACTACCAATCCGGTGCGCTGGTGTTCGGTGGTGGGCACGTGGTGCTGCCTCTGCTGCAGGCCAAGCTGGTCGCGCCCGGCTGGATTGGCGCGGACCAGTTCCTGGCCGGCTACGGCGCGGCGCAGGCGATGCCCGGACCGATGTTCTCGCTCGCCGCTTATCTGGGCGCAAGTATCGACGTGGGCGCGGCGCGACCACTGGCGGCGACGGTGGCGCTGCTATGCGTCTTCCTGCCCGGTTTCCTGCTGCTGATCGCGCTGCTGCCGGGCTGGACCCGGATCGCCGCGCATCCGCGCCTGTCGCGGATGCTGTCCGGCATCAATGCCGCGGTGGTGGGATTGCTGGCGGCGGCGCTGTATCACCCGTTATGGACCGGCGCCGTGGGCAACCGGATCGATGTCGGCATCGTCGCCATTGGCCTGCTGATCGCCTGGCGCATCCGCAGGCCGGCGCTGTGGATCCTGGCGTGGTGCCTGGGCGCGGCATGGCTGGCGGCGGGATGTCCGCTCGCCTGACGCTTCGCGTCAGCGTTCCGATGATGCCAACGGCAACCGGATCTCGGCGACCGTGCCGGCTTCGGGCGCGCGCGACAGCAGTTCCAGGCTGCCCCGCTGCGCTTCCAGGATCTGCCGCGACAGCACCAGGCCGATGCCGGAACCGCCGGCCTTGGTGGTGAAGAACGGCACGAACAGGCTGTCGCTGGAAGGCAGGCCTTCGCCGCGATCCCGCACCTGCACGCGCGCCTGTCCGCCCTCGGGCCGCGCGAACAGTTCGACCGGCGCGTCGCCGCCCGCCTCGACCGCGTTGCGCAGCAGGTTGATCAGCACCTGTTCCAGTTGATCGGCGTCGGCCACCACCCGCAGTTCCGGATCGACATCGACCCGGATGCGCTCGTCGACCAGCCGGCGCACGCGTTCGCACAGCGGCGCCAGCATGACAATCACCGGCTGCGGCTCGGGCAACTTGGCCAGGCGCGCGTAGCCGCCGAGGAACCGCTGCATGGCCAGGCTGCGTTTCTCGATCAGATCCAGCCCGCCCGCCAAGTCCGCGCGCGCCTCCGGATCGAATGAAGCTCCCGGCGCGGGCAGCACGCGGGTGAGCGTATCGGCCATCGAGGCGATCGGCGCCAGCGAGTTGTTGATCTCATGGCTCAGCACCCGCAGCAGGCGCCGGAATGCCTGCGCCTCCTCGTCGCGCAGCGCGCGTTCCATCGGCTGCACCACCAGCAGGCGGCCGGCCTGGCTGCGGCTGCGCAGCGAGGCGTGGCCGATCTGCCAGCGGCCCTGCTGGGCCGGAAACGCGTGCGGGTGGATGCGACCGTTGGGAATCGCGAACAACGGCGCCAGTCCCAGCGCATCCGCGCCCTGCCCCAGCAGTTCGGAGGCCGGTCGCCCGAGCAGGCGTTCGCCGGCCGGATTGATCAGGCGCAGGCGCCCGTCCTGTTCGAACGCGAACACCGCGCCGTCCAGCGCGGCCAGCGTCTTGCTCAGCAACTGCACGCTTTCGTGCGAATCGCGTTGTTCGTCCTGCAGGCGCTGGGCCAGTGCGTTGAAGCGTCCCATCAAGCGCGCCTGTTCCTCGTTGCCGCCGGACACTGCGCCACGCACGCTGTAGTCGCCCTCGCGCAGGGATTCCAGCAGGCCGTCGAGGGTGCGCAGGCGGCGTCCGTCGGCATGCCGCTGCACGCGCCAGATGATTGCGGTCAGCGCCAGTACGCACACGAGCAGCAACCCGGCCTCGCGCGGCGCGGGCGTGCCCAGCGCGAGCACCGCCGCCAGCGCCAGCATCGCCGGCGCGACCAGCCAGACCGTGCGCGCGCGCTCAGCCCGTTTCATCGCCACGCAGGCCGTGCTTCTCCAGCCGCCGGTACAGGCTCTGGCGGGTGATGCCGAGTTGGTCGGCGGCGCGTTGCAGGTTGCCGCCCTGGTCTGCCAGCGCGCGCCGCATCAGCAGCGCTTCGGCCTCCTCCAGGGTCATGCGTTCGGACAGCCGCGGCTCGGCGGCGCCCGGCAGGCGCAACGCGGCGGCATCCAGCACGCCTTCGTCGGCCAGCAGCGCCGCGCGTTCCATCACGTGCGACAGTTCGCGCACGTTGCCCGGCCATGCGTAGGCGAGCAGCGCGCGTTCCGCATCGCGGCCGATGCGCGGCGCCGGGCGCCGGTATCGCGTGCAGGCGGAGGCCAGGTAGTGGCGGGCCAGCGGCAGGATGTCCTCGCCGCGCTCGCGCAGCGCCGGCACCCGCACCTGGAAGGTATTAATCCGGTACAGCAGATCCTGGCGGAATCGCCCGGCCGCGACTTCGGCCTCCAGATCCGCATTGGTCGCGGCGACCACGCGCACGTCCACCCGGCGCGTGCTCGATGAGCCCAGCCGCTCGAACTCGCCGTCCTCGATCGCGCGCAGCAGCTTGGGTTGCTGGTCGATCGGCAGGTTGCCGATCTCGTCGAGGAACAGGGTGCCGCCGTCGGCCAGTTCGAACCGGCCGGCGCGATCCTGGCGCGCATCGGTATAGGCGCCGCGCACATGGCCGAACAGCTCGGCTTCGAACAGGGTCGGCGCGATGCCGCCGATGTTCACCTTGACGAAGGCCTGCGCGGCACGGCGCGAGCCGCGGTGCACGAAGCCGGCCAGCCGGCTCTTGCCGGTGCCGTTCTCGCCCAGCAGCAGCAGGTTGGCGTCGCTTTCGGCGATCCGCGCCAGGTCGTCCAGCAGGCGACGCATCAGCGGCGATTCGGCGATGAATTCCTCGCCGGCTTCCTGCAGCAGCAGTGCCTGCGCCTGGCCCAGCCGCCGCTCGCTGCGGCGGCTGCGGTCCAGGGCGATGCGGCTTTCCAGCACGTTCAGCACGCGCGCGTTCTGCCAGGGCTTTTCGATGAAATCGACCGCGCCGCGCTGCATCGCCGTGACCGCCAGTTCGATGCTGCCCCAGGCTGTCATCGCCACCACCGGCAGGCCCGGGCACATCGCCGCGATCTGCTCCACCAGCGCCAGCCCCTCCTCGCCGGACGTGGTATCGCGGCGATAGTTCATGTCCACCAGCACGGCGGCGAACTCGTCGCCGCGCAGGCAGCCCAGCGCGATCTCCGGCGACTCCGCGCCGACCATGCCGTAGCCGGCGCTCTTGAGCAGCATGCGCAGCGCTTCGCGCACGTCGGGCTGGTCGTCGACGACCAGGATGCGGGCGCCGGAAGACGGACGGGAAGTCGGAAAGGTGCTCATCCCCGCCAGTCTAGCGTCCGCGCCGCCGCGCGGCGTCACTCATTGCGCAGCGCCTGCATCGGAGGCACCCGCGCCGCGCGCAGGGCCGGCGACAGCGCCGCCAGCAGGCCGGCCAGGCCCAGCGCGATCACCACCGCCCCGATCGCCCACGGATCGGCGACCCGCACCTCGAACAGGAAGCGTTGCAGGAACCGCGACATCGCCATCGCGATGCCCAGCCCGACCAGCATGCCAATCGCGATCTGCAGGCCGGCCTCGCGCAGGACCTGCCGCAACAGGCGCCGCGGTTCCGCGCCGAGCGCGGCGCGCACGCCGAACTCGTGCCGGCGCGCCGCGACCGCGGTGGCCATCACCGCGTACAGCCCCACCGCCGCCAGCAGCAACGCCAGCCCCGCGAACAGACCCACCAATAGCAGGTTGAGCTTCTGATCACTGGTGGTGGAGGCGACCACCGCGTCCATCGACTCCAGATCCGAAATCGGCTGCTGCGGCACCACCTCGGCGATGGCTTCGCGCAGCGCGCGCTCGGCGCCGCCGCCACCGGCGCCGGCATGCGACTGCAACGCATAGGTCAAGCCTCCGAAGCCACGGATGATCCCCCATGCCGCCGGTGGCAGCTGCGCCAGCGGGGTATACACGATCGGCGGCGGCGGCTCGGCCGGGCCGAACTGGCGCACGTCACCGACGACACCGATCACCCGCATCGGCACGCGCTGGTTGTCGCCGTCATCCTCGATGGTGACGATCTTGCCCAGCGGCGAGTCGCCCAGGTACTGGCGCGCGAACGTGGCGCTGACCACGCAGACGCGCTCGGATCCGGCGGTGTCCTGCTCGCCGATGCCGCGCCCGGCCAGCAACGGCATGCCGAACACGTCGAAGAAATCCGGCGTCATGAAGCGGTACTGCGCGGTGATCGAGCGTCCATCCTGCAGCAGGTAGCTCCAGTTCAGCTGGGTGGCGGTGGGCGGATTGCTGCCGGCGCCGACATGGGCCACGCCGGGCAACCGTTGCAGGCGCTCGACGATGCGATCGGTCTGCTCGACCATCGCATCCACTTCGGCGTAGCGCTCGCGAATCGGCGCCAGGCTGAAGAGGGTGACCGCGCGGCTTTCAAAGCCCATCGGCACTTCCGACAGGCGCTGCAGGGTGCGGGTGAACAGCGCCGCGCCAATCAGCAGCACCACCGCCACCACCACCTGCGCGATCACCAGGCCGCGCCCCAGGCGGCCCGCGCCGCGACTCCAGCCGGCGCGTCCGCCACCGACCAGTTCGCGGGTGAGCTGCAATCCGCGCACGCGCAGCACGCCCAGCAGCGAGGCCAGCAGCGCGGTGGCCGCGCCGGCCAGCAGGGCGAAGCCCACGGCGGTGGGCGTCAACGCGGCGGCCTCGCCGCGGATCCATTCCGGCGGCACCCAACTGGCCATCAGCCGCAGGCCC
This sequence comes from Pseudoxanthomonas sp., assembly GCF_024710765.1. Taxonomy (GTDB): domain Bacteria; phylum Pseudomonadota; class Gammaproteobacteria; order Xanthomonadales; family Xanthomonadaceae; genus Pseudoxanthomonas_A. The sequence goes on from NZ_JANJUE010000209.1 coordinate 5,000, forward strand.
AGCCAGGCCAGGGCGATGCCGACCAGCGCGCCGCCCAGCCCGATCAGCAGGCCCTCGGCCAGCGCCGGCAGGCCCAGCCGCACCAGCGGCGCGCCCAGCGCGACCCGCACCGCGCTGTCGTGGCTGCGGCCCAGCGCGCGCAGCAGCATCAGGCTGGCCAGGTTGATCGCCGCGATCAGCAGCACGCACGCGCCCGCGCCGAAGAACAGCCACAGGGTGTTGCCGGTGCGGGAGGAGAACACGCTGCCCTTCAGCGGCAGCGCATTGGGCGGGAACTCGCGCAGGTGGCGCTGCCATTCCTCGGTCATGCGCGGGTTCTGGCGCAGGACCGCGCCCAGCACGGTGCCGGCTTCGGCCGAGGCCTCGGCCACGCTGACGCCGGGCTTGAGCCGGGCGATGATCATTTCGTTGGTGGAGAGATTGGTGCTGGCCAAGTCCGGCTGCATCGGCAGCAGGATGTCGAACTGCACCGGCCACTGGAACGCGGCCGGCAACACGCCGACCACCTGCGCCGCGCGTCCTTCCACCTGCAGGCTCTGGCCGATGGCGGCCGGATCGGCGCCGTAGTACTGCGACCAGAACGCATGGCTGAGGATGACCGCCTGCGGGCCGTTGGGCCGGTCCTCCTCGGCGTTGAAATTGCGGCCCAGCGCCATCGGCAGGCCCAGGGTGTCGAGGAAGCCGCGATCCACGCGCAAGGATCCCACCACCCGTCCCTCGTCGCCGCGCGCGATGTTGGCGTTGATCGCCCAGCTGCGCAGCATGCCGCTCGACGCCAGGCTGCGCATGCGCTTCACCGGCGCGTAGTAGCCCGGCGCGGCCGAATTCCGCTGGGCGTCGAAATACTGGCCGAGCGTGACCAGCCGATCCGACTGCGGAAACGGCAGCGGCTTCAGCAGCGCCTGGTCCAGCAGCGAGAACACCGCCGTGGTGGTCGCCACGCCCAGCGCCAGGGTCAGCACCGCCAGCAGCAGGTAGCCGGGCCGGCGCAGCAGGCCGCGCCAGGACTGGCGCGCCTCGTTCCAGAGGATGGCGGCGCTCACGACACCGCCTCCAGTCCGGGCAGCACCATGTCGCGCTCGTGGCGCAGGCGTTCGAAGGTGTCCTCGTCGACGATGCGGCCGTCGAGCATGTGCACGATGCGCGTCGCGCGTCGCGCGAACGCGGGATCGTGGGTCACCATGCACAGCGTGGTGCCGTTTTCGTGCAGTTGTTCCAGCAACTGCATCACCGCCTCGCCGTTGCGGCTGTCGAGGTTGCCGGTGGGTTCGTCGGCCAGCAGGATCGACGGGTTCCCCACCAGCGCGCGCGCCACCGCCACGCGCTGCTGCTGGCCGCCGGACAGCTGTCCCGGATAGTGGCGGGTGCGGTGGTTCATGCCGACCAGTTCCAGCACCTCGCGCACCCGCCGGGTGATGTCGGCGCGGCCGAAGCCGTCGCGGTAGGTCAGCGGCAGCGCGACGTTCTCCTCCACGGTCAGATCGGCGATCAGGTTGAACGCCTGGAAGATGAAGCCGATCTCGCCGTTGCGGATGCGCGCGCGGCCACGCGCGTCCAGGTCGGCGACGTTGCGGCCGTTGAGCCAGTACTCGCCGCGGCTGGGCGCATCCAGCAGGCCCAGGATCGACAGCAGCGTGGACTTGCCGCAGCCGGAGGGACCGGTGATGGCGACGAAGTCGCCCTGCGCGATGTCCAGCGCGATGTCCGACAACGCGTGGGTCTCGACCTCGTCGGTATGGAAGACCTTGCCCAGGTGCTGGAGGCGCAGCAGCGGCGCGGACGCGGCGGAGGAAGACGGAAGGGTGGCGGAAGTCATCGGGGCTCCTGGGGAAAGGTCAGCGTAAACGCAGACGCGGGTACTGCGCCCACTGGCTGGTGTCGGAAAGCACGGCGCGGTCGCCGGGACGCAGGCCGCTGCGGATTTCGATGCGATCGCTGGAGGCCGCGCCGAAGCGCACCGCCGTCTGGCGCGCCTCGCCGCCATCGCCGTCCAGCACGAACAGGGTGCCGGGATTGCCGGGCACGGCCAGCGCCGGGCGCGGAATGCTGACGACGTCGCGCAGCACGCCCAGGCGGATGCGGCCATCGACCGAAAGATCGGGGCGCGCGCCGGCCGGCAACTTGCGGCCCAGATCGGCGTCGATGGTCACGCTGCCGTTGCGCACCGCCGGATCGATGCGGGTGAGCCGGCCCTGCACCACGCCGTTGCGGGTATCCACGCTCACCGCCAGATCCAGCGACAGATCCTTGGCCAGCACCTCCGGCACCTGCAGCCGCGCGATCAGATCGTCCGGGCGCGCGACCCGCGCCAGCTTGGCGCCGACGCTGACCTGCTGTCCGGGTTCGACATCGATCTGCTGGAGGATGCCGTCGCTGCCGGCGCGCACTTCCAGCGACGCGACCTGCTGGCGCGCGATCGCCAGGGTGCTGGCGGCTTCATCGCGCCGCGCCTGCGCCGCGCGCAACTGCGCGGCCATGTTCTGGCGGAAGGCCGACACGCGCCGGGTCTCGATTTCAGCGCGCCCCTGCTGGGTGGTTTCGGTGATCTGCGCCTGGCGCAGTTCGATCTTCGACATCACGCCGGCGGCGTGCGCGCGTTCGTAGGCCTGCGCCTTGACCTCGGCGATCCGCCATTCCGACTCGGCCTGCGCCTGCTGGGCCTGCTGGTCCAGCAGTTGCGAGGCCAGCGAGGTGCGCACCGAGGCGACGTCCGCTTCCGCGCCGGCCAGCGCCGCTTCGGCCTTCTCCAGGTTGGCGGTCAGTTCCGGATTGACCATGCGCAGGATCACCGTGTCGGCGCTGACCCGGCTGCCGGGTTGCACCAGCACCTGTTCGAGGGTGGAGACCGCGCCGGCGGTGATCCAGCGGATGTCGCGCGGCACCAGCGTGCCGGTGGCGCGGATCTCGCGGACCATGTCGCCGCGCTCGGCCGCGCCGATCCACAGGCTGCCGCGTTCCACCCGCGGCGCGGCCTGGCCGACGCCGAACACGGCGATCGCGGCGACCACCGCCAGGAACAGGATGGGACCGCCGACCAGCAGCAGGCGGCGGCGGCGCGTGGGGGAGCGTGAGGGCGAGCGTGCGATGTCCATGTCGTTATACGTGCAGGCCGCGTGCCAGCTGCGCATCACGCGCAAGTGCCTGAACCATCGACTTCTTTTGGTATTGCGTGCGCGCGCCGACGTCCGATACCGGACGATCGACGTCCGCAATCGGGCATCCCGGCCTGCCCCGCCGCCGATGCGCGCGGCGGGCGGACACCCGACAAATCCTTGGGAGAGAAGAAAGACGCTCCCGGTTGTCCGATCCGCATCCCGGCCTAGGATCGAGCCCTGGCCCCGGGGAAAATCCGCACTTCATGTCAGCCACGCACGCGTCACCACGCCGCCCCGCCGCGATCGCCGTCGCGCGGAAGCGTCGCTCCCGCTCCGGTTCATCCTGGTGGGCCGCCTGCCTGACCCTCCTGTGCCTGCCGGCGTCCGCGGCCGACTGGGGCCGGCCGGCCAAGGCCCCGCCGGGTGCGCCCAACATCGTGTTGATCCTGCTCGACGATGTCGGCTTCAGCGATCCCGACAGCCTGGGCGGCGTCGCGCGCACGCCGGCGTTTTCGCGCATTGCCCGCGACGGTGCGCTGTTCACCAACTTCAACACCACCGGCATGTGTTCGCCGACGCGGGCCTCGCTGCTGTCCGGGCGCAACCACCACGCGGTGGGATTCGGCCGGGTCGCCGACTGGGCCACCGGCACGCCCGGCTACAACGCGGTCTGGAAACCGGAAACGGCGTCCATCGCCCGCGTCCTCAAGGATCACGGCTACAGCACCGCCGCCATCGGCAAGTGGCACAACACGCCGGAGTGGGAAGTCTCGCCCGCGGGGCCCTTCGATCGCTGGCCGACCGGGCTGGGCTTCGACTACTTCTACGGCATCATGAACCACGGCGGCGACAACCAGTGGGAGCCCGCCAGCCTGTATCGCGACACCACGCCGGTGGAGGCGGAACACGTCCCCGGACGCGAATACCACCTGACCAGTGATTTCGTCGATCAGGCGATCGGCTGGCTGCACACGCAGGAGGCGGCGGCGCCCGACAAGCCCTATTTCCTGTATCTGGCGACCGGCGCGGTACACGCGCCGCACCATGTGCCGAAAGCGTGGATCGATCAGTACCGCGGCCGCTTCGACCAGGGCTGGGATGTACTGCGGCGCGAGATCTTCGCGCGGCAGCAGCGCCTCGGCCTGCTGCCCGCCAATGCCGAACTGACCGCGCGTCCGGCCGAGATTCCCGCGTGGGATTCGCTTTCGCCGGAAGAGCGCCGCGTGTTCGCGCGGCAGATGGAAGTGTTTGCCGCCTACCTTGCCCACACCGACCACGAGATGGGACGCCTGCTCGATGCGGTGCGTGGCGCGCCCGACGGCGACAACACGATCATCGTCTATGTCGCCGGCGACAACGGCGCCAGCGGGATGGAAGGCATCCACGGCCATATGGATGCCACCGCCGGTCACCAGGCGCAGCTCGCCCATCTGAATGAACTCGGCGGACCGCTGCATTTCAACGACTATTCCTCCGCCTGGGCGTGGGTGGGCAGCACGCCGTTCCAGTGGATGAAGGAAGTCGCTTCGCATTTCGGCGGCCTGCGGGTGGGCATGGCGGTGTCGTGGCCCGCGCGTTTCGCGGCACGTACGCGACCGATCGATCAGTTCTCGCACGCCAATGACGTGGTGCCGACGCTGCTGGAAGCGATCGGCATCGCACTGCCCGGGCGTATCGACGGCATCGACCAGCGTCCGCTGGACGGCGTCAGCCTCCTGCCGTTGCTGGAAGGAAAGGAACCATCGCCCGCGCAGCGGACGCAGTACTTCGAAATGCTGGGCAATCGCGCGCTCTACCAGGATGGCTGGATCGCCAGCGCGCGCCACATGACACCCTGGATCAAGCCCTATCCGGAAGGCTTCGACGCGGATCGCTGGGAGCTGTACGACCTGGAACACGACTTCAGCCAGGCACACGACCTGGCCGCGCGGTATCCGGAAAAGCTGGCGGCGATGAAGCGCGCCTTCGACGAAGAGGCGCGCCGGAACCACGTGTTCCCGCTGGCCAACTACGTCGAAGGCGCCGACCACGGCGCGCCCACGCTGGCGGACGGGCGCACCCGCTTCGATTTCATGCCGCCGTTGCCGCGCCTGCCGGCCAAGTCGCTGCCACGCCTGCCGCGCACCAGTTTCCGCTTCACCGCGGAAGTGGACGTGGGTACTTCCGGAACGGCCGAAGGCATGCTGGCCGCCTACGGCAGCCGCCTGGGCGGCTTCGCCTGGTACCTGCGCGACGGCAAGCCGACCTTCGCCAACAACGTGTACGGACGCGACCGCGTTCTCGTCTCGGCGGAGCAGGCGCTGTCGCCGGGCATGCATCGGCTGGAACTGGATTTCACGCGCGATGCCTCCGGCAACGGCGGTGTCGTCCGCCTGCTCGTCGACGGCCAGCCGGTGGCGCAACAGCGGGTGGCGCGCCTGGGATCGTCGGTGCTGGGCTCGTTCGGGGTGGGCCGCGCCTATACCTCGCCGATCAGCGATGACTACCGCCTGCCGTTCGCCTTCACCGGCATGCTCAAGCGCCTGAGCCTGCAATTGCGCTGATCTCCCGCCCCACGGATCCCTGTCCCCCTTTTCCCGGGCCGGCAGGCCTTCCCTGAATCGGCTTGACCGGCTTGTCCGGCCGGCTTGCCGTTCGTCGGCTCGCGGGGCGATCCCGTTTACATACTGTGTGACACAAAGTACTGTTCGCCAAACGTTACGGGGTGGAACATGGTGGAAGCACGCGACAACCCGGGATCCAAGCTGGAACTGGAGCTGCGGCGCGGGGTGCTGGTGCTGGCGGTGCTGTCGCAGCTGCGCGAGTTCCAGTACGGCTATTCGCTGCGGCAGGCGCTGGCCCAGCGCGGCATGCCGATCGAGGAAGGCACGCTGTATCCGCTGCTGCGGCGGCTGGAGGGCCAGGGGGTGCTGGCCTCGGAGTGGCGGATCGAGGACGGCCCGCCGCGCCGCTATTACCGCTTGAACGACGCGGGCGAGGCGATGCTCGCCGAACTGACGGCCTTCTGGAATTCCCTGGTCGGGACCATGGGCGGCCTGCTGCAAGGGGACGGGAAATGAATCCGAACGACGTGATCGATGCGTACGTACTCGATGTGATGCGCCGCCTGCCCGCGCGCGAGCGCGATGAAATCGGGCTGGAACTGCGTGGCCTGCTCGCCGAGATGCTGGCCGGGCGCGCGGACGATGAAGGCCGCGCCGCCGACGATGCGATGGTGCTGGCGATGCTGCGCGGGTTCGGCACGCCGGCGGAAGTCGCCGCGCGCTACCACCCGCCTGGCCTGGCGCTCATTTCGCCGGAACAGACCCGCGGCTTCACGATCATCGCGGTGGTCGGCCTGGTGCTGCAGTGGGCGTTGAGCCTGCCGCGCGTGTTCGACGGCAGCCTGCCGCTGGCCGGCTGGTGGCTGGGTCCGGGCCTGGGCGCGTTCTGGTGGCCGGGCTTCATGATCATGTTCACCCTGCTTGCCGCCTGGCTGCAGCGGCACGGCTGGTTCAAGCCGCGCTGGCGGCCGCAGTCGGTCGATCCCGAGCGCATCAACCGGAGCGCGCTCGCGTTCGGCCTGGCGTGGTTCGCGATTGGCGCCGGGGTGGTGATCGCGCTGCCGTGGCTGACACCGCACCTGCCCGGCGCGCTGCCGCGGGTGCTGGCGCTGGATCCGGATTTCCTTCGGATACGCGCCTGGCCGGTGCTGCCGCTGTGGGCGGGTTCGTTCGCCCTCCTGCTCACGGTGCTGCTGCAGGGCCGCTGGTCGCCGCTGGCGCGCACGCTGGAAATCGTGTCCAGCGCCGCCTTCGTCGCGCTGCTGGCCTGGTGGATCGCCGGTGGGCGCATGTTCCAGGCCACGCCGACCGATCAGGCCGCGCGCGGGATACTGGCGCTGATCACGATCTACATCGTGGTGGATCTGGCGATGCGCCTGCATCGCCGCCGCGCCCGCATCCGCCTGCCTGCTCCCACTCGCTGATTCTGCCCACTGATCCCGCTCACTGATCCTGCTCGCTGATCCCGCCGGCTGACCTTGCCGGCGGATCAGGGCCGCCGATCCCGACGGCCGGCTGCGCCGGCCTTTTTTCCTTCCTTCGCAAGGAGTACCACCATGCTTCGCGCGTGTCTGATTTCGTTCGTCCTGATTCCGGCCAACCTGGGGCCGGCCAACATCGCTTTCGCGGGTGAAACTGCCGCACCGACGGCGTTCGTGCCGCCACCCCCGCCTGGCCAGCTCGTCGACATCGGCGGGCGTCGCCTGCACCTGGACTGCAAGGGCGACGCGTCCGGTCCCACCGTGATCTTCGAAGCGGGCCTGTCGCAGTACACCGCCCGCTCCGCCTTCGCCAAGGCGCAGGACGCCATCGCGCCGTTCGCCCACGCCTGCACCTACGATCGCGCCGGCCTGGGCTGGAGTGATGCGGTGTCCGGACCGCGCACACACCAGGACGTGGTGGCGGATCTGCATGCGCTGATCGCCGCGAAGCAACTGCGGACGCCGCTGGTGATCGTCGGCCACTCCGTCGGCGGGCTGCTGGCGCGTTTGTACGCGCATGAATATCCGGATGAAGTCGCCGGACTCGTGCTGGTCGATGCCAGCCCCGAGCCGTACCTGTTCACCCCGGGCGCGGCGAAGTTCCGCGCGAACCTGGCCGCGGAGATCGATGCCGGATTGAAGAAGGCGCAGGGCGACGGCCCGGTGGTGCCGCTGCCGGCCGAAGTCGAACCCGACATCGTGGTCGCCTTCCTGCCACGCGTGCTGGCCACCGTGAAGCAGGAATACGAAGCGCTCGATCGGGTGCCCGCCGCCATGCAGCAGGCGCGCGGCTACGGCACGCTCGGTGATCTGCCGCTGGCGGTGATCCGGCGCGGCAAGACCGAGACGCCGCCGAACGCCGAGGACATCCAATGGCGCCAGTGGCAGGAAGATCTGGCGACCCTGTCCTCGCGCGGCTCCCTGGTGGTCGCGGAAAACACCGGCCACGTCATCCCGTACGAGAATCCGGCGGTGGTCGCCGACGCGGTGCGCCGGATCCTCGACGAGATCCGGCGTGACACGATCCGCAAGCCCTGATCGGGCCTGCGCCGCGCCGCGCGACGATCAGCGCGGCGCGTGCGCCTGGAACGCCGCGCGTGGCCGCGCGTGCAGATGCGCGCTGCGCAGCGCGCCCGGCGACTGGCCGATGATGCGCTTGAACGCGCGGCTGAAGGAGGCCTCGGAGTCGTAGCCCAGCCGGTTGGCCGCCACCGCCACCCGCATGCCCTCCTGCGCGATCCAGCGCCGCGCCTGGAACATCTTGATGCGGGCGACGTAGCGCGCCGGGGTTTCCCCCAGCGTACGGGTGAAGGCCTCGGCGAAGCGCGAGCGCGAGGCGCCCATCAGGCCGGCCAGTTCCGGTACCGTCCAGTCGCGTTCGGGTTCGGCATGGATGGCCGCGATCACCCGTCCGATCGACGGGCAGTGCACGGCGGCGATCCAGCCGGAGGAATCGCTGCAGCCACATTCCACCCAGGCGCGGATGATGCTGGCGGCCAGCACGTCGGCCAGCCGCGCCATGATCCCGCAGGCGCCGATGCGATCCAGCGAGACCTCGCGCTCCATCGCTTCCAGCATCGCCGGCACGGTGGGATCCTTCTGCGCCAGTTCGCCGGCGCGCATCATGTCCGGCATCATCGCCAGCAGCGGATGCAGCGGATCCAGGTTGAAGCGCATGCTGCCGCAGAACATCACGCTGCGTTCGCCGTCGTCTTCTCCCGCCTGCGCATCCGTCCTGACCAGGTAGATGTCGTCCGACACCGGCACCCGCGCCAGCGCGTCGATGTCGATCGCCGGCACGTCGGGATCGCTGGCGATCACGTGGAAGCTGCCGCGCGGCAGCAGCACGGCATCACCCGCGTTGAGCCGCACCCAGTCGGCGTCCGCCAGCTTCAGCCAGCAACCGCCCTGGGCCACGAAATGGAAGTGCGCCTCGCGGCTGGCCGGGAACGCGATCGACCACGGCGCGCGCATCACGCAGCGGCCGTATTCGACTCCGTCCAGGCGCAGGCCGAGCAGTACCTGGGTGAGCAGATCCCGCCCGCTGGCAGACGCGGGCATGGCGGACCGGCGCTTCGAGGGGCTGGACGAATGAGCAATCATTCAGGCCTTTCCGGCATGGAAACGCCAGCATCATACGCCTAATCTGCCGATCCGCCCCCCACAGGCCGCCCCCCGTGTCCTCCCCCTCCTGTTCCGATTGCACCGCCGACGCGCTCCTCGACGACGCCGAGGCGCTTTCCCCCGGTTCCCCCGCCTCCGCATCGCCCGCCGACACCGAAGCTCCCGCCCGCTGGGCCGCCGTTTCCTCACTGGCGCTGGGCGTGTTCGGACTGGTCACCGCCGAATTCCTGCCGGCCAGCCTGCTCACCACCCTGGCCGCCGATCTGTCCATCAGCGAAGGCGCCGCCGGGCAGACCGTCACCGCCACCGCGTTGATCGGCGCGATCGCCGCGCCATCGATTCCGCTGCTGACCCGGCGCCTGGATCGCAAGCACGTGATGCTGGCGCTGACCACGCTGCTGGTGCTGTCCAACGCGATCGCGGTCACCGCCGACAGCCTGTGGCCGCTGCTGGCGGCGCGGGTGATGCTGGGGGTGGCGCTGGGCGGTTTCTGGTCGATGGCCGCGGCGCTGGCGATGCGGCTGGTGCCGGAATCGAAATTCCCGCGCGCGATGTCGTTCATCCTCACCGGCGTGTCGGTCGCCACCGTGTGCGCCGCGCCGGTGGGCGCGTGGATGGGCGAACTGTGGGGCTGGCGCAGCGCGTTCGTCGCCGCCGGCGCGCTCAGCGTGATCACCCTGCTGGCGCAGGCGTTCACCCTGCCCTCGCTGCCGCCGATGGCCAATCCGGATCTGCGCGTGCTCGGCCAG
>NZ_JANJUE010000371.1 GCF_024710765.1 Pseudoxanthomonas sp.
CAGGAGGAGCCGCTGGTGGCGTAAAGCCCGGCTTGGCTGAACGGCGCAATGTGCGCACAGCCCCGGCCCCCGCTGGAAACCCTCGCACCGCCTACGCGGCTTCAAGCGTTACCGTCGGGATGGCGTCGGCATTCTTGATCACCTGGCGCTGCGGCATATAGTTCAGCAGCAGTTCGGTTTCTTTCTTGACCACGCTGTAGCACTCGCAGCTCAGCTTTTCCAGTTTCGGCCGGTCCAGCACCTTGATCAATCCGCGCGAATAAGAGATCACGCCGAGCTGCTGCAGTTTCAGCGCGGCCTGGGTGACGCCTTCGCGGCGCACGCCGAGCATGTTGCCGATGAACTCCTGTGTCATCGTCAGGTGGTTGTTGGACAGGCGATCCATCGACAGCAGGAGCCAGCGGCAGAGCTGCTGGTCGATCGAATGGTGCCGGTTGCACACGGCGGTCTGCGAGATTTGCGTGATCAGGGCCTGCGTGTAACGCAGCATCAGCATGAGCAACTGGCCGTGGCGGTTGAACTCCTCCTTCACCCGCGTCCTGGGGAGTCGGTAGGCGTACCCGGCGCTCTGCACCACCGAGCGGCTCGGTGTGCTCTCGCCACCCAGAAACAGGGTGATGCCGAGCAGGCCCTCGTTGCCCACCACCGAGATCGCGGTGGACGCCCCGTTCTCCATCAGATACTGCATGGAGACGATCGAATCGGTGGGAAAGTAGACATGGCGCATCGCGCGCCGCGATTCATACAAAACCGCGCGCAACGGCAGCGGAACCAGTTCCAGGTGCGGAAACAGACGGCCTTGAACGTCCGGCGACAAGGCCGCCAGAAGATGATTGTGCTGCGGCTCTGGTTTGGCGGACACCGAGGCGCTTTTGGAACGGACCATGGGGAAGGGCTGTTGAAATTCGATGGAGGGCGACAACCCATGGGCAACGGCGGTAGTATCGCCCAGTACATCGGATTGATATGTGAATACCACTGTTTAACATAACTGACCGTGGGGCGCTTTTTCCCTGGCGCTGCAACGGTCGGCATCCGCCCATGAAAGATCTTCTGCGCACCGTCTTTTCCATCCGCCAGCAGCGCCGCGCGCCGCCGGCCGGTCCTGTGCCGCCCATGGGTGCGTTCATCATCCGCAAAGATGTGAAGATGGCGGTCAACCAGCCGATTCCGCGTGATCTGTGGAACTGGATGGTGCTTTCAGGCTGGCGCACCATTCCGGTCAAGAAAGAC
>NZ_JANJUE010000157.1 GCF_024710765.1 Pseudoxanthomonas sp.
TAGGCGCGGAACGCCGGGCCGTGCAGCACTTCGGCCATCAACTGGGCGAACTCGGCATCGTGTCCGTGCACGGTGACCGCGGTCGGCAGGCCGAGCGCGACTTCCTTGGCGAACGAGGGACCGGTGACCACCGCCAGCGGCACGTCCGCACCGAGGATCTCCTCGGCGACCTCGTGCAGGAAACGGCCCGAACCGGGCTCGAAGCCCTTGGTTGCCCAGGCCACGCCGGCGCCGGCCGGGCGCAGCGGCGCGATCAGCTTCAGCGTTTCGGTGAAGGCGTGCGACGGCACCACCACCAGCACCAGTTCGGCGCCGTGCATGGCGGTGGCCAGATCAGTGGTGGCACGCAGGTTGTCCGGCAGCGCGATGCCCGGCAGGTAGCGCGGGTTCTCGTGCTGTGCGTCGATGGCGGCCGCGACGGTTGCGTCGCGACCCCACAGGACGACCTGATGGCCATTGCGGGCCATCAGCGTTGCCAGCGCGGTGCCCCAAGAGCCCGCGCCGAGGACGGCGATCCTCAGGGAATCAGCCATGCGTCACCCCCATCGGCGCGGTTCGCACCACGACGGGATTGTGCCTCATGAATCAGGCGTTGCCCGCCGGTTCCGTGTTGGCCAGCTCGCCGCCGTCGGCCTGCTGCGCGGCACGCTGGCGCAGGGTTTCGGCATACAGGGCGTCGAAGTTGATCGGCTGCAGGAAGAACGGCGGGAAGCCGCCGGACTGGACCAGGTCGCTGACCAGCTGGCGGACATACGGGAACAGGATGTTCGGGCACTGGGTGCCGAGCAGCACGTCGACCGCCTGCGGCTCCAGGCCGACCAGACCGAAGATGCCGGCCTGCTGGACTTCCGCCACGTAGGCGGTCTTGTCGCCGGCCTTGCAGGTCAGGGTCACGCCCAGCACGACTTCGAACGCATTCTCGTTCAGGCGCTGCACGCGCTGGTTGAGGTTGAGCTGCAGGTCCGGCTGCACGTTCTCGGTGAAGATGGCCGGCGCGCCGGGGACTTCGAACGAAACGTCCTTGACGTAGATCTTCTCGACGGTGAACGCGGCGCCAGCTTCGGCCGGCGCGACGGCGCCATTGTTGGTTTCTTCGGACATTTCGGAACTCCGGGAATTCGGTTAACGGAAGGTAAAGAGGGTGATTATGGCATGTCTTGGCGGCGCGACCGCCCGGAATCAAGGGCGGCTCAGCGGCCCTTGACCAGCGGCAGGTCGGCCTGCTGCCACGCGGCGATGCCGCCATCCAGCCAATACACCTGGGTGAAGCCGGCCTTCTTCAGGCGCTTGGCCGCGTCCGCCGAGGCCTGGCCGTTGCGGCAGACCATCACCACCGGCAAGGCCTTGGCCGGGGCCAGCAATTTGCTTTCCGGGTCGAACTGGCTGGGCGCGACGTTGCGGCTGCCGGCGATGTGTCCCTTCTCGAAATCGCCGCTGGCCGACAGATCGACCACCAAGGCGTTCTCACGATTGATGAGACCGGTCAGTTCGGCCGGGCGCAGCGCCTTGTAGCCGCGGAACAGGCGGGCGACTTCGGTGTAGAGGATGACCAGGGTCAGGCCGACGAGCAGCAGCGACAGGACCGGACTATGGGCGACGAACGCCTGCAGTTTTTCAAAACTCACGGGAATACGCGGGTCAGGGCAAACCGCGATTGTCGCATAGCAGCGGGCTGCGGCGGGGCTACTCCCCCTCCCAGAAGTCGGGTAGCCCGCCCACCAGCCACCAGCGCTTGGCCTCCGCGTCCCAGCGCCAGCGCTCGCGATAGCGCAGGGTGCGTTCGGCCTGGGTGTGGCGGTTGATCACCCGGACCTCGATCAGCCGCACGACCACCTCGTCCGGCTCCACCAGGCCGGACAGGCCGCGATAGCCGGACACCTGGATCTGTTCGTAGCGCCGCAGCTCGAACTCGCCCATTGGATGGGCCTTGGCGTAGGCGGGCTCGACGAAGCTCCAGGCGCCTTCAAAATCGCCCCAGCGGATCGCGGCCGCGTAGGCATCCTGGGTTTGCTCCAGCTTGCCCTTCTGTCGCCCCCCGGCAGCCTGCACGCCGAAGGCGACCACCGCCAGGGCCAGCAACAGCATCCACCGCAGGCTCATCCGCATCGGTTCTTCTCCCCCACAGGTGCGTCCATCCTAACGCTTGGCGATGGCGACGAAACGGCCGCTCAGGGTGGTGGCCGCGCCGCCGTCCGGCAGGCGCACCACCGCCTCGACCTGGATCCGGGCGCGTCCGCGCTGCCGCAGGGTGGACAGGAAATCCTCGAACGATTCATCCGGCGCCAACCGGGCTTCGGCATGCAGGTCCGAGCGCAGCGGCGCGAGATAGCGGATGCTGCTGTCGGCCACGTAGACCTCGGCGGCCTCGCCGGCCATGTCCAGCGCCAGCGTCACCCGACCCCAGCCGGCCACCGTCATCAACGAGGTCAGGCTGCCGCCGAAGGCCGTGCCCTTGTCATTGACGTTCGCCGCCAGTGGCGCCGCTAGTCGCAGCACGCCGTCGGCATAGCCTTCGACCTCCACCTGCATGGCGGCCACGGGCGGCATGCCGCGGCAGTACGCACGCAGGTGATCCAGCGCAGCTTCGGCATTCATCACGGATAATCGGCCCATGGCTTCCGGTAAAGACGCAGGATGGTACGTGATCTCGCTGCGGCCGCAGGGCGCGCACGAGGCATTGCGCCGTGCGGCGGCGCGGCGCGGCGCGGCGCTGCTGGCGATCTCGCCGTGGCGGATTGTCGTGCGCGAGGACGACGACGCGCGCGACGCGTTGGCGCGCGCGCTGGACGCCGAACGCGTGCTGTTCACCAGCCCCGCGGCGGTGGCGGCGGCCGCGCGCCTGCAGCCGCTGCGGGCCCGCCGCGACCAGATCTGGCTGGCCGTCGGCAGCGGCACCGCGCTGGCGCTGCGACGCCAAGGCATTCCCCGGGTCAGCGCGCCGGCGCGAATGGACAGCGAAGGCCTGCTGTCGCTGCCGGAGCTGCAATCCATCGCGGGCCAGCGGATTGGCTTCGTCACCGCGCCCGCAGGCCGCAACCTGCTGGTGCCCGGCCTGGAAGCCCGCGGCGCCGAACTGCTGCGGGCCGACGTGTACACCCGGGTCGACACGGTCCTGTCCCATCGAGGCCTGCGCGCGCTGGAGGACCTGCGGGCCCCGGCCTGCGTGCTGATCAGCAGCGGCGGCGCGCTGGAACGGGTGCTGGCACAGTTGCCCGAGACAACGCGCGCGAAGTTGTCGCGCATGCCGGCGGTCACCGCCAGCGAGCGCCTGTCCGAGCAGGCGGCGCAGGCGGGATTCAGCCGGATCGTCCTCGCTGCCGGACCACGCAACTCACAATTGCTGGACAGCGCGGAAAGCGCCCTGTTGCGGCCTGATCCGCTAGCATGAGCGCACGACGCCCGCCAGAACGACAACAAGGACGGTCGAGTGAACGACGAAACAACTTCTCCCTCCCGCCCCCGTACCGGCCGTGGCGCGTTCATCGGGTTGCTGGTGCTGATCGCGTTGGCGGCCGCCGCCACGCTGGGCTGGCGTGGCTGGAAGGCGCGTGATGCGCAGGCGCAGGCACGCGCGGCCGACGCCGCGCAGCATCTGGAGGCCATCGAACAACGGCTGGAATCGGTACGTCGGGATCAGCGCACGTTGACCCAGCGCGTCCAGGATGCGGCGGCGACCAACCGGATCCTGCGTGACGAAGTGCTGGGACTGGGGCAGCGCGGCGCGTTGCTGGAGGAAAGCGTCGCCAAGCTGGCCGATCCCAGTCGCCATGGCGCGCAGGCGCTGCGCCTGGACGAAGTGGAGATGCTGCTGTCGCTGGCCGGCCAGCGCCTGAGCGTGGCCGACGATCTGGACGGCGCGCGGCGCGCCTATGCGCTCGCCGCCGGCGCACTGGACGGCGTCGATGACCACCGCCTGCTCAACCTGAAACAGACGCTCGCCCAGGAACGCCAGGCGCTGGATGCGCTGGGTGCGGGTCCGCGTGCGCGCCTGAGCCGGCAACTCGACGCTTTCGCCGCCGGACTGACGGGTTTGCCGCAACGCCCCGCTTCGTCGGCAATGGCGTCGGAGCAGAGCCGCTGGCAGCGCTGGCTGGCTCCGCTGGTGGACGTGCGTCCCAGCCGCCAGGCCGCGTTTGTCGCACCGTCCGATCGCAACGCCGGCGAAGCCGCGTTGCGCATCGAGATCAGCCTGGCGCATGCCGCCCTGGAGCGCGGCGACGCCATCGGCTTCCAGGCGTCGCTGAACCGCATCGATCAATGGCTGACCCGGTTGTGGCCGGATTCACCGGCGCTGCGTCAGGGTCGCCGGCAGGTGGCCGCCATGCGCAAGCTGCCGCTGCGCGGCGACACCCCGCTGCTGGGCAGTACCCTGGAACAGTTGCGCAGCCTGCGCAGCGCCGGCTTTACCGCGCCCCCTCCCGCTCCCGCAGCGACCCGACCGGAGGCCACGCCATGAAGGTGTTCCGTACCACCGTCGTCCTGCTGATCCTGCTGGCCCTTGGCGTATTCGCCGCGCAATGGCTGGCGCAGGAGCACACCCGCGATTTCGGCCGGGTGTTCGTCCAGTTCGGCGGCAATGATTGGGAGACCGACGTCCCGCGCGCGCTGTTGTCGCTGCTGCTGGTCGCGGGCGTGGCCTGGCTGCTGCTGAAACTGCTGACCCTGCCGTTCCGCGCGTGGGCGCGGCACCGTCGCAAGCAGGCGCGCGCGCGCCTCATCGAAGGGCTCGACAGCCTGCATGGCGGACATTGGAACCGCGCCGAGAAACTGCTGGAGCGCGCGGCGGAAGACGACGAGGTCGGCGCGATCGCACGCGTCGCCGCGGTGCGCGCCGCCGACGCGCGCGAGGACGATGCGGCCGCGCGCCGTCATTTGGATGCGCTCGCCCAGCGCAGCGCGACCGCGCATGCACTGACCACCGCGGATCGCGCGCTGGCGCGGCAATCCCCGATTGAAGCCTTGACCGCGCTGGAATCGCCCGCCGCGCAGCCGCTGCCGCCGCGCGGCCTGGCCCTGCGCGCGCAGGCACTGACCCAGGTCAACCGCAGCGGCGAAGCCTATGGACTGCTCGGCGCGCTGAAACAGCAGCAATCCATATCGCCCGGCCAGCTCGATGCACTGGAAAAGGATCTGGCCGCGCGCGCGGTACGCGAAGCGAACGATGCCAATGTCCTGGCCGAGCGCTGGGAAACGCTGCCAAAACCACTGCGCAACGACCCCGCGGTGGTTGCCGCCTATGCCGAGCGCGCCGCCGCGATGCGCTGGGAGGACGCGGCGATACGCAGCCTGGAATCGGCCATCGACGCACGCTGGGACGAATCGTTGGTCGCGCTGTACGGGCGGCTGCCGGTGGGCAAGGCCGACTCACGCCGCGCCAGTGCGCAGCGCTGGTTGCAGGCGCATCCAGCCAGTTCCGCGCTGCTGGTCACGCTGGCGCGCCTCGCCCGCCAGCAGGGCCAATGGCCGCAGGCGCAGGAATTCCTGCACCGCGCGCTGGCACAGGGCGCCGGTGCCGAAGCCTGGGAAGAACTGGGCGACGGCTTTGCCGCCGCCGGCGACGAGGCGGGCGCGCGGCGCAGCTACGCCAATGCGCTGCGCGCGCAGCGCGGGGAAGCCTCGATCGAACTGCCGGGGCGCGACATGAAGCAGAAGATCTTCGATGCCGCGGTGGTCGAGGAGCGCGACGAACACGGCTTGCCGAGACTGCGCGGCTGAAGCCGCGCGCCCGACACGCAAAACAGGGAATCAAGACGCGCGCGAGCAGCTTTCGGCCGCAGGCCATTGGGCGTGATCTCCGGCGCGATACTCCGTGCGCCTTTTCGCGATGATCCCGCCCATCCGGGAAGGAGAGCGCCGGGACTGTGCTCCCGCCGGGATGATCTGTCCGGGCTCAGCGCTCGATGATGGCCACCACGCCCATGCCGCCGGCCGTGCAGATGGAGACCAGGCAACGCCCGCCACCGCGCTGCTTCAGTTCCTTGGCGGCGGTGGCGACGATGCGCGCACCGGTTGCGGCGAACGGATGGCCGGTCGCCAGCGAGGAGCCGTTCGGATTCATCTTTTCCGGATCGATCCGGCCCAGCGGCGCGTCCAGGCCCAGGCGATTGCGGCAATAGTCCTCGCTCTCCCAGGCACGCAGCGTGCACAGCACCTGGGCGGCGAAGGCTTCGTGGATCTCGTAGAAATCGAAATCCTGCAGCGTCAGTCCGTGCCGCTTGAGCATTTCCGGCACCGCGACCGTCGGCGCCATCAACAGGCCCTCGCCATGCACGAAGTCGACCGCCGCCACCTGCGCGTCGCGCAGATAGGCCAGCGGCTCGTGTCCGTGCGCGCGCGCCCAGTCCTCGCTCGCCAGCAGCACCGCGGCGGCGCCGTCGGTGAGCGGGGTGGAGTTGGCCGCGGTCAGGGTGCCGCGTCCGGAGGTCTTGTCGAACGCCGGCTTGAGCGTGGCGAGCTTTTCCAGCGAAGTGTCCGGCCGCAGGATGTTGTCGCGCTCCAGCCCGCGGAATGGCGCGATCAGGTCGCTGAAGAACCCACGCTCGTAGGCCGCCGCCAGTTTCTTGTGCGAAGCCACCGCCAGTTCGTCCTGCGAATCGCGCGAGATGCTCCATTCCTTGGCCATGTCCTCGCAGTGGTCGCCCATGCTCTTGCCGGTGCGCGGCTCGGCCACGCCGGGGAACTCGGGCTTCAGCTCGCCGAGCTTGAAACCCTTGACCAGCGTCTTCAGCTTGTCGCCGGTGCTCTTGGCGCGGTTGGCGGCCAGCAGGCGCGCGCGCAATTTCCTGGCGTACACGATC
>NZ_JANJUE010000012.1 GCF_024710765.1 Pseudoxanthomonas sp.
GGCGTTGCCGGCGGGCATGGACACGGTGGTCCCGGTGGAGCGCGTGGAGATCCTCGCTGGCGAGGACGCACAGGCGATCCCGAGCCGGATTCGGCTGCGCGAAGTCCCCGCGCCCGGCGCCAACGTCCGCCGCCGGGGCGAGGATGTCGGCGAGGGCGAGCGGGTGATGACGGCGTCCGAAAGGGCGACATCCGCCCATGTCATGCTGCTGGCCGCACTGGGAGTTGCCCGCGTGGCGGTGGCGCGGCGGCCACGCGTGGCACTCATCGCGACCGGCCGGGAACTGGTTGATGATGGCGACATCGCGGAAGGCCCCCGCATCCATGACAGCAATACGCCGTTCCTGCGCCTGCGCCTGCGCGCGGCCGGCGCCGAAGTGATCGTCGAGGAACGCGTGGCGGACGAACCGGCCGCATTCGCCGCGGCGCTCGATCGAATCCGGGAACGCGATGTGGATCTGGTGATCAGCACCGGCGCGGTATCGAAAGGACGTTTCGATTTCGTTCCCGCGAGCCTGCGGGCGCGCGGCGCCGAGGTCCTGTTCCACGGGGTTGGCATCCGCCCCGGCAAGCCGTTGCTGGCCGCGAGGCTGGCGGAGGGCAATCTGCATGTCGGCTTGCCCGGTAATCCGGCGTCGTGCGCGGTGGGCCTGCGCTTTTTCGTCGAACCGGTGCTGCGCGCGATGCTGGGCATGCCCGCGGAACAACCGCTGCGGCTGCCCTTGGCCGAACCGGCCTGGCGGCGCCCGGGGCTGCGCACCCATCTGCACGCCCGCCTGGCCTGCGATGCGGGCGGACAACTGGGGGTGCGGCCATTGCCACGGCAGGAATCCTTCCGCCTGCAACCCTTCCTGGCATCGCACGCGTGGCTGGTGTTGCCGCCGGCGGAGGCCGGAAACGGCAACCTGGCCGCGGGAGATCGCGTGGAGGTGTATCCGCACGGGCACCTCGATGCGTGGCCCTGGCGCCTGGACGGATGAGCCGCGCATGGGCGTGACCATTCCTTCCTGGAGTGGTGTCGTGCTGGCCGGCGGGCGATCCTCGCGCATGGGCCGGGACAAGGCGATGCTGCCATGGCACGGACGCACGCTGCTGGATCACATGCGCGCGCGCCTGCGCGAGGCCGGCGCGGCGCGGGTGGTGATCAGCGGCGCCTATCCGGACCCCGATGCCATCCCGGATCCGATCGGCGATGGCGGTCCCGCCGCCGCGTTCGCGCAACTCGCGCCGAAGCTCGCCGATGGCGTGTGGCTGCTGGTGCCGGTGGACATGCCGCTGCTGGACGTCGCGATGCTGGGCAGGCTGGCGGGCGCACGCGCCGACTGCGCGATTTTCGCCGGCCATCCACTGCCGATGCGGATCGTGCTGGGACCGCGCAGCCGGACGGCACTGGCGGCGATGGTGGACGCACCGGCGCCGCGGCGTTCGCTGCGCGCGATCCATGAAGCCCTCGATGGCGTGGTGATCGCGACGGACGGAAGGCAGGCGCAGTTGGCCAACTGCAACACGCCGGCGGAG
Source organism: Pseudoxanthomonas sp. (assembly GCF_024710765.1). GTDB lineage: Bacteria > Pseudomonadota > Gammaproteobacteria > Xanthomonadales > Xanthomonadaceae > Pseudoxanthomonas_A. The sequence goes on from NZ_JANJUE010000012.1 coordinate 1,518, forward strand.
TGGGAGGCCTTGAACGCGGGCACCGACCGCTGACACGTTCGCATGTAAAGGTTTGTGCTAGGCTCGCTGCGCAGTTCGCCCAGCCATCAACCGCCAGGTGAGCATCATGGAGCATCCACCCCGCCAGGACGTCGCAAGCAAGGCCCGCGAGCGCCTTGCCTTCCTGTTGCTGACCGTGGTCGTTTTTCCGCTGACCGCGGTCCTGGTCGTCGCCGGTTACGGGTTCCTGGTCTGGATCTACCAGATGTTCGCCGGCCCGCCGTCGGGGCCTTGAGCCATGGGTTCCGCACGGACGATTTCCCGACGCGCGCTCCTGTTCGGCCAGTCCGCGACGGATCGCGCCGGCGCTTCGCCGATCCCCGGCCCGTCGCCCGCCCCGCCGGTACTGCGGCCGCCGTGGGCGTTGCCCGGCGGCGCGTTCACGGCTGCCTGCACCGGATGCGTGGCCTGCGTCGATGCCTGCCCCGAGCAGGTCCTGGTGCTGCGCAAGGGCAAGGCGGTGTTCGAGCCCGAGCGCGGCGAATGCACGTTCTGCCACGCCTGCGTCGATGCCTGCGCGCCCGGCGCGCTGCGCGACCGCGAGGAGGGCGCGCCGTGGGCCTATCTCGCCGCCGTGGGCGATGCCTGCCTGGCCGCCCGCGGCGTGGTCTGCGCAAGCTGCCGCGACGCCTGCCCGCAATCCGCCATCCTGATTCCGCCGGCCGCGCGCGGTGGCGCGCGCGTCGACGCGGAGGCCTGCAGCGGCTGCGGCGCCTGCGTGGCGGTGTGTCCGACCGGGGCCATCCACCTGCACCTTCCCCAGGAGAGCGTCGCATGAGCAAGCCCGGCGACGACGAACTGCATATCGCCAGCTTCGTGATCCAGCATCGGCAGGACGCCATGCCGGCGCTGACGGCCGCGATCGGCGAACACGCCGAACTCGAGCTCGCCATTCCGGGCGAAACCCGCAGCGTGGTGCTGTGCGAATCCGCCGACCGCTACGCGGTGATGGATCGCGTCGATCAGCTGCGCGCGGTGCCCGGCGTGCTCAATGTATTGCTGGTGTACCACCATGCCGAACCGCGCGAAGCGCTGGAGGCCGAGGTGGGCGCCCGTTCCGATTCGAACCTTGCCGGAGTCCAGTCATGAGCACTCGCCGGGAATTCATCCGCAACAGCGCCGTCGCCACCGCCGCCGCGGCCGCGGGCCTGCCGCTGTCCGGCGGCGGCAGCAACCTGGTGACCGAGGGCGACCTGACCACCCTGAAGTGGGACAAGGCGCCGTGCCGCTACTGCGGTACCGGTTGCGGCGTCAACGTGGCGGTCAAGAACGGCCGGGTGGTGGCCACCCATGGCGACGTCCACGCCGAGGTCAATCGCGGCATCAACTGCGTCAAGGGCTACTTCCTGTCCAAGATCCTGTACGGCCAGGACCGCCTGACCATGCCGCTGCTGCGCAAGAAGAACGGTGTCTACGCCAAGGACGGCGAGTTCGAACAGGTCGGTTGGGACGAGGCTTTCGACGTGATGGCCGCGCAGTTCAAGCGCGTGCTCAAGGAAAAGGGCTCCGACGCGGTCGGCATGTTCGGTTCCGGGCAATGGACCATCTTCGAGGGCTATGCGGCCAACAAGCTGTGGAAGGCGGGATTCCGCAGCAACCACATCGACCCCAACGCGCGGCATTGCATGGCCTCGGCGGTGATGGGTTTCATGCGCACCTTCGGCATGGGCGAGCCGATGGGTTGCTACGACGACATCGAGGCCGCCGACGCGTTCGTGCTGTGGGGCTCGAACATGGCCGAGATGCATCCGATCCTGTGGACCCGGGTGACCGATCGCCGGCTGTCGCATCCGCACGTGAAGGTGGCGGTGCTGTCGACCTTCGAGCACCGCAGTTTCGAGCTGGCCGACATCCCGATCGTGTTCAAGCCGCAGACCGATCTGGTCATCCTGAACTACATCGCCAACCACATCATCCGCACCGGCAAGGTCAACAAGGACTTCGTCAACAAGCACACCACGTTCAAGCGCGGCAACGACGACATCGGTTACGGCCTGCGCCCGGACAACCCGCTGGAGGTCAAGGCGAAGAACGCCAAGGACCCGAACGGCGGCGAGGCCATCGATTTCGAGGCGTTCGCCCGCTTCGTCGCGCCGTACACGCTGGACAAGGCGGTGGAGATGACCGGGGTCGAGCGCGGCTGGCTGGAACACCTGGCCGAGTTGTACGCGGATCCGAAGATCAAGGTCACCTCGTTCTGGACCATGGGCTTCAACCAGCACACCCGCGGCGTGTGGGCCAACAACATGGTCTACAACCTGCACCTGCTGACCGGCAAGATCGCCACCCCGGGCAACAGCCCGTTCTCGCTGACCGGCCAGCCGTCGGCCTGCGGCACCGCGCGCGAGGTCGGCACCTTCAGCCACCGCCTGCCGGCGGACATGGTGGTGACCAATCCCGAGCACCGCAAGCATGCCGAGGAAATCTGGAAGGTCCCGCATGGCACCATCAAGCCCAAGCCCGGCTATCACGCGGTCGAACAGAACCGGGCCCTGAAGGACGGCAAGCTCAACGCCTATTGGGTGATGGTCAACAACAACATGCAGGCGGCGGCCAACCTGCGCGAGGAGACCTGGCCCGGCTACCGCAATCCGCAGAATTTCATCGTCGTCTCCGACGCGTATCCCACCGTCACCGCGCAGGCGGCGGACCTGATCCTGCCGGCGGCGATGTGGGTGGAGAAGGAGGGCGCCTACGGCAATGCCGAGCGCCGCACCCAGTTCTGGCACCAGTTGGTGAAGGCGCCGGGGCAGGCGCGTTCGGACCTGTGGCAGCTGATGGAGTTCTCCAAGCGCTTCACCACCGACGAGTGCTGGCCGGCCGAACTGCTGGCGGCCAACCCGCAGTTCAAGGGCAAGACCCTGTTCGACGTGCTGTACCGCAACGGCAATGTCGATCGCTTCCCCATCACCGACATCGAGGCGGGCTACGCCAACGACGAATCAGCCGCTTTCAGCTTCTACGTGCAGAAGGGCCTGTTCGAGGAGTACGCCGCGTTCGGGCGCGGCCATGGCCACGATCTGGCTCCGTTCGACGCCTACCACAAGGCGCGCGGCCTGCGCTGGCCGGTGGTCGACGGCAAGGAGACCCGCTGGCGCTACCGCGAGGGCGCCGATCCCTACGTCAAGGCCGGCACCGGCTTCCAGTTCTACGGCAATCCGGACGGCAAGGCGGTGATCTGGGCCTTGCCCTACGAGCCGCCGGCCGAATCGCCGGACGAGGACTACAACCTGTGGCTGGTCACCGGCCGCGTGCTGGAACACTGGCACTCCGGTTCGATGACCATGCGCGTGCCCGAGCTGTACCGCAGCTTCCCGGCCGCGGTGGTGTTCATGAATCCCGACGATGCGCGCGAGCGCGGGCTCAAGCGCGGCGACGAGGTGAAGGTGGTGTCGCGGCGCGGCGAGATGCTGTCGCGGGTGGAAACGCGCGGGCGCAACCGGATGCCGCCCGGCGTCATCTTCGTGCCGTGGTTCGACGCCGGCCAGTTGATCAACAAGGTCACCCTGGACGCGACCGATCCGATTTCCAAGCAGACCGACTACAAGAAGTGCGCCGTCAAGGTGCTGGCCGTCTAGGAGATTCGCCATGCGCAACAAGCCATTGCTGATTGCCCTGGGATTGACGGTGGTCCTGGCGGTGCTGGTGTTCGCGGCCGGCTGGATGTTCGGCCGCCACCGCGCCGCCGAAGCGCCGGTGGCGACCGCATCGGCCGGCGTGGCCGGCCCGGGCATCGATGCGCCGTTGCCCGGTGGCCAGATCGATGCCATCCGCCGCGGCGTGCCGATCGACCAGGAAGGCGCACCGCCGCCGATGGCGCGGGTCGAGAATGCCGACATCAAGCGGGTGCGCGCGTATCCGATGCAGCCGCCGACCATCCCGCACGCGATCGACGGCTACCAGGTCGACAAGAACAGCAACCGCTGCATGCTGTGCCACGCCCGCGCCAACGCCGCCACCTTCCAGGCGCCACCGGTAAGCGTGACCCACTACATGGATCGGGACGACCAGTTCCTGGCGACCATCTCGCCGCGCCGCTACTTCTGCAACCAGTGCCACGTGGTCCAGACCGACGCCAGGCCGCTGGTGGCGAACAACTTCCAGGACATCGACAGCGTGATCGCGACCACTCCGGCCACGCCCGCCGCGCCGGCCACGCAGGGGAGCGAATGAGCCATGTGGGAACGGATCAAGCATCGCCTGCTGCCCATTTGGCGCACCCTGCGCTCACCGAGCCGGCATTACAGCCTGGGGTTCCTGACCGTGGCCGGTTTCGTCGCCGGCATCGTGTTCTGGGGCGGCTTCAACACCGCGCTGGAGGCCACCAACACCGAGACCTTCTGCACCGGCTGCCATGAGATGCGCGACAACGTCTTCCAGGAACTGAAGACGACCATCCACTACAGCAATCGCTCCGGCGTGCGCGCGACCTGCCCGGACTGCCACGTGCCGCACAACTGGACCAACAAGATCGCCCGCAAGATGCAGGCCTCGAAGGAAGTCTGGGGCAAGGTGTTCGGCACCATCGACACCCGCGAGAAGTTCCTCGATCACCGGCTGGAGCTGGCGATGCACGAGTGGGACCGGCTGAAGGCCAACGATTCGCTGGAATGCCGGAACTGCCATGACTACTCGTCGATGGATCTGACCCGGCAGGGATCGCGGGCGGCCCAGACCCACAAGCTGTGGCTGGGCACGCGAAAGAAGACCTGCATCGATTGCCACAAGGGCGTGGCCCACCATCTTCCGGACATGACCGGAGTGCCGCAGGGCTGAACTCCCCAGCCGCTGCGGCTTCCCCAAAACCCTGCCTGGAGCCCCGCCGAGCCGTGCGTGTTCGCGCGGTTCACTTGCCGCCGCGGCGGCGCTCTTCCTCGCGCATCTTCTTGCGCAGGAACAGGCTGACCCAGATGCCGATGCCGAACATGACGAGGCTGCCGCCGATGGCCAGCCAGCCGACCGGCTCCAGCAGGATTTCGCGAAGGATCGGATGCATGTGGCGTTTCCCTGGATGGACTGGGGGCAGGTTAGCGCGGCGGCGGGGCGCGGCATTGACTTGAATCAATGGCGCCCGGTCGATGCGCCGCGCGAAGAGCGCGTGCACGGGAATCCGGCGGCGGTATGCGATAAGGAGCGCCGGAGGAACGCCCCATGACCGGTACCTATTCGCTTCTCATCTCGCCCGAGCACGCCGAACTGGTGCAGGGCGATGTCGGCGCCGATCTCGGGACCGGCTTCCGGCTGGTCCACGAACAATTGCAGAAGACCACCGGATCGCGCTGGTATTTCTACGCCGAACCGTCCCTCAGCAAACCCGAGGCGCTGCGCCGCGCCCAGCAGTGGTACGACTCCAGCGGGCATCCGGACTGGCCGGGCCTGGCCGAACGCGCCTGAGCGCAAGCGACCTCGACATCGCCTTCACCACGCTTGCCACAGCTTGGAGCGGATCGCCACAGGGACCGTTCCATGCCGGATCCGCACAGCCCCGACGCAGGCAGCCAAACCGTTCTGCTGGCGCTGGAGGACGGCATCCGGCGCATCCGCGACGCACGCCAGGTGATGGCCTTCGCCGCCGAGCACCTGGCCCGCCATCTCGGCGTGGATCGCGTCTGTTATGCGGAAATGGACCGGGCCGGCGAGCGTTTCGCGCTGCAGGTCGAATACACCAGCGGCCGCCTGCCGCCGCTGGGCGGCCAGCACCGGCTGGACGCGTTCGGTGATTCGGTCGGCGAGTCGATGCGCCGCGGCGAGCCGCTCAGCTGCGCCGACACCCAGGCGCTGGCGGGGCTGAACGAGGTGCAGCGGCGAACCTACCGCGACAGCGGCATCCGCGCCCATATCAGCATGCCGCTGGTGCGGGAGGGCGACTTCAAGGCGATCCTGGCCGTGCACCACGCCGAACCGCGCGCGTGGACGGCCGAGGAACAGGCGCTGGTGCGGGATGTCGGCGATCGCACCTGGGAAGCGGTGCTGCGGACCCGGATCGCGGTGGAACTGCGGCGCAGCGAGGCGCGCTTCCGGCAACTGTTCGAATCCATCGACCAGGGCTTCTGCATCATCGACATCGCCTTCGGCGTCGACGGCCATGCCTACGACTACCGCTTCATCGAGGTCAATGCGGCTTTCGCCCGGCATACCGGCCTGGGCGAAGTGACCGGCCGCAGCATGCGCGAGGTGGCCGTCGATCTGGAGGCGTCCTGGTACGAGGTCTACGGGGAAGTCGCCCGCAGCGGGCGGCCCCAGCGATTCGAGAAGCAGGCCGTGGGCCTGGGCGGGCGCTGGTTCGAGGTGTATGCCTTTCCATTGGAGGGCATCGGCCACCAGGTCGGCGTGCTCTTCAGCGACATCAGCGAACGGCGCCGGATCAGCGATGCGGTGCGCGAAAGCCAGGTCCAACTGGCGGCGGTAATCGAGCACGTGCCGGTGGGCATCGGCCTGTTCGACACCGAAGGGCACTACCTGATGATCAATCCGCGCCTGCAGGAACTGGTCGGCGACACGCTGCCTTCGCGGGAATCGCGCTCGCGCTGGCGCGCCTACGATGCCGACGGCCGCCTGCTGTCGCCGTCCGAATACCCGAGTTCGCGCGCCCTGCGCGGCGAGACGGTGCCGCCAACGGTGGATTTCCACATCTACCTGGATGGCAAGGAACGCTGGATCGTGTTCGGCGCGGTGCCGCTGTGGCGCGATGGCGTCGTCATCGGCGGCATCTCGGTGGCGCAGGACATCACCGAGCGCCGGCGGGTGGAAAGCGCGCTGCGCGAAAGCGAGTGGCGGCTGTCCACCCTCATCGAGGGCATTCCGCAACTGGTGTGGCGATCCTCGGATCGCGGCCACTGGACCTGGGCCAGCCCGCAATGGGAGCAGTTCACCGGCCAGGATGCGGTGGCGGCGGTCGGACGCGGCTGGCTGGAGGCGATCCATCCGGACGATCGCGCCGCGACCCTGGAGGCCTGTGCGCAGGCGGACGAAGGCGAAGTCATGGCGGTGGAGCATCGCGTGCGCCATGCCGGAAGCGGCAGCTACGTCTGGCATTCCACCCGCTCGCGGCCGTTGCGGGACATGCGGGGCCACATCGTCGAATGGCTGGGCACGACCACCGACATCCAGCAGTTCAAGGAACTGCAGGCGCGCCAGCGCGAATTGCTGGAGCAGCAGGCCGGGCAGAACCGGCGCAAGGACGAGTTCCTGGCGATCCTGGCCCACGAGCTGCGCAATCCGCTGGCGCCGCTGCGGACCACCCTGGAGTTGCTGGTGGAAGCGGGCGACGCGCCGTTCGCGCGCTCGCTCACCCGCATGCAACGGCAGGTCGATCACATGGTGCGCCTGGTGGAGGACCTGCTGGAGGTGTCGCGGATCACCCGCGGCACCATCGAACTGCGGCGCGAGCCGCTGGATCTCAACGAGGTGCTCAATGTCGCCGTCGACACCAGCCGTCCCTGGATAGAACAGGCCGGGCACGTACTCGACATCGAACTGGCGCCACCTCCCTGCTGCAGGGTGGACGGGGATCCGGTACGGCTGGCGCAGGTGTTCTCCAACCTGCTGAACAACGCCGCCAAGTTCACCCACGCGCCCGGGCGCATCTCGCTGGCATCGACGCGGGTGGGTGAGCGGGTGCGGGTCACGGTGAGCGACAACGGCGTCGGCATGCCGGCGGAGCGCATCGGCGAGATATTCGATCTGTTCGCGCAGATCCGGCAGGAAAAACAGCAGATGCTCAGCGGCCTGGGCATCGGCCTGACCCTGGTCCGCAGCATCGTCGAACTGCACGGCGGCAAGGTCACGGCGCACAGCGACGGCATCGGGCAGGGCAGCCGGTTCGAAGTCGAACTGCCCCTCATCCCCGTGGACGGATCGGGAGACGACGACATGATGGAACCGCGGACGACGACAGGCAGCCGGCATCGGCTGATGGTGGTGGACGACAATCGCGACGCCGCCGACGCGGTGGCCGAATATCTGGAGTTCGCCGGGCACGAAGTGGCGGTCGCCTACGATGGCGAATCGGCCTTGGCCCGTTTCGCCGGCTTTGCGCCGGAAATGGTGCTGATGGACCTGGGCATGCCCGGGCTCAGCGGCTATGAAACGGCCGCGCGCATGCGCGCATTGCGGAAGGACGCGCCGCTGACCCTGGTGGCGCTGAGCGGCTGGACCCACGAGGACGACAAGCGCCGTTCGCGTGAAGCGGGTTTCGACGTGCACCTGGCCAAGCCGGTGGAAGTGGCGACACTGCGGCGCCTGATGGCCGAGTACCTGGGCACGGGATGAGCGACGGGGCGACGCGCCGGGCGGCTTTCACCCGTCGTAGCCATCGCGACGGGACAATGGAGTCCCGTTCAAGGAATCCGCCCATGGAACCCCAGGCCAAGCCATTGGAATCCTCGCAGGGCGCCGGCAGGCGGCGCGGACAGATCCTGCGCTTCCTGTTCCGTTACCGGAATTCGGGATTGTTCTCCGGGCTGGACACCAGCCTGGAGGATGCCGACCTGACCGTGGCCGAAGGCACGCCGCAGGAACTGGCGCAGGATCTCGAGGCGCTGGGCCCGGCGTTCGTGAAGATCGGCCAGATGCTGTCCACCCGCCCCGACATCGTGCCGCCGGCCTTTGCCAGTTCCTTCGAGCGCATGCAGGAGCACGTCGAACCGGTGCCGTTCGAAGCCGTTCGCGAAGTGGTGGAAGCCGAGCTCGGCGTACGGCTCAGCCATGCCTTCGCCGATTTCGAGGCCAAACCGCTGGGCTCGGCGTCGCTGGCGCAGGTGCACCGGGCCTGGTTGCGCGACGGCAGGCCGGTGGCGGTGAAGGTGCAGAAGCCGGGCATCGCCCAGCAACTGCTCGGCGATCTGGATCTGCTGCGCGGCTTCGCCCGCAACGCCGATCGCTTCACCGATGTCGGCCGGCGGGTGCGCTTCGCCGATTGGCTGGAGGAATTCAGCCGCACCCTGCTGGCCGAACTGGACTACCAGGCCGAGGCGGAGAACCTGGTCCGGTTCCGCCTGCACCTGGCGCCGTTCCCGGAATTGTGGGTGCCCGCGCCGGTGGCCGACCTGAGCCGGCGGCGGGTGCTGACGATGGAACTGGTGGACGGTATCCGGGTGGATCAGATTCCCGGCGTGCGCCGCACCGAGCAGGCCATGGACACACTGGCCTCGGCGCTGCTGCGCGGCTATCTCGACCAGATCTTCGTGCACGGTGAAATCCACGCCGATCCCCACCCGGGCAACCTGCGGGTGACCCGCGACGGGCGCCTGGCGGTGTTCGATCTGGGCATGGTCGCCAACATTCCGCCCAAGCGGCGCGACTGCCTGCTCAAGCTCCTGTTCGCCGCGGTCGACGGCCGCGGCGAGCAGGCCGCGGACGAGGCCATCGCGATGGGCACGCGGCTGGAGGACTATGACGAGGAGCGCTTCGTGCGCGAGGTCGGCCACCTGGTCAGCCACTACACCGCGCATGCGCGCACCACCTCGTCCGGGCGGGTGGTGCTGGAACTGGTGCGGGTGGCCACCGCCAGCGGCCTGCGCACGCCACCGGAGCTGAGCCTGCTGGGCAAGGCGTTGCTCAACCTGGACGCGGTCTGCCGGCACCTGGCGCCGGACATGGATCCCAAGGCCATCGTCGAGCGGCATCTCCAGCACGTGATCCGGGCGCGGCTGCGGCAGTCCCTGTCCTCGCCGAACATCGCCAGCGAGTTGATCGAGATCCAGACCCTGTTGCGTGAAGGACCGCGCAAGCTGTCCGATGCGCTGTCGCTGATTGCCGAGAACAAGCTGCAGCTGCGGGTGGCCGGGCTGGAGGAATCGCGGTTGATGGAAAACCTGCAGAAGATCGCCAACCGGATCGCCGCCGGGCTGGTCACCGCGGCCCTGATCGTCGCGTCCTCGCTGATGATGCGGGTGGAAACCCGCAGCACCCTGTGGGGTTATCCGACCGTGGCGCTGCTGCTGTTCCTGCTGGGGGCGGGGCTGGGCGTGGGCATCGTGATCAGCGCGCTGCGGCGCGACCGCACCGCGCGTTCGCGCGAGGAGCGCGCGCCGCGCTGACGTTGCCATGACCGCTTTCCTGTACCTGTTGCCCTGTGCCGGCGAGAATCTGATCAAGCTGGGCATCTCCCGGGATCCGCTGGCGCGCGCGCGCAGCCTGGCGCCGCGCTGGTTCGAGTTCTTCGATCTGGATCGCGCCTGGCTGCTGCAGGCCGATCGCCTCGCCGAGGCGCAGGCGTGGGAAACCGCGCTCAAGCGTTCGCTCAAGCCGCACAATGCGCCGGCGCCGCTGCTGTCGGTGCGCGCCGCCGGCGGTTTCAGCGAATGGTTCCGTGGCGCGCACGGCGCCGTGCTGGATCACATGGAAGCGATGGCCAGGCAGGGGTTCGCACTGCATCCGGCCCGGCCCTGGCTGGGCCAGGCGCTGGCGCGTGGCAGCGATTCCCTGTACGGCTGGGCCGATGCGCTCTGGCAATCCATGCTCGATAGCGGCATCGATCCTTCGCTGCATCCGCTCGCGCCTTCGCTGCGCGACGCCTGCGACGAACAGGCCGCATTCGCGCTGGGGGTGGAGGACCGGCTGCCGGCGGATGTGGTGCGCTGGTATCGCGACGTGCGCGGTTGAACGGGTCAGTCCGGCGCCTTGGCCGGGACGAACGGCGATACCGGATCGCTGGCCGGGAAGGTCTCCTCCAGCGCCTCGTCCTGGTTCTCGCTTTCGTGATGCTTGCGCTTGCGTTCCTGGTGCGGTGTCTCGGGCGCGTCGCGGTCTTCTTCGGGCGCGGGTGGATCCTTGCGATCGCGGTTCATGGCGGTCTCCGGTGGGAGGACCGCGCCAGTGTGGTACCGGGCAGGTGGTACCGGCGTGAACCCGGCGCGTGCGCGTGCGCGGATTCAGCGCCGGTTGCGATCACCGGTCCCGAGCGGATCGGGATAATCGCGTTCCGGATCACGGCGACCGGTGCCGCGCGGGACATCCGGCTGGTCATGGTCCTTCCAGCGCGCACGATCATTGCGCAGGCGGTCGGGGGTGTGCGCCTTCTGCTGGTCGCCCTCGGGATTCCCGCGCGGCGACGGTGGATCGGGGTTTCGTTTCATGGAGCGTCTCCCGGTGGGGTTGGGGGTACATCGCCAGCCACCCGCGCCGCCACCTTGCGCAGGTCGCGGCGCAGATCGCGCAGCGCGTGTTCGCGTGGTTCGCCACGCATGCGCAGGATGGCGGAAGGGTGCCAGCTGGCGATGGCGTCGGTGCGTTCGTCGAGCGCGCGCCAGCGGCCGCGTTCACGGGTCAGGCGGAATGCGTCGCCGAACAGCGTCTGCGCGGCCATCGCGCCGAGCGCGACCACCCAGCGCGGGCGCAGCCGCAGCAGCTCCGCCGCCAGCCATGGCCGGCATGCGGCCTGTTCGGCGGCGTTGGCGCGCTGATGCAGGCGCCGCTTGCCGCGCGGATGGAACTTGAAGTGCTTCACCGTGTTGGTCAGATACACCGCATCGGCGGCCAGGCCGCATTCGGCGAGCAGGTCGCGCAGCAGTTGTCCGGCCGGTCCCACGAAGGGCTCGCCCTGCCGATCTTCCTGGTCGCCGGGCTGTTCGCCGATGAGCATCACCGCGGCACGCGCGGGACCGGCGCCGAACACCGTTTGCGTCGCGTCCCGCCACAACGGACACGCCCGGCAATCCGCCGCACGCAGGCGCAGTTGGCGCAGCGTGCCGGCGGGAACGGTATCCACCGGCTTGGCCAACGGCACCCGCGGCGGCGCGGCGCGCGGCATCGGCTCAGCACGCGCGCCGCGGACGCGACTCAGGCATCGGCCAGCTCATGCACGGCGGGCCGGGCGGCCTGGGAAACCACCGCCGGCGCTTCGCGATGAGGGCGCGGCAGTGGCGCGATGGGCGCCATCGGCATCGCCACCCGCCGGCGTTCGGCCACGGCCAACACACGCAGGCGCGCGATCCGGCTGCGCGCCCAGCGGGCGGACCAGCGCATGCCGGCCGCCACCGAGCGCACCGCGACATTGGCCTGCGGATTGAGCGGGTCGTGCAACTGCACGCTCACCAGCCAGCCATCGCGCAGGGGATGGATCTCCAGCACGTTGCAGCCATCGAGCAGCAGGCGCGCGCCAGTCCATGCATCGTCGGATGTGGCTTCCACCCAGGTGAAATCCGAAGGAAGCTTCATCGGCACGGCTTTGGTCATGGCATGCATCCTGTTTGGGGGGGATGCGGTTACATAGCAGATCACATGCCATCGCAAACTGACTGGAAACAGCATCCTGGATCGCGGTTGCGGGGCGCATGGACGCAGGCGTTTCCAGGTGCCTGAAAAAATTTCCCTCGAAGTGGAAAGCGCGTGAAGAGCGTGCCTTGGCATCATGCTCACGAGCGTTTCCCTAACGTGCTTGTTCAGCTGAAACGCCAGGTTCGATCTTGCGCCGGCGTAACCGGGAGTGAACATGAAACGCAGCGGCAAGCCATCCACCACCACGAAATCCCCTTCCGGGAATCGGCGCGCTTCCGCTTCCCGTCCGTCCGGGAAGGCATCCTCGACCGCGCAGCGCCAGCGGCAACTGCAGGACGATGCGATGGAGAAGAACGCGCGCGCGCCTTCGCCGAAGAAGAAACCGGTGCAGGCCGGCAGCCGCCGGCAGCCGGAGCCGCCGCTGAGCCGCCAGCACCTGGCCAAGCCGGGCAACGAGTCCGAACTCGACGTGCCGCCGCGCTTCCTCGCCCGGGACTACCGGGGCAGCGGCAAGTTGCAGGAGCGCCGCGCGATCATCACCGGCGGCGACTCCGGCATCGGCCGGGCGGTGGCGGTGCTGTTCGCGCGGGAAGGCGCGGACGTGGCGATCGTCTACCTGGACGAACACGAGGATGCGCGCGAGACCGCGCGCCATGTCGAGGCGGAAGGGCGCCGCTGCCTGCTGATCAGCGGCGACGTGCGCGATCCGGATTTCTGCGGACAGGCGGTGGCGCGCACGCTGGAGGCATTCGGCGGGCTCGACATCCTGGTCAACAATGCGGCCTTCCAGCAGCACGTCAAGCGGCTGGAGGACCTCAGCGACGCACAACTGGCCGAAACCCTCCAGACCAATATCGGCGGTTACTTCAACATGGCCCGCGCGGCATTGCCGCATCTGCGCGAAGGCGCCTGCATCATCAACAGCGGCTCGGAAACCGGCCTGTTCGGCAGCAAGGAACTGCTCGATTACGCGGCGACCAAGGGCGCGATCCATGCCTTCACCAAATCGCTGGCCAGCAACCTGCTGCCACGCGGCATTCGCGTGAACGCGGTGGCGCCGGGACCGGTCTGGACGCCGCTCAATCCGGCGGACCGGGAAGCCGGGAAGGTCGCCACCTTCGGCAAGGACAGCGACATGGGACGCCCGGCCCAGCCCGAGGAACTGTCGCCGGCTTACGTGTTCCTGGCCTCGCCGATCACCGCCTCCTACATCAACGGCGCGGTGCTGCCGGTGATGGGGGGACCCTACGGATAGGCGGACAACGAAACCGTCAGGCGCGATCCCGCAGTCCGCTTTCGCCGGACTGCTTGGCGCAGTGCGCGCAGCAGTAGATGGTGCCGTCGCTCTCGACCCCGTGGCCGATGACCATGCAGCCGCAATGCGCGCAGCGCGGCGCGAAGGCGTGGATGGCGCATTCGAACGCATCGAAGGTGCCGGTGCGTCCCTGCTGGGTGACGGTGAAGCTCTTGTCGTAATCGTTGCCACAGACGTCGCAGCGGGCCATGGGATACCTCTCGTCGTTTCGGGAAGGGAATGGGCCCATGGGCGGCGCGGACCCGTCGCCTGGTCGCCGCGTCAATAGACGCCTTCGGGGCTGGGCTGCGGGCGGCCCGGTGGTTCGGGCGGCAACTGTTCCAGGATGGGCGCGAGGATCTGCTCGGATTCTTCCAGCCACGCCAGCATGCGCAGGGCCCAGTCGCGCAGGTCGTCGCGGGCGCAGTGCTGCGATGCCTGGTCGAACAAGGGCCACGCTTCGTCGAGTACCGATTGCAGCGCCAGCGCGGCGTGATGCTCGTAGGCCTGCGGATCGAAGCCCATCAGCCGGGTCGACGCATCGTCGCCGGCGCGGGCGGTACCGAATCCGGCCCATACACCATCCGGGTTCTGGTGCTGCGCCAGGATCATGCGCGCCAGCGCGCGCAGCGATTCATCGCTGGCGTGCTCGAGGATGCCCGCGGCGAGGCGACGTTCGCGCAAGCCCAGCGCCAATGCGGCCTCGACGAAGGCGTCATCGTCGAAGTCGGCGGACGAGGCGGATTCACTGCTTCGCCGCGAGGGCAGGTGGCGCAACAGCATCACCGCGCCGGCCACCAGCGCCAGCCACGCGATCATCGAAGTACGGTGCTTCATGCCGGATGCCTCCGCACGGCCGCCCGGGTGGGCGGCCGTGCCGGGTGTGCCGCCCGGGGGCGGTCAGTGGGTGCTGCCTCCGGCCGGCGAGGTGGGGCTGCCGGCGGGACGCTGGGTCGTGGTGGTGCCCCGGCGGGCGGCCGATTCACCGGTGGTGGCCGAGGTTTCCGCCCCCTTGTCCGACATCCTCCCGAGTGCGGGCGAGACCCGGATCTCGTTGCGCACGTCCTTCACCCCGCTGCAGGCATCGGTGATGTCCTCGGCGCGATGCTTCATCCAGCGATGCTCGACGGTCCCGGTCAGGGTCGCGACGCCGCCGCTGACGCTGACCTGCACATCGTCCGCGTCCAGGTACGGATCGTCGGTGAAGCGCTCGTTGAGATCCTCGGTGATGCGTTCGTCCGAACGGGTGTAACCACGCGGGCCACGGCCACGGAAACCCTGGGCGCGGCTGGAGTCGCCGAAACCGGCGGCACCACCGGCCTGACTGTCGTCGCGCCAGGAGGACGTCCCGCGCCCCATGCGACCGGAGCGGCCCAGGGTGCTGTCGCCGAGGCCGGGCTCGCGCGCGTAGCGCCCGCCGCGCCCGTAACCGCCGCCGGCGAACACGTCGCCCTGCGCGTAGCGCTGGCTGAAGTCCTCGGGCCCATAGACCCGTCCGGGGTCGCGTTCGCGTCCATAGCCCTGGCTGTACTCGCCGCGGTTGGCGTAGTAGCCGCTTTCGGTATCGCCCTCGCGATAACCGCCGGCAAAATCGCTCTCGTCGAATCCGCGCCCGTATTCGCGCTGGCCGGCGACGCCGTAGTCGCTGAAGCCCGAGCGGCCCTGGCCGGTGCTGCGCCAATCGCCGCCGCCGCGTCCACCGCGCCCGCTGCCGTACTGGCCGCGCACGTCCTCGTCGGTCTCGCGTCCACGCCCCCAACGTTCGTACTCGTCCTCGCGGAATCGGCCTTCTTCCCAGTCGCGCGCGCGCGGGCGCGGCTGCACGCCGGCGGTGGCGTAGCCCTCGCCGTAACCGCGCGTGTTGCGCTCGTCCTGCGGATGCCGCTCTTCATGTTGCCGCCCGTATTGCCGGTTGTACTGGTTCATGTCCTGTCTCCGGTTCTGCCACCATTCGCGACTGGCGTCCGCCAGTTGCGTTGCCAGTTGCCGCAGTTCGCCTATCGCGGCTTTCAATTCGGTACCCACGTGCCTGTTGTCTTCCATCTGCCTGCTCCCGTGCGGATTCGGAGCCGCACCGCGCACACGGCGCCTTGACCGGGCTCCTTCGCTTGCTTCACGCAAACGGCATGCCATCGGCGAGGGCGCTGGCACGAGCTCGTTTGCATGCCCGTACCCGGTGGCGCAGGCAGCTTTTGCCCCGCCGCGAAGTTTGTGCCTGCGCAGGCTGGCACGCCGTTTGCGCGGGATCAGGGAAACCACCACGAACGAGGTGCGAGATGAAACATTGGGGACTGCTGGCCTGCCTGCTGCTGGCCGTGGCGGCATGCGACCGCCGAGACGATCCCGGTGTGCCTGCTTCCAGCACGGGCAGCAGTACGCCGCCCGGCGAGGCGGTGGATGCCGGTGCCGACGACAAGGCCGCCACGCGCGACGAACCGGTCCACCTGACCCAGCCACCGCCCGCGGCGACGGATTGCGACGGCAAGGTGGGGGATGAACTGGCGGATTGCATCCGCGATCGCGGCCAGCGCGAACGCGGCGAGGCGCCGCCACCCTGACGCACATATTTCACGGGCTGCAGCTTGTGCCCGCCAAGGGCCCGCGTTGGACACGCCTTGCGCGGGCTCCACCGTTGGCACGGACATTGCGGAACACGCTGTGGCGCAGGCGCTTGCCGCGCGCCATTCCATTTCCAACAGAAGGCGACCCCATGTCCCGTTCCCCGTTGTCATTGAGCCCCTCCGCGATGAACGCAGACGCCATGAACGCTTCCTCCCCGCCGCGCGCCCCGGCGCGCGATCGCCGCGAGCCGCGTGGCTTCGCCGCGATGGACCCGGAACGCCAGCGCGAGATCGCGCGCAAGGGCGGACGTGCGGCGCACCGCAGCGGCAATGCCCATCAGTTCGATTCCGAAGAAGCCCGCGAGGCCGGCCGCAAGGGTGGCGAAGTGGTCAGCCAGGATCGCACGCACATGGCGCGCATCGGCGCGCGTGGCGGCGAGGCCCGCGGCGCCAACCGCCGGCAGCAGGCGCGCACGGAAAACCGCGAAGACGGCGACGCCGCGGCGGAACCCGACGACGCCGGCATGCCCTCCACCCGGCGTCACTGAGACCGTTCCGCGGTCGTCAGCGCTCCCGGGAGGTGATGGCTGGGCTCCGTGGCTGGGCCGGCGCTCCCGTCGTCGCTCGATCCAGCAGGGCGCCGCATTGCACGACCGCCGCGTCGATGCGGTCCAGCCCTGCACGCACATCCTCGGCGTGGCCCTGGGCGAGGGCCTCGCGCGCGATGGAGTTGGCGTACAGGATCAGGTTGAGTTCGTTGCGCAGGTCGTGCTGCCAATCAGACATCGCCACGCTTCCTGGCCAGGTGGTTGTGCACCGTGCGCACGCTGATGCCCAGGCTGCGCGCGGTGGCGGTCTTGTCGCCGCCATGGAAGGCGAGGGTCTTGCGCAACATCTCCGCTTCCATCTGGGCGAACGTCATGCCCACCTGGAAACGCACGCCCGCCGGATCGTCATCGCCGGCCATCCCGTGGTGGACGGCCTGCAGCGGCGCGGCGCGCACGCTTTCATCGGGGCTGCGCAGGTAGGCCAGTTCCACCGCGCTGGCAAGTTCGCGCACGTTGCCGGGCCAGGCATGGGCCAGCAGCGTGGGCAGGCAGCGTTCCTCCAGCCGCTTGGCCTGGCCGGTACGGCGGTTGAGGCGATCGACGAAGGCGTTGGCCAGCAACGGGATGTCCGGCTTGCGCGCGCGCAGCGGCGGCACCTCGATCGGATAGCGGGCGAGGCGGAAATAGAGATCGGGACGCAGATCGGCGCAGCCGCTGCCGGAGAAGCGATGGGTGGCGGCCACCACCCGCACGTCCACGGGCACTTCGCCCTGGCCACCGATGCGCTGGACCACGCCGGTTTCCAGGGTGCGCAGCAGATAGACCTGCAGCGCGGGCGGCATGTCGCCGATCTCGTCGAGGAACAGGGTGCCTCCCTGGGCCTGTTCGAAGAATCCGAGGTGGCGGGCCGCCGCTCCGGTGAAGCTGCCGCGTTCATGGCCGAACAGTTCGCTGGCCAGCAGTTCGCCGGGCAGCGCGCCGCAGTTGACCGCGACGAAGCGTCCGCCGCGACCGCTCTGCGCATGCAGCGCCCGCGCCGCCAGTTCCTTGCCGCTGCCGGTCTCGCCGAACAGCAGCACGCTGACATCATGCGGCGCGGCGCGGCCAATTTCCTGGCGCAGCGATTGCATCGGCGCGCTTTCGCCGAGCAGCCCGTCCGCGCCATCCTCGCGCAAGGCGGCTTCGCGCGCGTGATGGGACTGGCGCACGTCGTCGAGCAGGCCCATCAGCCGATTGGGCGGGAGCGGCTTTGGCAGATAGGCCGAAGCGCTGGAAGCCACAGCGCGGCGCGCATGCTCGATGTCGCTGCTGCCGCTGACGAACACGATCTGGCCCTGGTGCTGGACGGGAATGCGGTCGAGCACGTCAAATCCGGTGCCGTCCGGCAAATGCATGTCCAGCAGGGTCAGATCGGGATCATGGTGGGCCAGCCAGGGCGCGGCGTCGGCGACGCGATGGAACGCATGCGCGGTGAATCCGCGTCGTCGCGCCAGGTCCAGGGTCATCGACGCGAACTCGGTGTCATCGTCGACGATGGCAAAGCAGGGATTCGCCATGTTCACTCTCGTGCATCATCAAGCCGGAAGCATCGCGGAAAGGCTGTTAGTGCAACGCGAAGCGGACCCGGCCACATGCTGGATGCGCATGCATGCGCTGTTGATGTTCATGAAGGTGATGCGAAATGAAAGTGGCATGTCGCTTGCGTGGCATGCGCATCCAAATCCCCGGGAGCGCGCGATGAACCGCATGACGATGTTGGCTGTTGCATTGCTGGTGCCCCTGGGGGCGGGATGCGAACGCCGCGGGGACGCGGGAACGACGACCGCGGACGCCGACACCGGCGCCGTCGCGCGCACGGCTGGCGCGGCACCGGCAACGCCCGCGGCGCAGGCGCAACCGGATCCCGTCGAAGGCACCGCGCTGGAACACGCGCCGGGACAGGCATCGCCGGGTGCCGCGATCCAGGTAACCCGGGCCGGGGCGCCGAAGCCCTACCTGGCCGATCAGGCGGGCGCGGCGTTGTACTACATGGAAGACAACCGCGATGGAAGCCGTTGCGACGACACCTGCGAGCGCGCATGGCCGCCGGTGGTCGCCAGCGAAGGCCAGGCGCAGGCGGGCGATGGCGTGGACGGCAGCCGGCTCGGCACCCTTCCGCGGGTGGCGGGCGGTTTCCACGTGACCCACGACGGGCTCGCGCTCTATCGCTATGCCGGCGACCAGGGCCCGGGCCGCACCTCGGGCGATGGCGTACGCGACAAATGGGGGCATTGGCACCTGGCGCGCCAGCAGTCCGGCGATTCTCCGGCGCGCTAGGACGTGCCCGCGCGCGGGCTGTCGGGCAGGCGGCGATGGATCGCGGTGGCCGCGATCGCCGCATGGCCCATCGCCACCGCGATCTGGTTGAGGTCGCTGACCACGTCGCCGGCCGCGTACAGCCCGCGCACGCCGGTTTCGCCGTGCGCATCCCCCTGCAACTCGCCGCTTTCG
>NZ_JANJUE010000269.1 GCF_024710765.1 Pseudoxanthomonas sp.
GGTCGTTGATGATCTGGGCGTATTCCTTGTACGTGTTCCAGTTGTTGGCGCGCGTGCTGTGCTGCAGCTTGGCAATCGCGTCGGGGCTCCACATGTGCTCTTCGCCCCGGGCACGCCAGGCGTATTCGCCGCCCGCGTCCAGCATGGTTTCGAGCACCGGGTCGTCGCCAAAGGCCGCCTTGTGCATGCGGATGGCTTCTTCGGCGATCTCGAACACGCCGATGCCTTCCACGCGGCTGGCGGTGCCGGTGAAATACTTGCCCACGGTGTCCGTGTTCAGGCCGATGGCCTCGAACAACTGGGCGCCGCAGTAGCTCATGTAGGTGCTCACGCCCATCTTGGACATGATCTTGGACAGGCCCTTGCCAATGGCCTTCACGTAGTTGTAGAGGGCCTTGTCGGCCGACAGGTCACCGCCAAGGTCCTTGTGCATCTCGGCCAGGGTTTCCATGGCCAGGTAGGGGTGCACAGCCTCGGCGCCGTAGCCGGCCAGCACGGCGAAATGGTGCACTTCGCGGGCAGTGCCGGTCTCGACCACCAGGCCGGCCGTGGTGCGCAGGCCCGCGCCCACCAGGTGCTGGTGGATGGCCGACAGCGCCAGCAGTGCGGGGATGGCCACTTGCGTGGCGCTCACGGCGCGGTCGCTGATGATGAGAATGTTGGCGCCGCCCTTGATGGCGTCCACCGCCTGCGCGCACAGCGAGGCCAGCTTGGCTTCCACGCCCTCACGGCCCCAGTCCAGCGGGTAGGTGATGTCGATGGTGGCGCTCTTGAACTTGCCGTTCGTGTGGCGTTCGATGTCGCGCAGCTTGGCCATGCCGGCAAAGTCGAGCACGGGCTGGCTCACTTCGAGCCGCATTGGCGGATTGACCTGGTTGATGTCCAGCAGGTTGGGCTTCGGGCCGATGAAGCTGTTGAGCGACATCACGATGGCCTCGCGGATCGGGTCGATCGGCGGGTTGGTCACCTGGGCGAACAGCTGCTTGAAGTAGTTGTACAGCGGCTTGTT
>NZ_JANJUE010000159.1 GCF_024710765.1 Pseudoxanthomonas sp.
CCAATCTCCGCCTTCAATTGAAACTCGCCGCCAGCGAGCCGACGATCAGCACCCAGCCGTCGACCAGCACGAACAGCAGGATCTTGAACGGTGCGGAGACCAGCATCGGCGAGAGCATCATCATGCCCATCGACATCAGCACGCTGGCGACCACCAGGTCGATGATCACGAACGGGATGAAGATCAGGAAGCCGATTTCGAACGCGGTCTTGAGTTCGCTGGTGATGAACGAGGCGACCACGATCGGGAACGGCACGTCGGCCGGACTTGCGTAGCTGGCATGGCCGGCCATGCCGGCGAAGGTCATCAGGTCGGTTTCGCGCACCTGCGCCAGCATGAAGTCGCGCAGCGGGCCGGTGGTCAGGGTCCAGGCGGTGGAGAAATCGATTTGGCCGTCCAGATAGGGCGCCATGCCCTGCGCCCACGCCTTCTCGCCGACCGGCATCATCACCAGCATGGTCAGGAACAGCGCCAGGCCGACCAGCACCTGGTTGGACGGGGTCTGGCCGGTGCCCAGCGCCTGCCGCAGCAGGCCGAGCACGATGATGATGCGGGTGAACGCGGTCATCGCCAGCAGGATCGACGGAATCAGGGTGATCGCCGTCATCAGCAACAGCGTCTGCAACGGCAGGCTGACGTTGCGATCACCGATCTGGCCGACGTTCACGTCCGGCAGCGTCGGCAAGGTCGGCTTGCCCGGCGAGGCGGGCGTGGCCGGCGCGGTGGCCGCGGTGTTCGCGGCGGTGGCGGGCGCGGCGGTCTGCGCGGACTGGGCGAGGGCCAGCACGGGCGCGGCCAGCAGCCACAGGCACAGCAGGAAGGGCAACAGGCGACGCATCGTCATTTCTCTTTGCGCAGGCGCTTGGCCAGCAGTTCGGCGAAGTTGGGCAGGGGTTGCACCGGCACCGGCGGCAGGGCCTCCGGCAGGCGATGCAGGGCGGTGATGCCGCCGGGGCTGACGCCGACCAGCAACTGCTCGCCGCCCACCTCGATCACCAGCAGGCGTTCCTTGGTGCCGACCGACAGGCTGGTGATCACCCGCAGCTGATCGTTCGGACGCAGGCCCAGGCCGGCGCCGGGCAGACGCTTGAGCAGCCAGGCCAGGCCGAGGATCAGGCCCAGCACCAGGATCAGGCCGACCAGCGCGCCGCCGATGCCCGGCGTCGCGGGTGCGGCGTGGCCGATTTTCTGCGCGGGCGCGGTGGCCGCGGCGAGGAGGGGAAGCGCGAACGACATGGGAATCAGCGCAGGCGGCGGATGCGTTCGCTGGGGCTGACCACGTCGGTCAGGCGCACGCCGAAGCGTTCGTTGACGACCACCACTTCGCCGTGGGCGATCAGGGTGCCGTTGACGAACACGTCCAGCGGTTCGCCCGCGCCGCGCTCCAGTTCCACCACCGAGCCCTGGTTGAGCTGCAGCAGGTTGCGGATCGGAATGCGGGTGCGGCCGACTTCCAGCGACAGCACCACCGGCACGTCCAGGATGACGTCCAGGCTCATGTCGCTGAGGCTGCGCCCGGCGTCGGCCTGCAGGGCCTCGAATTGCGCGGCGGCGGCTTCTTCGGAGAGGGGTTGGTTCATGGCTGGGAATCCTGGATGACGATGTCGGAAGCGAGCGCAGGCGCCGCGGGTGGTGGCGTGACCAGCGCGCCGGGTGGACGGTGGGCGACGATCTTCACGGCGTTGTTGCCGTTGGAGGTGCCGAATTCGCCGGTGAACACCGGCACCTGTTCGACGCACACCGGCACCGTGCGTGGCAGGTCGATGGGCAGCACGTCGCCCACCTTCAGGCGGGTGAGGTCGCGCAGGCTGATGCGTTTCTCGGCCAGCACGCTGGACAGGGTGACCTCGGCACCGCGCAGCAGCTCGTTGACGCTGTCGCGGAAGGTGTCGTCGTCGTGCACGCGGTCGGACTGGATGCCGGCGTCGAGCAGTTCGCGGATCGGCTCCAGCATGGAATAGGGCAGGGTGATGTGCAGATCGCCGCCGCCGCCGTCGAGTTCGACGTGGAAACGGCTGACCACCACGTACTCGCGCGGACTGACGATATTGGCGAAGTGCGGATTGACTTCCGAGTTGATGTACTCGAAATCCACCGGCATCACCGGCGCCCAGGCGTCGATCAGGTCGGTGAAGGTCTGCTTGAGCAGCAGGTGGATGACCCGCATCTCGGTCGCGGTGAACTCGCGGCCCTCGATCTTGGCGGGATAGCGGCCGTCGCCACCGAAGAAGTTGTCGACCACGGTGTAGACCAGCTTGGGTTCGAACACGATCAGGCCCACGCCACGCAGCGGCTTGAGCCGGATCAGGTTGAGGTTGGTCGGCACGTACAGCGAATGCAGGTATTCGCCGAACTTGATCATCTCGATGCCGCGCACCGACAGGTCGGCCGAGCGGCGCAGCAGGTTGAACAGGCCGATGCGCCAGGTGCGGATGAAGCGTTCGTTGATCATCTCCAGCGTCGGCAGGCGGCCGCGGACGATGCGGTCCTGGCTGGCGAAGTCGTACAGGCGGGCGACGCCCGGATCCGGCGGCGGCTCGTCGGTCCCGATCGCGCCGGAATCGACGCCATGCAGCAGGGCGTCGATTTCGTCTTGCGAAAGCAGGTCGCTCATCATCGCGCGCTTCCCCTCACTGCATCACGAAGCTGGTGAACAGCAGTTGCTCGGCGCCGGGCTTGCCGGTTTCGGCCTTCATCAGCTTGCGCACTTCGGCCAGCGCCTGCGCCTGCAGCTTTTCCTTGCCGGCGCGGGTGATCAGTTCCTCGGCGTTCTGCTGGGCGAACAGCATCAGCAGCTTGGCGCGCAGGGCCGGGGCGTGCAGTTCGATGGCCTTGAGCGATTCCGGGTCCCGGGTCATCAGCTGCACTTCGACCTGCAGGTAGCGGGCGCCGCCGGCCGAGCCGATCAGGTTGACGACGAAGGGCGGTTCCAGGGCGAAGTACTGGGCCGGCAACGGAACCTTGCCGGCTTCCGGGGTTGCCTTGGCCTCGGGCTTGGCGGGGCCGGCGTTGCGGGACGCGAAGAACCAGGCGCCACCACCGGCCGCGCCGGCGGCGACGATCGCGACCAGGCCGATGATCAGCCAGGGCTTGCCCGCCTTGGGCGCGGGTTTGAGCAGCTTGGGGTCGGGTTTCTCGGCGGGGGGCACGCGGGGCATCTCCTGGGTGGACGGGGGAGGGGATGCAAGGGGTGTGCCGTGGGGATTGGGTGGGGGTGTCGGAAAACCGGCGGGGCCTTGAGCCGCTGTCGCCAGTTGCCCGGCGTCGTGACTTGGCCCTGGGAGGCCGGGCGCTGGCGCGGGAACATTTGCGAGTGGTGACTGATTACGCGCCTTCCGCGGGAGTCACTTTTCTTTGCTTGTGCAAAGAAAAGTAACCAAAAGAAAGCACACCCCTGGCGGCGTGCCCTACGCTTCGCTCCGGGTCCGCAATCGGTCCGGGAATTTCCGGAAGGGGCATCCTGC
>NZ_JANJUE010000278.1 GCF_024710765.1 Pseudoxanthomonas sp.
ATCGCAGCGCTCGATGAGTATGCTGCTGACAACGGCTTGGATTCCGTAGCCATTTATCTACGTGACGGTCAAAAGATCACGGGGCTGAAAAAGTATTGTGAAAAGCGGAAGATGGATATCCAGATCAACCCATCGGGCAGCCTTAACACTGCCGATATCGAAGACACCCTGTGGAACTACCTCGATGAATTGCGCATCCCAGATGACGACGGCTGGCGGATCATCGACAGCGATGGCCGTCCGGCTGCGGCCCAGCTGATCGACGAGGCTGACGAAGACTAATGTGAGCACGCATATGCGCCTCCTGCCGGAAGAATGGACCACGAGCTGGTCGGCCCTTCGTGCGATGGGGGGCCTCAGTGCGGGAATCGGATTTAGCATCCGGCACGTACTGGCCTTCGCAGCTCCCTTAGCCGTTGGCTCATGGGTGGGCTGGTGCGTAGCACCCGCGTTTCTATCTGCTCAGCGCGAGAACACCCTTTTCGCACTGCTTGCTGGAGTTATCGCGCTCGGAAGCTTGCTTGCTGGCTTCATGGTCACGCTGATGCTGTTTACAGGCCGTATCGAGAACGCCTCATCGCTGACACTAGAAGAATTGCAGGCCTATACGCAGAGGATCAAGTTTCTCCTTTCTTCCCAAGCCCAGACCTTGTTCGCCGCTGTGCTCAGCGCCGTGTTTGCCATCGTCTGGCTTTGCTTCTTCGCCCTCAGTATGGACCAGTTCGCGCAGCGGATAGCCGCCATGGGCTGCTTTGGTTTTACAACAGTAGCCCTCCTCCGCTGCATTCTGGTGCCGCTGCAAATCTACGAGGTACACGAGGCCACGCTGGACGATGCCGTAGCCGACAGGATCAAGCAGGAGCAGCACACTTATCGCCGCAACAAGCTTGGGGAGTAAGTGTCAGTTCCTTCGTCGATTGAAGTTATGGCACCTAGGTACTCATAGTTCAAACACCGTGCTTACCCGAGTCTCAGCATTGCCAATGGCCACAATGACATAGGGATAGTCCTGAGCTTGGTAGAAGTACTTCGTGCCATCAGACGTCTCGACGGTCCCAGCAGGCTCCCCCCAAAGGGTCCGTAGCTTGCTCCCCATGGAGTGCCCCTTCCATGTGATGCCGACTTTCTTGAGGGCTCCTTTCGGGGCGAAAGTCACTTCCACGTATCCGTCGCGAGAAGCTCCCATATCGCCCTGTGCGGTACAGGTCTCGTCCCCATTTAAATCGAAGCAGTGGAAGTTCTTCGATTCTTCTAGCCCGGCCATCGGGTATAGCGCGCTGACGGCAGCACGAAAGGCCTCATCGCTCATCGACTGGCGGGCCTCACCTTGGATGCAAGCCTTGTACTGATCTGAGTCCACAATGGATTTCGGAACGGCGACCTGTTCGCCATTAGCCACGAGGAATAGGCAACGGGGAAATCTAAGTCTGGCATTCGCCTCAGCTTCCTCTTGCGCCTTTGGCTTTGCTTCTTCTATTTGGCGAGACACATCCGCCACGACAACGGCAGGCGCAGGCTTGCAGGCGGACAAGACAACTGCTGAGGTCAGACCAAGGAGCACGCCCACGAGCTTGCAACTATACAAATTGCTCCTCC
>NZ_JANJUE010000163.1 GCF_024710765.1 Pseudoxanthomonas sp.
CTCGCGCAGGCGCTCGCCGCCCAGCCGTTCGCTGCACCGGAGAACTGCGCACGCGACGAGTACAACTACGTCATCGAGCGCCTCCGGGCGTACTACGTGGAAGGCGCCGCCGGCTTCACCGTGACGACGGAGATGTTCGACGCCGTGCTCGCCACGCGCCCGGCCTCACCGCTCGATTTCGATGCGCGCCTGCGAGCACTGGTCGAGTTCCTGCGGTTGCCCGAGGCACAGGCGCTGGCCGCGGCCAACAAGCGCATCAACAACATCCTGAAGAAAGCCGACATCGCGATTCCGGCGATGGAGGATCGCGCGTTGCTGAAGGAGCCGGCCGAAAGCGCACTGGCCGAAGCGGTGGAAGCCGCGCTCGGCGACACCGACGAGGCCCTGCACCACCATGACTACATCAGCGTGCTGAACCGCCTTGCTCGGCTGCGCCCGCAGGTGGACGCGTTCTTCGACAACGTGATGGTCAATGCCGAGGATCCGGCGATCCGCGCCAACCGCCTGGCCCTGCTCAAGCGCCTGGCCGATCGCTTCCGCGCCGTCGCCGCCATCGAACATCTCTCGGTCTGAACCGAAGGCCTCCCCGCCACCGCGGGGAGGCCATCTCGTTGTTGCCTGCGGACCTCGCATCACCCGCGCCCCCGCAGCTGCGCGGCACTCGGACATCTCACGGTCGCGGCGGCCGCCCGAGCGGTCCGTTCCGTCATTCAGCATCACGCCCGCCGCTCGCATCGGGCCGCGCGCCCTCATGTTCCTTTAACCCGAAAATCCCTTCGCCGGTTATCCTGCCCGCATGCGACGAATCCCCCCCTTCGCCACCCTGCTTGTCCTGCTTGCCGCCAGTGGTCCCGCCTGGGCCGCGGCCACCATCGACAGGATCCGCATCGAAGGGATCGAGGACGAGGCGATGGTGGAGAACATCAACGTCGCCCTGTCACTGAACGACGTGGTCGGCAAGCGCCTGGGCGAATCGCGCCTGGAATACCTGCTGGGCGAAGCCGCCGCGCAGGCGCGTGAAGCGCTGGAACCCTTCGGTTACTACTCGCCCGACATCCAGGTGCAGGCCAACCGTACCGGCGATGGCGAAAACGAACGGGTGGAGGTGATCATCCGGGTGGCCCGGGGCGAGCCGGTACGGGTCCGGCGTTCCAGCCTGAGCATCGATGGCGAAGGCGGCGACGATCGCTACCTGAAGGAAGACCTCGCCGCATTCGCGCCGCGCACCGGCGAGGTTTTCGATCACACGACCTATGAAGCCAGCAAGCTCAAGATCGTGCGGCGCCTGGCCGACCGCGGTTACTTCGACGCCGACTTCACCCAGCGCCGGGTCGAAGTCACCCGCGCCGAGCACGCGGCCGACATCGATCTGGCCTGGGTCAGCGGCATCCGCTACGACATGGGCCCCACCACCTTCCACCAGAGCAAGTTCGAACCCGGCCTGCTGGACAAGCTGGTGTACTGGGAAGAAGGCAGCTACTTCCACCAGGGCAAGCTGGATCGCCTGCGCGAATCCCTGGTGGGACTGGACTATTTCAGCAACATCGACATCCAGGCCAATCCCGACAAGGCCGAGAACGGCCGCGTGCCGATCGACGTCAACCTCAGCCTGGCCAAGCGCACCATCTACACCGCCGGCGTGAGCTACGGTTCCGAGAGCGGCGCCGGTATCCGCATGGGCGTGGATCGACGCTATCTCAATTCCCGCGGGCATAAGCTGTCCACCCAGCTGGACTACGCGCAGAACCGCAAGACCCTGCTGACCCAGTACCGCATTCCCGCCTTCAAGTGGCTGGATGGCTGGTACACCATCGCCGCGCAGGCCAGCGACGAGCAGACCGACTACATCGACCTGCGCCACATCGAGTTCATCGGCAGCCGCAGCGGCCAGATCAACGAGGACTGGACCGCGGTCGCCTCGATCCATGCCTTGCGCGAACGCTGGGCGTACTACGAGGACGAGGACGGCAACGAACTGGACTCGCCCGAGTACCGCTACGCCACCTTCACCTATCCCTCGTTGCAGGCCGACTACCTCAACGCGCCGGTGGGCTCGAACCGGCCCGACCGGTTGGCCGGTTCGGTGCTGCTGCGCGGCGTCGTGGAAGGCGCCGGGTCCGACGCCAGCTTCCTGCAGGCGCACATCCGCGCGCGCTGGTCGCGCGAGTACGGTCGCAACAGCGCGCTGATCTTCCGGGGTGAATACGGCCATACCTTCACCAGCAGTCTGGTCGGCATGCCGCCGTCGCTGCGCTTCTTCGCCGGCGGTGACCGCAGCATCCGCGGCTATGCCTGGCGCGAAGTCGGTCCGCGCATCGGCAAATACGCGCTGGGCGCCAAGAACGTGGTCACCGCCAGCGCCGAGTACGAGTACTACCCCGGCGGCGGCCCGTGGGGCGGCGCGGTGTTCGTCGACACCGGCAGCGCCTTCGACGGCGGCATGCCGGACCTGAGCACCGGCGTGGGCATCGGCTTCCGCTGGCGTTCGCCGATCGGCCCGGTGCGGCTGGATCTGGCGCACGGCCTGAACGATCCCGATTCGCAGTTCCAGATCTACCTCAACATCGGAACCGACCTGTGAGCCGGCCCGCCGACGACATCACCCCGGAAGAACGCGAGGCGCGCATCGCCGAACTGCGGGCGCGCCGCCGCGCCCGCATGCGGGTGCTGGCCATCCGCAGCGCGATCGGCACCGGGGTGCTGGTACTGCTGCTGTGCTTCGGCCTGTACTGGCTGCTGCAGACCGTGGCCGGCCGCGACGTGCTGCTGGCGCAGGTGGTGGCGCGCCTGCCCGCCAATTCCTCGCTGACCTGGAAGCAGGTGGAAGGACCGCTGGCCGGCCCGTTGACCCTGCACGGCGTGGATTTCCGCTGGGACAAGATCCACTTCACCGCCGAGCGCGTGTACCTGGATCCGGATCTGCGTCCGCTGCTGGGCAAGCGCCTGCGCCTGGACGCGCTGGAGATCCGCAACGCTACCCTGGACGTGCCGGAAAGCGACGAACCCTTCGAGCTGCCGCGCTGGCCCGAATCGCTGCCGCAGATCCAGATGCCGCTGGCGATCCAGGCCGATACCCTGGTCATCGACGGGTTCGCGATCTCGCAGGCCGGCAAGCCGGTGATCGACATCCGTCGCGGCCGTGGCGGCATCGATATCGGCAACGGCTATTTCCTGGCCGAAAAACTCGCCATCGACACCGATCGCGGCAACTTCAACGCGAACGGCGGCTATGCGCCGGGCAAGGGCTACCGCACCGACCTGGTCGTCACCGGCGTGTTCCCCGCACCGGCGGGCAAGGCGCCGGCACGCGTGGGCCTGGTCGCGCGCGGCGACATCGACCGGATGGACATGGCGCTGGCCGGCAATGCGCCGGCACCGGTGCGCGTGCTGCTGACCCTGCGCGGCGCCGAGAATCCCACCTGGCATTTCACCGGCAAGACCGAGCTGCTGGATCTGGCGGCACTGGCGGTCACCGAGGACAGCCTGCCGCTGGCCTTCGATCTGAAGGCCGACGGCGCGGGCGGCAAGGCCACCCTGCAGGGACGCATCGTCCAGGACAAGACCACGCTGGTGATCGATCCCTCCCAGGTCGCCATCGCCGACGAGGTGCTGACGGTCGAGCCGCTGGTGGTGCGCGCGTTCGAAGGCATCACCACGCTGCGCGGACGCGCCGACTTCAAGGATCCGGCGAATCCGCAGTTCCGTTTCGCGATCAATGCGCGCGGACTGCGCTGGGGCGACAGCGCCGAGACCGCCATCGGCGCCAGCGCCGATCTGGGCGTGGCCGGCCAGCTGGAAAACTGGGCGGCGGTCGGCAAGGCCGACTTCGCCCGCGCCGGTGAAAAGGCGCAAGTGGAGTTCGACGCGGCCGGCAACGGCGAGCGCGCGACCGTGAAGACGCTGCGGGCGAAAATGCCGACCGGCCAACTCGACGCCGGTGGCGACGTGGCATGGACGCCGGTCCTGGCGTGGGACATGAAGGCGAAGCTGGCCGGCTTCGATCCCGGCTATTTCCTCGCCGACTGGGACGGCCACCTGTCGGGCGAATTCAGCAGCCAGGGCCGGGCGCGCGAAGCGGGCGGTTTCGACGCCACCCTGGACCTGCCGAAGCTGGCGGGCCGGCTGCGTGGCCGGCCGCTGGACGCGCGCGGCAACTTCGCCCTGCATGGCGAGGATGGCGAGGGCCAACTGGCGATGACGCTCGGCGGCAGCCGCGTGCAGGCCAAGGGCAAGGTGGGCGACCGGCTGGCGGTGGATGCGTCGCTGTCGCCGCTGCACCTGGCGGATCTGCTGCCCACCGGCAGCGGCACCCTGCAGGGCACGGTGAAACTGACCGGCGCGCGCACCGCGCCGGACATCGAGGCCGATCTGTCCGGCAGCCAATTGCGCTGGAACGACTGGAGCGCCGACACCGTCAGCCTGCGCGGCCGCCTGCCCTGGCGCAGTGGCAACGGCGAACTGGCCGTTCGCGCCAGCGCGGTCAACGTCGGCATGGTGCTGGATGAGCTGCGCCTGGACGCGCGCGGCGCGGTGGAGGATCTACGGGTCGACGGCGACGCACGCAATCCGATGGGCGCGATCGCATTGGCCGGAAGCGCGCAGCGGCGCGGCGACAACTGGCAGGGTGCGCTGGATGCCCTGCGCATCGCCCCGTCCAAGGGCGGCGCCTGGCAACTGCAGCAGCCGGCGCGGTTCGCCCAGCGCGGCGCCAACTGGACATTGACCAGCACCTGCCTCGCCTCCAACGATGGCGGTTCGCTGTGCGCCGAGGCCGACTGGCCGCGACAGGGCCTGAGCCTGCATTCGGATTCACTGCCGTTGACGCTGGTGCATCCCTGGCTGCCGCAGAACAGCGGCCGCCCGCTGATCCTGCGCGGCAACCTGGCCCTCGACGCCAGCCTGCGTCCGCGCGGCAACGCCTGGGAAGGCAAGATCCACCTGGCCTCGCTGGAAGGCGGCATGAAGCTGGGCAACAACGCGCGGGGCGAGCTGATCAGCTACGACAACTTCAGTTTCGACGCCGACTTCAACCCGCAGCGCATCCAGGCCCGCCTGGGCAGCGGCTTCAAGGGCAACGGCTATGTCGATGCCACCGTCAACACCGGTTGGGACGAATTCTCGCCGCTGCGGGGCGATCTGTACTTCCACAATTCGCGATTGTTCTGGCTGGAACTGTTCTCGCCGGATCTGGTGCGTCCGCGCGGGAAGCTGGCCGGCCACATCGGCCTGGCCGGCACCCGTGGCCGGCCGGCGCTCACCGGCGAGGCGGACCTGACCGAATTCACCGGCGAGCTGCCCGCGCTCGGCATCACCCTCGCCGACGGCACCGCCCGCCTGGTCGCGCTGGCCGATGGCAGCGCGCGCATCGACGGCAGCGTGAAATCCGGCGAAGGCGTGCTGCGGGTCGACGGCAGCCTGGGCTGGAACAACGACACCACGCCGCTGCAATTCAACGTGCGCGGCGACAACGTGCTGGTGTCCGATACCACCGATCTGCGCGCCATCGCCTCGCCCGACATCCAGGTGGGCTTCGCCGACAACACCATCCAGGTGCGCGGCGATGTCACCGTGCCATCGGCGAGCATCGACGTCGAAAAACTCGACGATGGCGTGTCCGCGTCCGAGGATGTGGTGGTGCTGGATCCGGCCGATCCGGAACGCACCCCGAGTTCGCGCCTGGATCTGGACCTGGGCATCACCCTGGGCGACAAGGTCGCGCTGAAGGGCTACGGCCTGGAAGGCACGCTGGCCGGCAACATGCGGGTGCGCTCGCGGCTGGGCCGCGAGATGGTCGCCACCGGGCGCCTGGACGTGGACGGACGTTACGAAGCCTACGGCCAGAAACTGCAGATCACCCGCGGCGAACTGACCTGGAGCAACAACGCGGTGAGCGACCCGCGCATCAACATCCGCGCCCAGCGCGAGGTGATCAGCGCGGGCGTCACCGCCGGCATCGACGTCACCGGCCGCGCCAGCCAGCCGCGCGCCAAGGTGTGGTCGGATCCGGCCAGTTCCGAATCCGAGGCGCTGGCTTACCTGGTGCTGGGCCGTTCGCTCAACAGCGCCAGCAGCGACGAGAGCCAGCGCATCAACGCCGCATCCTCCGCGCTTTCGGCCGGCGCCGGCCTGCTGGCCTCGCAGCTGGGTGCCAAGATCGGCCTGGATGATGCCGGCGTGCTGGAATCGCGCACGCTGGGCGGCTCGGTGTTCGGCGTCGGCAAGTACCTCTCGCCGCGGCTGTACGTCAGCTATGGCGTGTCGATGGTCGGCTCGGGTTCGGCGGTCACGCTGAAGTACCTGCTGCGCAAGGGCTTCGACATCGAAATCGAGTCCAGCACCATCGAGAGCCGCGGCTCGATCAACTGGCGCAAGGAAAAGTAGGACGGTCCACCCACTTCGCTGAAAAGGAGATTTCATGCGTCAGATTGTTCTCGCCATGCTGGTCATCCTGGCACCCCCCGCCTTCGCCGGCACTCCACTTCCCGACGCACCGCATATCGTGGTGTCGGGCGAAGGCAAGGTCACGGCCAAGCCCGATAGCGCGCGCCTGAGTTTCGAGTTCGAATCCCGCGCGGCGCAACCGCTTCCCGCCAAGAAAGCCGTGGATCAGGGCGTCAACCGGTTGCTGGAGGCCCTTTCCCGGTTCGGTGTCGAGGGCGAGGACATCGAAGCGGGCAGCCTGCGGGCCTCCGAGGATGTCGACTACACCGATTCGGGCAGGCGGGTTTCCAACGGCTATGAAGCCAGCCGGACCGTCACCGTGCTGCTGAAGCAGATCGATCGCCTCAATGATCTGATTGACACCGGACTCGCCTCCGGTGCCACGAGCTTCAACAATCTCCAGTTCGAATCCACGCACGCCGGACAGCTCCGCTCCGAGGCGAAGCGCAAGGCGATCCAGGATGCGCGCACGCAGGCAGGTGAAACCGCCGAGGCATTGGGTGCAGGGCTCGGCCCGATCTACAGCGTCGACAATGTCGGGGCGCAGAACAGCTTCGGTTACAACGCGGAAACGCTGGACAAGGTCACCGTCACCGGGAGCGCCTCCGGACGCTACGTCCAGCCCACCGTGGAGTATCGGGCAAGCGTCAGGGCGGTGTTCGAGCTCAAGCGCTGAGATGGCAAGTCTTCCATCGACCCCACAATGGCGGCTTCACCGGCAGGGTATCAGCGCTCCGCTGGGCGACGATCCCGCCATCACCGTCCGCCATCTGCTGGCGGTGCAGGCGCAGGACTACTACGGGTCGTTGTGGGCGGTGGGCCTGCGCACCACGGGAGCGCGCGAGGCCGATGTCGAACGGGCCATCGCCGCTGGCCGCATCGTGCGCACCTGGCCGATGCGCGGCACGCTGCACCTGGTCGCGCCGGAGGATGCGCGCTGGATGCTGGCGCTGATGGCCAGCCGCGCGCTCGACCGCGATCGCGCGCGGCAGGAGCGCGACTTCGGCCTGGATGCGCGCACCACCCGTCGCTGCGCCGAGGTGATCACGCGCCTGCTCGAAGGTGGCAAACGGATGACCCGCGGCGCGCTCTACGAAGCCCTGGTCGAGCGCCGCATCGAGACCGATGGACCGCGCGGCCTGCACATCCTCGGCCGGCTCGCCCATGAAGGCCTGATCTGCCAGGGACCACGCGAAGGCAAGCAGCCGACCTTCGTGCTGCTGGACGAATGGATCCCGCCCACCCCGCCGCGCGATCGCGACGAAGCGCTGGGCGAACTGGCGCGGCGTTACTTCGTTGGGCACGGGCCGGCGACGGTGCAGGATCTGGCATGGTGGTCGGGCCTGACCCTGCGCGATGCGCAGGCGGCGGTGGACATCGCGAAGCCCGCACTCTCCCCTCATGATCACGACGGCGCGCGGTACTGGTTCGCCGGGGTGGCGGAACCTCCCGCGCCCGCGGTCCCGGCCGTGCACCTGCTGCCGCCCTTCGACGAATACCTGGTGGGCTACAAGGATCGC
This sequence comes from Pseudoxanthomonas sp., assembly GCF_024710765.1. Taxonomy (GTDB): domain Bacteria; phylum Pseudomonadota; class Gammaproteobacteria; order Xanthomonadales; family Xanthomonadaceae; genus Pseudoxanthomonas_A. The sequence goes on from NZ_JANJUE010000163.1 coordinate 7,962, forward strand.
AGCGCCGTGCTGGACGCCGCGCACCACCGGCAGGTGATCGGGATCAACGGGTTGGTCAGCCCGAGCCTGGTCGTCGATGGCCGCGTCACCGCGCTGTGGAAACGCAGCCTTGGCCGTCAGGGCGCCACGCTCGCGCTGACGCCGCTGCAGCCCCTGCGCAAGCGTGATCACGCCCCGCTCGCGCGGGCCGCCGCGCGCTACGGCGAATTCATCGGCCAGCCGGTGGCGTTCGACGCGGACTGAGACAGTCGCAACGGCGGCAATTGCCCCGCACGGCGCGGGCCGCTATCGTCGCAGGCTGTCTTTTCACGAGGTTCCCGCCGATGAGCGCACGCACGTCTTTCACCGCCCTGGCCCTGGGCATCGCCCTGGCCCTGCCCGCGCAGGCCAACGAGGGCATGTGGATGCCCTCGCAGCTGCCGCAACTGGCCGGACCGTTGCGCCAGGCGGGATTCGAAGGCGATCCGGCCGCGCTGGCGGATCTGACCCGGCCACCGCTGAACGCGGTGGTCAAGGTCGGCGGTGCCACCGGCGCGTTCGTCTCCGCGGACGGTCTGGTGCTGACCAACCACCACGTGGCCTATGGCGTGATCCAGTACAACTCCAAGCCGGAGAAGAACCTGATCGACGAAGGCTACACCGCCGCCGATCGCGGCGCGGAGCTGCCGGCCAACCCAGACTACCGGGTGCTGGTGACGGTGGGTTTCGACCGCGTCACCGACGAAGTGCTCAAGGCCGCCGAAGGCAAGACCGGGCGCGAGTACTACGACGCGGTGGATCGGGCCAACAAGCGCATCGTCAGCGAATGCGAGCAGGAAGCCGGCATGCGCTGCAGCGTGGCGACCATGTACTACGGCGCCGACTTCTACCGCATCAAGCAGCTGGAGTTGCGCGACATCCGCCTGGTTTATGCGCCGCCACGCGCGATCGGCAACTACGGCGACGAGGTCGACAACTTCATGTGGCCGCGCCACACCGGCGACTTCACCCTCCTGCGCGCCTACGTCGGCAAGGACGGCAAGCCGGCGGCGTACAGCCCGGACAACGTGCCCTACCGCGCGCCCGCGCACCTGCAGGTCGCGCTCGACGGCCCGAAGGAAGGCGACTTCGCCATGCTGGCCGGCTATCCGGGCATCACCTATCGCCATCGCTTCGCCAGCGAATTCAAGGATCGCATCGAATGGGGCCTGCCGGCGAACGTCGAGGTGCTGGATGCGTTGATCGACATCGTCCAGCGACGCGGCAAGGCGGATCCGGCGGCCGGGGTGAAGTACGCCAGCCAGCTGTCCGGCCTGAAGAACAGCAGCAAGCGCTTCAGCGGCGAGCTGGAAGGGCTGCGCCGCAGCAACGCCATCCAGGTGCGCGCCGACGCGGAGCGGGCAATGTACGCGTGGCTGGCCAAATCGGGCGATGGCGCGCAGGCATTGCGGGCGCGCATCGATCAGGCCCAGGCCCTGCTGGATCAGGGCAGCGCGATGCGCGAGCGCGACCTGCTGGTCGGCATGATCGAGGGTCGCACCCAGCTGCTGCGCAGCGCGCTCTCCCTGCAGCGGCTGGCGCTGGAACGCGGCAAGGCCGATGCCGAACGCGAGAGCGGCTACCAGGAGCGCGACCTCGCCCTCATCGAAGGCCTGCTGAAGCAGGTGCAGCGCCGCTATGACGCCGGCATGGAGCGGGCATTCCTGACCGAACTGGTCGGACGCTACCAGAAGCTGCCCGACGCGCAGCGCCTGCCGGAGTTCGACGCCGCCTTCGGCCGCGACGCGGCCAGCCTGGAAGCCACCCTGGCGCGCGTCTACGGCGGCACCGGACTGGGCGACGAAGCGACCCGCGTGGGGCTGCTCAAGGCAGACGCCACCGCCATCACCGGCTCGCCGGATCCGCTGCTGAAGCTGGCCGCACAACTGCAGCCCGCCCTGCTGCGCCTGGAGAACGAACGCAAGCAGCGCGACGGCGACCTGCTGCGCCTGCGCCCGGCCTACATGCAGGCGCTGACCGGCTGGTACCGCAGCCAGGGACGCTCGGTCTATCCCGATGCCAACAGCACCCTGCGGGTCAGCTACGGCAAGGTGGAATCGCTGCACCCGCGCGACAGCGTGACCTATTCGCCGGTGACCACGGTGGCCGGCATCGTCGAGAAGAACACCAACACGGTGCCGTTCGACGCACCCAGGCCGCTGCTGGCGGCAATCGCCAAGGGCGATTTCGGCAGCACCGCCGATCCGGCGCTGAAGACCCAGACGGTCAACTTCCTGACCAACCTGGACACCACCGGCGGCAACTCGGGTTCACCCGTGCTCAACGCGCGCGGCCAGCTGATCGGCCTCAACTTCGACAGCAACTGGGAATCGGTCAGCGCCAGCTGGATGTTCGATCCGCGCTACAAGCGCGCCGTGCACGTGGACATGCGCTACATGCGCTGGCTGATGGCCAAGGTCCAACCGGCGCCGCATCTGCTGAAGGAAATGGGCCTGCCGGCGGAGTGAGTGCACCACGCACCGCGCCGATGCGGCATCGGTGTTATGGGTGACAGGCAATGGTGGGCCGGTACCCGGCCCACGACGGCATCCGCCTAGCGCGCCGAGAAACCGATGGCCTGGCGGAAGAAGGCGTCCAGCGAACCTTCCTCCGCCTCGCGCAAGGGCAGTTGCATTGTTTCACGCCCCATCCGTTCGAGCTGCATCTCGATGAAATCGCTGACGACCGGAATGCGCGGACCATCGGCGACCTCGCCGCTGGCCCGCTTCACCACCAACAGCGCATCGATGGCCTCGCGCACCGGCCCGTTCGGCAGCCGCTTGTCCAGCAGTGCCTCGAATGCCATCGGGGGTGGTTGATCGGACGTTTCGATCCACAGGCAGGCCAGGATCGGACGCAGGACATACAGGTATTTCTTGGTCCGGATGCGCTCGCCGCGCAGGTAACCACGAAAGTTGGTCTTCGCCATGCTGTGATAGTGATGCCAGGCGGCCAACCGCGAGTAATGGCTTTCCGTCAGATCGCGGAGCCGCCCGGTGATCGCGGGGTCCTCGCGATAGACGATCGGCGAACGCAGCCACTCGGACAGCGTGGGATTGCATTTGGACAACAGACGCAGCGCCTTGCGCAGATCCCAACCGCTGACATCCAGTTCGTCGTCTATCGGCAGCTCGATCACGTCCCGTTGCGGGGCACCTGGTCGCGTCCGTTCATTGACGGTCAGATACCACGCCGTGTCGTGCACGTAGATGAAACGCGCGTCGTAGTCGCTGTCCGGCGATGAGAAGCCCCAGCCGCGGCTGCCGGATTCGCAGGCGAATACGATGCGTACCGCGTGCCCGCGCTCGATGTCGGCCAGCGCGGCCAGGATGGCGGCGCGCTTCTCCGGCGCGATGGGATGGATGTCCGTTCCCGGTTGCGTCACGTGGTTCCCTGTTCGATGCCCGCTCGCAATCAAGCCAGGCGCATCATGCCACCTGCGCGCGCCGCGCGCGGGTGAGGTGGACCAGCAGCAGCGAGATCGCGGCCGGGGTCATGCCCGGGATGCGCTGGGCCTGGCCGACGGTCTGCGGTTGCACGCGGGCCAGTTTCTGCTGCACTTCGGCCGACAGGCCATGCACGCCGGCGAAGTCGAAACCCTGCGGAATCGGGGTGGCCTCGTTGCGCTGCTGGCGTTCGATTTCCTCGCGCTGGCGATCCAGGTAGCCGGCGTATTTGACGCCGATTTCCACCTGCTCGGCGACCTTGGCGTCTTCCACCGCAGGTCCCAGCGCGGGCACCTTCATCAGCTTGGCGTAGTCGAGCTCGGGACGCTTGATCAGATCCAGCGCGCTGGTCTCGCGGCTGACCGCCACGCCCAGCACGCTCTCCAGCTCGCGACCCAGCGCGTTGTTGGGCGTGGCCCACAGCGCGCGCAGGCGCGCGGTCTCGCGTTGCACCGCTTCCTGCTTGGCGCTGAAGCGCGCCCAGCGCGCGTCGTCCACCAGGCCCAGCTCGCGGCCGACGCCGGTCAGGCGCTGGTCGGCGTTGTCCTCGCGCAGCTGCAGCCGGTACTCGGCGCGGCTGGTGAACATGCGGTAGGGCTCGTTGGTGCCATGCGTGATCAGATCGTCGATCAGCACGCCGATGTAGGCCTCGTCGCGGCGTGGCGACCACGCATCCTTCTGCTGCACGAAGCGGGCCGCGTTGAGGCCGGCGACCAGGCCCTGCGCGGCCGCTTCCTCGTAGCCGGTGGTGCCGTTGATCTGGCCGGCGAAGAACAGGCCGGCGACGGCCTTGGTCTCCAGCGAGGACTTCAGCCCGCGTGGATCGAAGAAATCGTATTCGATGGCGTAGCCGGCGCGGGTGATGTGGGCCTGCTCGAAACCACGGATGCTGCGCACCAGATCCAGCTGCACGTCGAACGGCAACGAGGTCGAGATGCCGTTGGGATAGATCTCCACCACGTCCAGGCCTTCGGGCTCGACGAAGATCTGGTGGCTGGCCTTCTCGGCGAAACGCACCACCTTGTCCTCGATGGACGGGCAATAGCGCGGACCGATGCCCTCGATCTGGCCGGTGTACAGCGGCGAGCGGTGCAGCGCGTTGCGGATGATCTCGTGGGTGCGATCGCTGGTGTGGGTGATCCAGCAGGACACCTGCGCCGGGTGATCCGCCACGTCGCCGATGAAGGACATCACCGGCATCGGATCGTCGCCGGGCTGCTCCTCCATCACCGAATAGTCGAGCGTGCGGCCGTCGATGCGCGGCGGCGTGCCGGTCTTCAACCGATCCACGACGAAACGTCCTTCGCGCAGCTTGTGCGCCAGCGCGGTGGCCGGCGGATCGCCGGCGCGACCGGCGGCGTACTGGGTCTCGCCGACATGGATCTTGCCGGCCAGGAAGGTGCCGGCGGTCAGCACCACCGCCGGAGCGTGGAAACGCAAGCCGGTCTGGGTGACCGCGCCGCGCACGCTTTCGTCCTCGATGATCAGATCGTCCACCGCCGCCTGGAACACGGTCAGGTTGGGCTGCGCCTCGACCGCGCTGCGGATGGCGCGGCGATACAGCGCGCGGTCGGCCTGGCAGCGGGTCGCCCGCACCGCCGGCCCCTTGGAGGCGTTGAGGGTGCGCCACTGGATGCCGGCGCGATCGGCGGCCCAAGCCATCACCCCGCCCAGCGCGTCGATTTCCTTGACCAGGTGCCCCTTGCCGATGCCGCCGATGGCGGGGTTGCAGCTCATCGCGCCGACGGTCTCGACGTTGTGGGTCAGCAGCAGGGTGCGCGCGCCGGCGCGGGCCGAGGCCAGCGCGGCCTCGGTGCCGGCATGGCCGCCGCCGATGATGATGACGTCGTAGCGGTAGAAGTCGTGATTCATGGTTCGTGTTCAGCCTTGTCGGCCGGCGTTCGCGTTGGAGGGCATCGGACCGGTGGTACCGGATTGGCACGCTTCCTGCGATGTATCCGCGGCACCCGATGTGGCAAGCGACAGGGGCGTGGGCTGGGATTGGAACAGGGGCCAGCCATGCGCACAGCGGGGATGCCGGGGGCCGGTAGTCGGGGGACTGCCGGCCCTTTTTTGTGCGCGAAGGATACCGCGTCGGGCAATGAAAAACCCGGCCGGAGCCGGGTTTGAAGGGGCGCCGACGCCCGGCAGGGACCGGAACAGGGGGGATCCAGAACTCCCCACCGGACGTCGACATGGAACCTTTATCGCCTGTGACGTCAGAAAGCGACGCAACCGGTCAACTTCGGTTCCAACGGCCCGACGGCCGGCGGGCCGTACCCCCCGGATCAGTTCTCGATGACCCGGATCCGCCCGCCCCGCGGCTGGATCCGCGGCGTCCCCGCGGGACGTTCGTTGATGCTGCGGGGCATCGATTGCGGCCGTGACGGCGCGCCCGGCGAGACCCGGGGAGGCACCCCCGGCGAGACTCTTGGCGGCATGCCGGGGCTGACCCGGCGGGGCGGCTGGCCCGGAACCGCCGGCTGCTGGCCGTGCTCGCGCCAGGCGCCGCGGGTCGGGTCGCGCCAGGGCGCCGGGCGGTTGCCGCCCGGACCGCTGCCCGGCGGCGGCCTGTGGCCACCATGGTCGTGGCCCGGACGCGGGCGATGGACCGGCGGCGGGTAGTACGGGTAATACGGGCCGTAATAGCCGTAATAGGGCTGGCGGCCGTAGTAGGAGGGCCGGTTGTAGTAGCCACCGTAGTAGCCGCCATAGACCGGATAGCCGTAGGCATCGTAATAGCGGACCACCGGGCGCCCCTGGTAGTAACCGCCGGCCGCACTGGCGCCGACATGGTCATACGTCGCGCAACCGCTCAGTGCGGCCGCGGCGAACGCAGCGATGATCAGCATTCTTGGTTTCATGTGCAGCCCCTGACTTTTCCTGCGGTAGCCAGCATCGGTCCGGCGGATTGAATCCGTGCTTAACCCTGGCCATCGTGCCACGGCGCTTCATCCCGCGTTGCGCTCCCGGCGGATCCAGTCCGGCCGGGTGGTGCGTTAACCTGTTGTCCATGCCGCACACCCTGCCCACGTTCGACGATATCCTGGCCGCCGCCGCCCGCATCGCCCCGCACGCCCATGCCACGCCGGTGCTGCATTCGCGCGAACTGGATGAACGCGCGGGCTGTTCGTTGTTCTTCAAGGCCGAACCCCTGCAGCGCAGCGGCGCGTTCAAGTTCCGCGGCGCCTGCAACGCGGTCTGGTCCCTGCCGGAGGCCGACGCCGGGCGCGGCGTGGTGACCCATTCCTCCGGCAATCACGGCGGTGCGCTGGCGCTGGCGGCCCGTACTCGCGGCATCCCGTGTCACGTGGTGGTGCCCGAGGGCGCCGTGGCCGCCAAGCTCGCGTCCATCGAACGCTACGGCGCGACCATTCACCGCTGCGCGCCCACCCAGGCCGCGCGCGAGGCCGCCTGCGCCCGCGTGCAGGCCGGGACCGGCGCCCACCTGATCCACCCCTTCACCCATCCGGCGGTCATCGCCGGGCAGGGCACCGCCATCCTGGAACTGCATAACAGCCACGGGGCCTTCGACGCGGTGATGACCCCGGTCGGCGGCGGCGGCCTGAGCAGCGGCACCGCCATCGCGACCGCGCGGATGGCGCCGTCCTGCCGGATCTACGCGGCCGAACCGGCCGGCGCCGACGACACCGCGCGCTCGCTGGCGGCCGGCGAGCGCCTTGCCGACTTCACTCCTGACACGATCTGCGACGGCCTGCGGACGGCGGTGGGCGAACCCAACTTCGCGGCCCTTCGCGCGCATGGCGTGCAGGTACTGGTGGCCGACGATCAGGAAACCATCAACGCGATGCGCCTGCTCTGGCAATGCCTGAAGCTCGTGGTCGAACCTTCCTCGGCGCTGGTGCTGGCGGCGGTGCTGAAGCACCGCGATCGCTTCACGGGCCAGCGGGTGGGCCTGGTGCTGTCCGGCGGCAACGTCGATTTGGATGCCCTGCCTTGGGGGCCGGCGTGGGCGTGAGCGTGGCGCGGCGCAGGCGGCGCACGGGGTTCTGGGGCTGGTTTCGGCGCCTGCTGGTGCTGCTGCTGCTGTGGCTGGCCGGCGTGGCCGGCTACATCACCTGGGTGGGCCAGCGCGATCAGGCCGCACCGGCCGACGCGATCATCGTGCTGGGCGCGGCGGCCTACGACGCCAAGCCTTCGCCGGTGTTCGAGGAGCGCATCCGCCACGGCATCGATCTGTACAAGCGCGGGATGGCCAAGACCCTGATCTTCACCGGTGGCTACGGGGGATCCGGCGCGCGTTTTTCCGAAGCGCAGGTCGGTCGCCGCTATGCGATCCGCCAGGGCGTCCCGCCCCGCGCCATCCTGATCGAATCGGTTTCCCGCAACACCCACGAGAACCTGCGCCAGGCCGCCGCGCTGATGCAGACCCACGATCTGCACCGCGCGATCGTCGTCAGCGACCCGCTGCACATGGCGCGCGCACTGCGCATCAGCCACGAACTGGGCATCGACGCACTGGGCTCGCCCACGCCGACCACCCGTTTCCGCAGCTTCACCACCCGCTGGCGCTTCCTGCTGGCCGAGGTGTACTTCTTCCACCGCGATCGGTTGCCGCAATCGCGCTGAGACGGCGCCCCGGCTCCCGTCCGGGGGTATCATCCGGGTTTGCACCGACAAGGCCATGCGCATGAAGATCGACGGCAACCGCAGGCAGGATCGCGCCACCGAACTGGTGCTGACCTATTACGCCGCCTTCAACCGCGGCGACTGGGACGGCATGCTGGCGCTGCTCACCGACGACGTGGTGCACGACCTCAACCAGGGCGCGCGCGAAACCGGGCGCGAGGCCTTCGCCGCCTTCCTCGGCCGGATGAACGCCAGTTACCGCGAGCAGTTGCGCGACATCGTCGTGCTCGCCTCGCTGGACGGCGACCGCGCCGCCGCCGAATACGTCGTGCATGGCGAATACCTCAACACCGACGAAGGCCTGCCGCCGGCCAAGGGCCAGGCCTACGTGTTGCCCGGCGGCGCGTTCTTCGACATCCGCGATGACCGGATCGCACGGGTCACGAACTATTACAACCTGCAGGACTGGATTGCCCAGGTGAGCAAGTAGTACTGCAGCTGGTTTCGGCGAGAGCGGACGGCAAATCCCCCCGACGGGGGCTTACGCAGCGCGAACAGCAAATCCCCCTCGGTCCCCCTTCTGCGAAGGGGGAGGAACGGCCGGGCTTCGGTTCGGGAGTCCCCTTGATCAGCCATTCGGCGGTTGAAAGCGACAAAGGGGGGCGGCGGGGGATTTGCGTGGAGCGGACGGCAAATCCCTCTCGGTCCCCCTTCCGCGAAGGGGGAGGAACGGCGGGCTTCGGTTCGGGAGCCCCCTTGATTAGCCATTCGGCGGTTGAAAGCGACCAAGGGGGCGGGCGCCAGCGGGCGACTGGGGATTTGCGTGGGATGCGGGAAGGCCCGGCATCTCCATGCAGCGCGTGACGGCAAAGCCGGCATCCGCCACGCAATCCATCCGGCGCGTGGGCGCAATCCGCCAGCGCTACTCCCCGCGCCGACGGATGGGAATCCGCGACAGCGGCACGCTGGCAATCTCCTCGCCTTGGCCACGGATCGGCGCACCCGGTTCCGGTGCCCAGGCGTGGGCATAGATCACTTCCCAGGTGCTGGGCAGCTTGCCGTCCGCGCCGCGCAGGGGTTCATAGGCGGCGCTGGCGGCAGCGAAACGACGGCGGCCAGTCAGCGTGTGCCGGCGCGTGCTCATCGCGTTGGTCGCGCCCATCGCGCGCAACTCGCGCATCAGCGCCGGCAGATCCGCATAGGTGAGGGTGAAACGATCCCGGTCCAGCACCGGATCCCGGAACCCGGACATCATCAACGCATCACCGAACTGCGCGATCGGGGTGAAGCGGCTGACGTGCGGCGCATCGTCGGCCTCGGCGAAGGCATCGCGCAGTTCATGCAGCGTGTCGGGGCCGAAGGTGGAGCACAACAGCAGGCCACCCGGCTTGAGCACGCGGCGGAAACCGGCGAACACCGCCGGCAGATCCTCCACCCATTGCAGGCACAGGTTGGAGAACAGCACGTCCACGCTGCCCTCGGCCAGCGGCAGCGCGCGCGCATCCGCGCACACCCGCGGGAATGGCTTCCACCAGCCGGCCTGCTTCTTCGCCTCCCGCAGCATAGGCAACGCCAGATCCAGCGCCAGCACCTGCGCCTTCGGCCAGCGCTTGTGCATCGCCGCGGCGGCATGGCCCGGCCCGCTGCCCACGTCGAGGACCACCCGCGGGGAGCGATCAGCCAGATAGTCCAGCGACTCCAGCAGGCGTTTCTCCACCTCGTGCTGGAGCACGGCGACGGCGTCGTAGCCGGCGGCCGAGCGCGAGAACGCGCGGCGGATATGGCGGTGATCGAACTGGGAATTCATCGGGGGATTCTAATCGAGGGCGGAAAGCGGGCTGTCGCGTTCACCCGTGCGAAGCGTCGGGCGCGTGGCCGATCGCGGTGAGGAAGTCGGTCAGTTCGTGCGCGACCCGATCCGCATGGCCCAGGAACGGTGCATGTCCGCCACCGGCAATGTCCACATGCAGGCCCCATGGGGCCAGCGCGGCCGCATCGCGCATGCCCGCGGCGGGCACCAGCCGATCCCGTCGCCCGGAGATCCACAGGCTTGGCAGGGCCAGGCCGGCAAGCACATCGCGCAGGTCCGAGTGTTCGAGCAGGCGCAGCCCCTGTTGCAGCACCTGCGGGGAGGGCTCGCCGCGCGCGTACAGGGTCTGCTTGAGCGTGCGCAGTTCCTCGCGCGCGTGCTCGGAACCGATCGTGTCCAGGGCCAGGAACCGCTCCAGCGTGCCGCGATAGTCGCCGCGCAGCTCCTCGCCGAACTGCAGGAACACCGAGGGATCGACCGCGTGCGGCCAGTCATCGCCGCGGACGAATCGCGGCGTGGCGGCAATCAGCGCCAGCCCCTTCACCTGTGGGGAGGTCGCCGCCGCCTGCATCGCGAACAGGCCCCCCAGCGACCAGCCCAGCCAGACCGCCGGCGGGGTGCGCGCCAGGATCTCCGCGGCGCACGCCTGCAACTCGAGCGTGGTGGCCGACTCGCGGCTGTGGCCGTGGCCCGGCAGATCCACCAGGTGCAACGTGCAATGCGCCGACAGCCTTTCCACCAGCGGCGCGAATACGCCGCCATGCAGGGCCCAGCCATGAATCAGAACCAGCGAAGGGCCGCGGCCCACGACTTCGATATGCATGCGTAAAAAGCAGGAATGCCACCGGCGGGGCCGGCGTGATGACGGCGGCCATTGTCGCCGATTCCGGAGCCGCGACCGTTGGCCGGACGCCGCGCGTTCAGGTGCCGACGTTGCGGATGCGGCGCACCGCGTCCCACGAGCGCGCCAGCACCTCGACCAGTTGATCCACGTCCTGCGGCGTATGCAGCGCCGACAGGGTGACACGCAGGCGCGCCTTGCCCTCGGGCACGGTCGGCGGGCGGATTGCGGGCACCCAGAACCCCGCGCTTTCCAGCGCCGAGGACAGCGCCAATGCATTGGCCTCGTTGCCGCACAGCACCGGCTGGATCGGCGTGTCCGATGCCATCAGTTCCAGCCCGCGTCCCTGCGCGGCGGTGCGGAACCGGTCCACCAGCATCTGCAGTTTTTCGCGCCGCCAGTGATCGCGCCGCGCGTGCCGGACCGCGATCCGGGTGGCCGCGGCCAAGGCCGGCGGCAACGCCGTGGTGTAGATGTAGGGTCGCGCGGTTTCCGCCAGATGCTGGATGAGTGCATCGCTGCCGACCACGACGGCGCCATACCCGCCCAGCGCCTTGCCGAGCGTGACCAGTTGCAGCGGCACTTCCTCCACGCCCATGCGCGCCTCGGCGACGCTGCCGCGCCCGTCCGGGCCGCGCACGCCGACGCCATGGGCATCGTCCACATACAGCATCGCCTGCTGCATCCGCGCGACCAGGCTGAGCGCGCGCAACGGCGCGACATCGCCATCCATGCTGAAGACGCCGTCGGTCACCAGCATCGCCGCGCCTTCCGGCGCCTGCCGCAGCTGGCGCATCGCGCCTTCCGGATCCAGATGTGGATAACGGCGCAGCTTGCATCCAGCCAGGCGGGTGGCGTCGATCAGGCTGGCGTGGTTGAGGCGATCCTGCACGCACACGTCGCCGTCCTCCAGCAGCGCCTGCTGCACGGCGAGATTGGCAAGGAAGCCGCTGCCGAACAGCAGCGCGCGCGGATAGCCCAGCCAGTCGGCGACGTCCTGCTCCAGGCCGTCGTGGGCGAAATGATGGCCGGTGATCAGGTGCGAGGCGCCCGCGCCGGCGCCTTCGCGGCTGGCGGCGTCCTGCAGCGCGCTCAGCACCTCGAACTGCTGCGACAGGCCCAGGTAGTCATTGCCGGCGAACTCGATCAGCCAGCGGCCGTTGACCTCCACCCGCACGCCGTCGCGGCGCGTGACCGTGCGGCGCACGCGCGAGCGCCCCTGCGCGGCGCGCAGTTTGCGCTGGCTGTGGACGCGTTCAAGCAGATCGGGACGGGTCATGGCGTACGGGCAGCCTGGCAGCGGGACGGCAAGGAAACTCCTCGATTGCGCCGCACGGCCGGAAACACGACGCAGGGCGACGCCGCCTGTCCGGCGCCGTGCCTGTCTGCCAGATTCCCCCTGAGCACAATGACTACGCCGCGTGGTCGCAGCAGGCGGCCGGCGCGGTGATGTCGGCGTGCACCGTAGCGCCGCCGGTAACATTGCTTCTGTGACTATCGTCAAAATTCTCCACCTGTACCGCCATCGGCCGCAGGCCCAGGCGGGCGAACAGGGCCTGGTCGCGTTCCGTATCCGGATTGCCGGTGGTGAGCAGCTTCTCGCCGTAGAAGATGGAGTTGGCGCCGGCACTGAAGCAGAGCGCCTGCAGTTCGTCGCCCATCGATTCGCGTCCCGCCGACAGCCGCACCATCGAGCGTGGCATCGCGATGCGGGCGACCGCGATGGTGCGCACGAACTCGAACGGATCCAGTTCCACCGTGCCGTGCAGCGGCGTACCCGCCACCTGCACCAGCCGGTTGATCGGCACCGAATCCGGATGCGCCGGCAGGTTGGCCAGCGCCTGCAGCAGGCCGGCGCGCTGGTCGCGTGATTCGCCCATGCCGACGATGCCGCCGCAGCAGGTCTTCATGCCCGCGTCGCGCACGTGCGCCAGCGTGTCCAGGCGATCCTGGTACTCGCGGGTGCGGACGATGTCGCCGTAGAACTCCGGTGCGGTGTCCAGGTTGTGGTTGTAGTAGTCCAGCCCGGCGTCCTTCAGCGCCGCGGCCTGCGGGCCGCTGAGCATGCCCAGGGTCGCGCAGGTCTCCAGCCCCAGTGCCTTCACCTCGCGGATCATCTCGGTGACCTTCGGGATGTCGCGGTCCTTCGGCGAACGCCAGGCCGCGCCCATGCAGAAGCGCGAGGCGCCCGCGGCCTTGGCCTGGCGGGCCTTGGCCAGCACCTGCTCGGTCTCCATCAGCTTCTGCGCGTTCACCCCGGTGTCGTAGCGCTGTGCCTGCGGGCAATAGGCGCAGTCCTCCGGGCAGCCGCCGGTCTTCACCGACAGCAGGGTCGAGACCTGCACCTCGGCGGGATCGAAATGGGCCCGGTGCACGACCGCGGCCCGGTACAGCAGTTCGGGAAAGGGCAGGTCGAACAGGGCCAGCAGTTCGTCGCGCCGCCAGTCGTGGCGGAGTTCGGGCGTTTCAATGTGAGCGGACATCGCGGACTCGCGGGGATAAAGTCGGCCAGTCTGGAAACCCTGTCCCACCCTGTCAACCGCAAGGAAGCGATGAAAGTTGACAATTGGCTGCGCTCGCTGAGCCGCGTCCTGCTCCCGCCTCGATGCCTCATCTGCCGCGAAAGTGGCGGCAATGGCCTTGATTTGTGCGGAAGATGTTTCGATTGCCTGCCCTGGAACCTGTCCGCCTGCGACCGCTGCGCGCTGCCATTGCCGGTACCGGGCTGCTGCGGCCGCTGCCTGCGCCGACCGCCGCCGGTAGAAGCCACCTGCGCGGTCTTCCTGTATGGAGCACCGGTCGATCGTCTGTTGCCCCGGCTCAAGTTCCATCACGATCTGGCCGCCGGACGCCTGCTGGCGGAACTGATGACCCCGTCGCTGGCGACACAGCCTCGCCCCCGGGCCCTAATACCGGTACCGCTGCATCGGGAGCGCCTGCGCCGACGCGGCTACGACCAGGCGCTGGAACTGGCCCGGCCGTTGGCGCGCCGCCTGGATCTGCCCCTGCTGCCACGGGCGCTGCGGCGAATCCACAACACCGCGCCGCAGTCCGAGCTGGACGCGCGCGCGCGTCGCCGCAACCTGCGCGCCGCGTTCCAGGCCGGACCCGCCCCGCTTCCGGACCATGTCGCTCTCGTGGATGACGTCATGACCACCGGGCAGACCCTGCACGCGGCAGCCCTGGCCCTGCGCCGGGCCGGGGTGGCGCGGGTCGATGCCTGGATCTGCGCGCGGGTGCCCTGACCCGACTTCCGGCAGGGGCGCCGGCGCCCCTTCGGCTTCAGCATGCGGACTTCCCCCGCGAGGCATCCACCATGAAGGCTCCGTCGCTGCTGCTGGTCCTGTCGCTGTTCACGGCTTCCGCCCTGCCTTTGACGGCATTCGCCGATGACGACGCGGCCCTGCGCACGATCGCGCAATCGGTGCTGGATGCGCAGATCCGCTTCGATGTTCCGGCGCTCGATGAGGTGCTGGCGCCCGACTACGTGGAAATCTCGCCCGTCGGCGACGTCGATACGCGCGCCGAGGTGTTGGGTTTCTATGCCCCCGAAGCGCGCGCGCAGATGCTGGCCAAGGGCGTGGAGCCGGTTTCGGCCACATTGGGAGAACCGCAGGTTCATATCGACGGCAACCATGCGCGGCTCATCGCCCTGAACACCGCGACGCTGCGCATCCAGGGCGCCGAGCAGCAGAAGCAGCTGCGCACGGTGTTCGAGTTCCGGCGCGAAGGCGCGACCTGGAAACTGGCCAGCGCGACCTACGTGCCCTACCGCGCCAAGCCCTGATTGGGCGCACCCGGCGCGCGGGTAAATCCGACACGCGTGCAACTCCAATCCCTGCGGGCACCTGCCCACCTCTTCTAAGAAGGGCGACCGAGGAGGATTTGCCCTTCGCATGACGGGCATGCTTTCTCTTTCCTGGATGCTCATCCCGCCAGCACGGTCCACGCGCCACGCCCTCCCGGAACATGAGTCGCTTGCGATTGCCCGCAACCGCGACGTCGCGACTTGACGCCCTCCTGCCCGGGGCGTATTCGTCACGCGGTTTCCCGGAAAAGGAGTGGATCATGGGCAGCAATCCGTTGGTGAACGTCTCGCGTGGCTGGTGGGTATTCCTGCTCTACGGCGTGCTGGCGCTGGTATTCGGCATCGCCACCCTGCTCTGGCCCGGGCGCTCGGTGCTTGCGCTGGTGCTGGCGTTCGGTGCGCTGTCGCTGGCCGATGGCATCGTCAGCCTGCTCAGCATCTTCCGCAAGGACATCGCCCTGCCGAACTGGCTGCTGATTCTCTACGCGCTGGTCTCGATCGGTTTCGGCGTGCTCGCGATCACCCAGCCGGCGCAGATGGCCGAGGCCATGCTGTGGCTGCTGGCGATCTGGCTGATCATCGCCGGCGTCGCGCGCATCGTGTTCGCCATCCAGGTACGCAAGCTGATCAACGGCGAATGGCTGCTGGCGCTCAGCGGTTTGCTGGCGCTCCTGCTCGGCGTGCTGTTCCTGGCCAATCCGGGCGTCGGCCTGATCACCATCGCGGTCTGGATCGCGGTGGGCGCGCTGATCTATGGCGTACTGCAGCTGATCGTGGCGTTCCGGCTCAAGCGGCTGCGCTCATCGACCTGAGCAGGCTCAGCGTGCCGGAGGCAGCGGAATGTCCGCCTTCGGCGCGCGTCCGGAGCCGATCACCGCCACCGCCCGCAGTTCGACCGGCGCACGCTCGTTGAGCAGCGCGGTGGTGCCTACCGCGCTCCACGCCGGGTAGTGCGAAAGGAAGAATTCGCGATGCACCCGCAGGAAGCTGTCGAACTCCTGCTGGAACGCCGCCGTATCGGTCGGCTGCCGGTGGTAGCTGGTCAACTCCACCACGTCGGCCAGGCTGGCGCCGGCCAGCGCCAGGCGCGCCTTCAACACCTCGAACATCCGCCGGATCCTGTCCTCGTAGCTGCCCTCGCCACCAGCCGGGATGCCGGACACGATCACCATGTCGCCCACCTTGATCACCGGCGAGTAATGCCACTGGTGGTAGTCCGCTTCTTCACCCGGCGCGGCGAAATGCTCCCGTGAGGGAGCCGCCTCCTGCGCGGCCACGGGAGCCGCGAGCGCGGACAGGCACAACAACAGCAGCGGGATCATGGGCTTCATGCGGCCTCCATCGGCCTGGTGCCGGACCCTGCGGTCGCGGTTGGTGGGAGTGACGATCAGCGGGCCGCCAGTGCGTAATGCAGCGCGATGCCCGCGAACACCGCCGCGCCCACCCAGTTGTTGTGCAGGAACGCGCGGAAGCACGGCCCGCGCTCGCGGTGGCGGGCGAGAAAGAACTCGTAGGCCACCAGCAGCACGGCCACGCCCAGGCCCGCCCAGTACCAGATGCCCAGGCCCGCCTGTCGACCGACCAGCGCCAGCGCGAGGAACACCAGCGCGTACAGCACGCCCTGGATGATCAGATCGAGATCCCCAAACAGGATCGCGGTCGATTTGGAGCCCATACGGATGTCGTCGTCGCGATCGACCATCGCGTACCAGGTGTCGTAGGCGGTCGACCACAGGATGTTGGCGCCATACAGCACCCAGCCGATCGGCGGCACTTCGCCCTGCACGGCGGCGAACGCCATCGGGATGCCCCAGCCGAACGCCATGCCCAGGTACACCTGCGGCAGGTGGGTGTAGCGCTTGAGGTAGGGATAGCTTGCCGCCAGGAACAGGCCGACGAAACTCAGGCCGATGGTCAGCGCGTTCATCGTCAGCACCAGCGCGAAGGCGACGATCATCAGCACCGCGAACACCATCAGCGCTTCGCGGCCGCTGACCGCACCGGTTGCCAGCGGGCGCGCCTTGGTGCGCTCCACATGCGGATCCAGCCAGCGATCGGCGTAGTCGTTGATCACGCAACCGGCCGAACGGGTCAGCCAGACGCCGGCGGTGAACACGAACAGCGTCCACCACGGCGGGGTGCCGCCGGCCGCCAGCCACAGCGCCCACCAGGTCGGCCACAGCAGCAGCAGCACGCCGATGGGGCGATCGCCGCGGGTGAGTTTCCAATATTGGCCCAGGCGCTCGCGCCAGCGCGACGCCGGGGGAGCTTCAAAACGTTCGTAACCCATCTTCAGCAGGAGTACCGGATGTCAGCGGAAAGCGTCGTCCCCGCGTGGAAACCGGGGGACGCCACCTGGCCGATCTTACCGCCCGCCCGTGCGGAACCGTCGTGTCCGGCGCGTGCCCGGATCCAGGGGTTTCCCGCGCGCCAACGCCACCCATTGGGCTGGCCGCCGGCTTCGGGTAAGCTATGCCGTCTGCGCGCCCGTAGCTCAGCCGGATAGAGTAGTGGCTTCCGAAGCCATTGGTCGGGGGTTCGAATCCCTCCGGGCGCGCCATTTCACGGCCTTCGCACTGGTGATCGATTGCTACATCCGGCAACCGCTGGGTTGGCACCCATCGCGCAGTGGCAGGGCCCATACCGCGGCGGCGGCCCTGGAGTAGGCCTTGTTCCCGGTTCGGCGTACTGGGGCGAGTACCGGGGGCCTTCCTGCTGCGCTCGGACAATGGCCTAGTCTTCACCAGTCGCGACTACACCCGGCCGGTCGCAGCTATGGCCTGCGCCAGGAGTTCATCACGCCGCACTGCCCGCGACAGAACGGCATGGTCGAGCGGGTCATCCGCATCTTGAAGGAACAGTGCATCCACCGGCACCGGCTTGAAAGCCCGCAGCATGCCATTCGCGTGATTGGCGACTGGATCCAGTTCTACAACCACCGACGCCCGCACCAAGCGCTTCGACCACTTCCGACGATGCGACCGAGTGTTTCTTGCGGCTACCCTAGGAATTTTCTCCGCCAACACTCCCCGTGAAATAAATCGCCTTCGCGTAGGCGTTATCAAACTTTGGCACGCGAATATTGGCATCGCCGATCGTTACCACTTCAGGGAAGTGTTTAGTATCGATCACCTCGATCTCTGCAACCCAGGTCGATGCAGAGTTGCAGATTCTTTGGACGGAATCGCTCGCCGGCACAATGCTCTCAAAAGCATAGGCGCGATTTCCTGCCCAAATCCCCTTGAGCCACACTACACGCCGTCCCGTCGTATGGTCCACACAATCAACCAGGCTGGAACCTTCCTTAACGACGTGTCTTAAAGGAATAAGCTCTGGCCTCATTTCGGGCCAATAGCGTCTCCCGCTACTGATTTTCTCGCACATGAAGGCCCTCATCGTGGACGCACTACCCTTCGCGCATGACTGTCCTACTGCATCTCGCGTGGCCGCAATCAAAGCGGCCCGGTCCAGTACGGTTCGCTCACCTGCAAATCGCTCCACCTGCGCGGACACCAGCGTCGCATTTGAAACATCCAGGTAAATGCCATTGGCCACCCTTTGATGGGAAAGCATGGATGCCAGGCTTGACTCTTCCTGCCCCTCCCCAACAGGGACTCCAAATTCGTACGTTCGGCAGGTTTTGCTTTCCATCCTGTAGGTCTCCTCAGCGCAAACCAGCGTCCGTCCACCTAGCAACTTCTCGCCAAGGAAGTGGGCCATTTGTCTTTTGCGTTCGGATTCTGCGGCGGATTGCACCTCATCCACCAAGGTTTGGGGGGCGACGGTCCGCTGTTCATCATCCCAATGCTGAAAGAAAAATGAAATGGAGTGAGCAACCTTTCGCATGATCCGGATTTCGTCGCCAAACCCTGGCGCGTGCGGCAAAACGCGTGCCCTGTGCCAACGCCGCAGCCAATGCATATTCCCGAAATCCAGCAACTCACCGCGGGCCGAAAGATTGGAAGAGAAGTAGCCCCCATTGAACAAGCGGTGTGCCTGCCCGAAGCCAATCTGCCGGCCTATGCGATGAAACAGCTCGCGTGGAGGAACCGCAAAGCGCGTGTCGCCCGAGGCGATCTGCTCCTTCCACCAGCCGTAGGCCCGCTTTGCTCTACGAACATCGGCAAGCTGTTCCAGGCGCGCGTCGTTCCCGGAGTCGTACAGAGGCGCGCGCTCTATGTGGGAAGGTCGAAAAACGAAAGGCCTGACAAGCAGGCCTCTACGAACATCCTGGTCGTACTTCTCTCGCGTGTCCGGGCTGGAATAGTTCGAGCCAACGTCGATGATGGCGATGATGGGCACCGCCCCGTAGGGGAACTCGGCAACTGCGATCTCGGCATATATCGCTTCCCGCAGAGCTTCGGCCAATGAAAGGCATCCATGGGAATGTCCATCATGTGCGCCCTTTCCGACCAATGGCGTGGGGCCGATGCCCTTGACTTGGAAGCAACCCTGGGTGGCCACGCGCCCACTGCCTCCGTGGGGACTCAAGCCATCCGTGCTTCCGTAACGGTCCGCCAGGAGCGTATGACGTGGACCGTAATGCCCGACACACGGCACCACGAACGCGAAGTTGCGCAACACCCATGCCTCGACCTGCGCGCGAACCGCATCATTCCAGATTTCGATGCCCTGCTCAGCGAACCACCTGCGGTTTAGCCAAGCGATGGTGGCCTCCTCCGCCCGTACAACTTGGAATGGCACGAAAAGCTCCGGAAGCACATCCGGCGCTCGCAGACCACCGGTTTCCAGGCGCCGGAGGTCTAGAGTTGGGGGCTCGCTGCCATAATCTGCCATCGTCCGTTTCCTTTTCCCCAATGCACTGTCTTTGTGACCTCGCCTTGCGAATTGCGCCTCAGATACCAGAACTCATTGAAATCACCGGGCGTTGCCAGAAGCGCCCTTCTGACTTGATGGATCGAGCCTTCCAGCAGCAATAAGTCCAATACCCAGAGATGGCATCCTTCATTCCATTCGCTCAGATGAAGCAGAACATCGGGGTCACCAATCAACCTGCGCTCGGTCGTTGGCGACAAATGGGCCCAGGTGACATATCCGATGCTACGGTGATAGCGATCTTTGAGCAGCGCAAACTGGCCCAACAACAGCGCTGGACGTATCCACTCGTGCAGGCAGGCCACTGGGTACTGGCAATAGAGGGGTGACTTGGTCATCAGTGAGCATGCCTCGCCCATCAGTTGGGCATACTCAACGGAGGTCTCGGACAAGGGCCTTGTCCGGAGAACCTCAATCATCTTGATGGGCAAGGAAGAGGCCGAGCCCGGAGCGGCCCTGCCTTGGAAAAGTACTTTTTATACATCTCTCTCGCGCGCGCATCCGCTTCAGCAATCTGTTGCGGCGTAAGCGCGTCGGCCCCCAGCCGCTCCTTGGCCAGCAAGCTATGGCGAGCATCGAGGTCCAATTGATTCGCATACTCCCCGGCCGCTCCCAGGCGTGCCAGCCTGTTCATCTGATACTGCGTCTGCAGATCGCCTTTGACCAAACGGCTCAGCAGGCCGGATGCGGGTTCCAATCGCTTGGTTCCCAACAGGCTGACAATTCGCCAGTCGCCGCGCTGGAGCGCCATTTGGACATAGCGTGGTGCGTCGCGATCGTAATCGCGGGCATCCTGATCGGAGTACACCCCGAGGGTGCCATAGGCGGATTGCAGGTAGCACAACTGCGCATCCGCATTCCCTTGAGCTGCGGCAGCTTTGGTAGAGGCGTAGTAGTCGCTGGCCAGCTTCAGTTCATCACCTGGACATTGAGCAAGCGTGGCCTCCTTGTCTTCAAGCTCTGCCTGGCGAACACCCAGTTGCTGGGCGCACTGTTTGTAGGTGCTCTCGACTTCTCTGATTCCCTCCAGAGACTTGCAGGAAACAAGCGCCTCCCGGAGGGAATTGACAGCAATGTGCGCGAAATAACATGTTTGGCTTCGCTCGAACGGCGGTAGTTGCTGAACAGACGGCGGCGAGGCATCAACAACAGACGATGCGACAGATGGCGCCGCTTGACTTATCGCTGGGGAAGGTGCGGCAGCTGTGGTGGCTTGGCCAGTGGTCGGAACTTCAATCGCTTTAGGCTCGGCACGACCCAATTGCGAGGCGGATTGCCAGAATACGAAGAGGCCGCCAATGATCGCTACGGCGAGCCCTGCGCCCGCCAGATTTTTGTTCGACTTCTTCATCACAGACCTCCGCACTTTCTGCCGCTATCGGCCAAGTATGCTGCCTTTGCGGCTTCACCAATAGCCTCGGCGTCCATGGAGTCTCCGGTGCCAGAATCAGAAGCTCCCCATTGGTGTCCCCATTCATGCGCAATGCTCTCAATCATGCTGGCCATGTCGGGGTTATTGGGAGTGAAAATGTACGTCGTGTCCTTGTTGAAGGTGATAGCCGCAGCAGATTTCCACCCAGCACCGGGCGAGGTATTGGTTGTTGTGGATTTCACGCCGATGACCTGGCCGCTGCTGTTGGTCATGTACCAGCCATAGTTGTTGGTCATCCACATGGCCGCCCCGGGCTTCTGCCCTAGATTCGCGCCTGGCCCCGTATTTGTGTAAGCCTTCGCGCAGTTAAGGGCTTTTTTATGCTCGGCCGATCGGGTTGATGTGTAGTTGCCCAAACTCTGAGGAATGGTGCCTCGACCAATGGAGTAGTTGTTGGTGGTCCAGCCGAATCGGGTCACCGTATTGTATGTGCCCGTAACACTCACCGTTGGAAACGTAAATGTTTCCTCGGCTGAAGTGTGGTCGCCCATCACCATGCCCGCCACCAGAGCCGCAATCTGAGCTGCCGCAATCTTTCTCATGTCCTTTTCCCCGCTGTGGCTGAAGCGAATCAACACGCGCCATTTACCTTCCGTGCGCGGGGAGAGTTTCATTCTAATTATTTCGCTGCGATCAGGCAGCCATCACAAATTTAGTCGCAAGAAATATTACTTCCCTCATAATTTATGGTTGAGTTCGCCACGATCTACCGACTTGGAACGGCTAAAGCCGATGACTGCAATGCACCCGGCCGGCCTACGTCATACAGCCAGCTTGCCATTCGATTTATGTCGATGGACGGCTATCTCCATACCCGATCAGAACGCCAGATCACTACTTCCCATTTTATCCGTGGAAATGACGCCACCTATTAGCCTCAACGAGCAGACGCTTAGCTGGGAAACAAATACCAGCGAGCTGCCGTTGATCGGCCAGCGGTAGCTCTGGCTCCCGTCAGCACGCTGCGTAACCAACCTGTTGAGTACAGGCCGTGGAAACAATGATGCAGCTGGACGACCGGCACTCCGTCCGCTTGCCATGTGATAGCTCGTATCGGGCCGACCCTGCGTCCTGGCTCCCCCCACAAAGAAATCGTTCACCGCCAATAGCGACTGACCGTCACTCAGGCGTGTTCGCGCCTTGGTTGTCTCCCGGATCGGGGCGACGCCCAGAAGCAGCTTCGGCGGCAGTGTCCTGAGATCATCGGCCTGGACGGGAAGCAGAAGGCCTCCCCAGCGAGCGGAAGCGGGATTTGGTGACCAGCACGGGCTGACCACCCGAGTATTTTTGAGTGTGTTGGCGCGACCAATCCATCCTAGCCGCGCACCACCCCTACCGCCGTCGATGGGAAAGTTGGACAGAATCTGCGATCCCCGATGGACCGGCCGCACCCCGGCCCCTCCCTCTTCACACCTGCGCCAGCAGCGCCCCGCGCCAGCACGCTGACCGCGTCGGCCCCTGGTCCCCTGTCCGCTTTTCCCGTCCTGGCGCCGTTACAGCCATATACCGACCCCGGGGAGAGTCCGCGATGACCCATCGTTCCGTGCTCCTGTCACTGCTGGCGGCACCGCTGGCCATGCTGCTGGCGGGCTGCGATCCGGCCCCGAAGGCGACCGGTGACGCCTCCGCATCGCCGAAGGCCGCTGCCGCCCTGCCCTTGTTCGACACGTTCGGCGACCTGCACCGCGACGTGGGCACCCGCGTGCCCGCGGCGCAGCGCTACTTCGACCAGGGCCTGCGCATGGCCTACGGGTTCAATCACGAGGCCGCCGGACGCGCCTTCGCCGAGGCGGCCCGGCTCGATCCGCAATGCGCGATGTGCGTCTGGGGCCAGGCGCTGGTGCTGGGACCGAACATCAACCTGCCGATGGATCCGGCGCAGGCGAAGGACGCCGCCGCCCTCGCCGCGCGCGCGGCAGCCCTCGCGGAATCCGCGCACCCGGCCGACCGGGCGCTGATCCTGGCCTTGCAGGCACGCTACGCCGACCCGGCGCCGGACGACCGCAAGCCACTGGATCGCGCCTATGCCGATGCGATGGGACGGGTGGTGGAGCAGTTCCCCGACGACGACGACGCGGCGACCCTGTACGCGGAAGCGCTGATGGATCTTTCGCCATGGGCGTACTGGAACGCGGACGGCACGCCGGCCGAATTCACCCCGCGCCTGGTGGGTGAACTGGAGCGCGTACTGGCGCGCAATCCGCGCCACATCGGCGCGATGCACTACTACCTCCACGCCATCGAAGCCTCGTCCACGCCGCAACGTGCCGAACGCTACGCGGACGCGCTGGCCGCGCTGGCGCCCGGTTCCGGCCACCTGGTGCACATGCCCGCGCACATCTACATCCGGATCGGCCGCTACCACGACGCGACGCTCACCAATTTCGCCGCGACCACGGCGGACAAGGACTTCCTGGCGGTATGCCGCGGCAGCAACGGGGTCTACCCGCTGGGCTACGTGCCGCACAACTGGCACTTCGCCACGATGACCACCGGCCTGACCGGTTCGCGCACCCTGGCGTTGCAGGCGGCGGAACAGACCGCCCAGCGCGCGGATCGCACGACGATGGGCGCGCCGCCGATGGAGTTCATGCAGCAGTTCGTGGTCACGCCACTGCTCACCCGGGTCCGCTTCGGCGACTGGGATGCCATCCTGTCCGACACCTCCGCGCCGCCGGCACTGCCGTATCCGGCCGCGATCCGGCATTTCGCCCGCGGCATGGCGCACCTGCGCAAGGGCGCGCTGGCCGAGGCCACCCGCGAAGCCGATGCCCTGGGCGCGATCGCGCGCAACCCCGACATGGCGAAGATCAGCTTCTTCGACATCAACCACGCCGATGGCGTGCTGCGCGTCGCCGATGCCCTGCTGCGCGGGGAACTGCTGCTTGCCCAGGACAGGCACGCGCAAGCCATCGCCGCGCTGCGCGAAGCCGTCGCCGCCGAGGACGCGCTGGCCTACAACGAACCGGCCGACTGGCCGCTTCCGGTACGCCCGTACCTGGGCGCGGCGCTGCTTGAAACAGGCGACGCCAAGGGAGCGGCCGAGGCATTCGGCCAGGATCTGAAGACCTACCCGGAAAACGGCTGGTCGTTGTTCGGCCTCGCGCAGGCGCAGCAGGCACTCGGACAGGCCGATGCGGCCCGCGAAACCTCGCGCCGGCAGGCCGCGGCCTGGCAATGGGCGGACGCGCCGCTGAGCGCGGCCCGCTACTGAACCCCGAGCGGCGTTCGCGCCACCGGTTAGCATCCCCCGCGGTCGATGTCGCCTCGACCGCGGGCGAATTTGCCTGCCTTGCCGGCTGGTAATGCTTTCCGAGCAGCGACGGGCCGCCGGCACCGGAATGCGCCGAGAATGGCCCGACCGGAGGCCTTGACGCCATTACATGTAATCGAATAGCTTGGTTACATGACAGCCCGCAAGCCGGCCATCAAAGCTTCGACCCTGCACGTTCGCAACTATCGCGAGCGCATGCGCGAGCAGGGCCTGGTCAAGAAGGACGTATGGATCCGGCCGGAGTACGCGGCAGAACTGACGGCCATCGAGAAATCGATGCGCGAGGCCCAGCGCGATGCCGGCATTCCCTACCTGCCGGCGCAGCCGACCGAGGCCGGCTGGACGGTACCGGCGATCCGGCATGCGATTGCCCAGACCAGCGCGGTGCGCGACGGCCTGGTGAGCCTGGAGACCATCGAGGGCGCCGAGCCCAGCCTGCATCTCGTCCTTCATGAACATGGCGACCTGTCGGTGTTCCTGGCCGTGGGCGGCGAGCAGATCCTGGTCGAAGCCTATCTGTGGCCGGTCAGCGACGTGATCGACCCCGCCGCGTTCAACGCCCACGTGCTGGGCACCCATGTGCTGCTGCCCCTGTCGACCATCGGCCTGCAACGGATTGGCGGCGTCGCGGGCTACGTGATGTTCGGCGCCCTGGATACCCATTCCAGCCTGGCCAACCTGATGTTCGAGATCGAAACGCTCGCCGAGAACGTCATCCATGCCACCGAGGCCTATCAGCCGTACCTGCGCCCGCCGCGCAAGGCGAGGGCCTGATGCCGGAAACGCTGAAGCTCCTGTTCAAGCGCATCCAGGACGGCATGGAGGGCCTGGCCGACGCGGTGCTCGGCGAGCGCGCGGAGCGCCTGCTCGATGACGAGATCCGCACGGTCGACGACGCCTTGCACCGGGCACGTGGCGAACATGCGGCGGCGAAGGCGCGGCGCATCGCCAACGAACAGCACCTGGCCGCGTCCACCGCGCAGTTGGCGACCGCCGAGGCGCGGGTCGAGTCCGCGCTGCGCCAGCGGCGCACCCAACAGGCACGGACCGCGGCCGAGCAGGTGGTGCGGTTGCAGGAACAGCGTGACGAATGGACCCGCCATGCGCGCGATCTCGCCGCGCAGGAACAGCAGTTCGCCCATGTGGCCGAGCAGCTCGAAGGCCGGTTGCGCCGACTCAAGCATCAGCTCGACCTCCTGCGCGCCAGCATCAGCCTGCAACGTGCGCAGGCTACGGTGGCACGGCGGCAACCCGGCGAGGCGCCGCATCCGGAACCGGCGTTCGCGTCCGCGCAGCGGATGAAGCGACGCGTCGCCGGCACGGCCGCCCGGGAAGCCGGCGCCCCCCGCATGCCCGCGGGGGACCCCGCGCAGGCGGTGCTGGCGCGGGCGGAAAAACGCATCAAGTCGTCCCCGCGAAAGCGCTGACCGCAAGGAGCCCCGATGACCGCGTTCCTCACCACCGCCTTGAGTTTCCCCACCCTCGTCTACAGCGTGCTGCTGGCGTTCTGCGTGATCTACTGGTTGCTCGCGGCCACCGGCATCCTCGACTTCGACACGGTCGACGGCTGGCTGGGCAGCGATGGCGACAGCGTCGAACCCAGCCAGATCGCCGGCATGATCGCCCGGCTGGGCCTGTCCGGCGTGCCGATGATGCTGGTGCTGACGGTGCTGTCCTGGTTCGGCTGGCTCATCACCTATTTCGTCCAGCTGTGGCTGCTGCCGCATGTGCCCGACGCGCTGCGCTGGCTGGCCGGCGCGGGTGTCCTGTTGGCCGCGCTGGTGCCGGGCGTGGTGGCGACCTCGTTGCTGCTGCGGCCGCTGGCCACACTGATCACCCGCCTGCGTCCGCCGCTGCCCGCGCCGGTGCTGGGACGCACTGGCAGCGTCATTTCGCCCCGGGTCGACGAGACCAGCGGCCGCGCCCAGTTCGACGACGGTGGCGCCGGCCTGATCCTCCAGGTCCGCGCCATGCCCGGCCAGGGCTTCGCGCGCGGCGACCGGGTCGTCCTGATTGAACACCTGGTCGCTTCCGACACCTACCGCGTCATCTCCGAATCCACTTTCCACCAGCAGTAAACGCACCGCGCCTACAAGGAGTTCCGCCATGAGCACCGCCAACATCCTTCCCTTCCTCATCGGCCTCGGCGTCCTGCTGGTGCTGGGGCTGGGTTTCATCGGCATCTTCAAAGCCTTCTACAAGAAGGTCGAACAGGGCACCGCGCTCATCGTCAACGACATGAGCTCGCAGCCGAAGGTCCATTTCACCGGCGCCCTGATCATCCCGGTGCTGTACAAGGCCGAGCTGATGAAGATCAGCCTGATCACCCTGCAGGTCGATCGCCGTGGCAAGGAAGGCCTGGTCTGCCGTGACAACATGCGCGCCGACATCGCGGTGGCGTTCTACCTGCGCGTCAACGAAACCCCGCAGGATGTCCTGCGCGTGGCCAAGGCGATCGGCGCCGATCGCGCCTCCGACAAGCACGCCGTCGACGAGCTGTTCAACGCCAAGTTCTCCGAGGCGCTGAAGACGGTGGGCAAGAAGTTCGACTTCACCGACCTGTTCGACAAGCGCCAGGAATTCCGCGACGAGATCGTCGCGGTGATCGGCCAGGATCTGAACGGCTACGTGCTCGAGGACGTGGCCATCGACTACCTCGAACAGACGCCGAAGTCGCTGCTGGATCCCAGCAACATCCTCGACGCCGAAGGCATCCGCAAGATCACAGAGCTGACCGCCCTGCAGAACGTTCGCACCAACGAACTGGAGCAGAACGAAAAGCTGGCGATCACCAAGAAGAACACCGAGGCGCGCGAGGCGATGCTGGCGCTGGAACGCCAGCAGGCCGAGGCCGAGGCACGCCAGCAGCGCGAAGTCGAGACGGTGCGTGCGCGCGAAGCCGCCGAGACCGCCAAGGTGATCGAGGAGCAGCGCCAGGTGTCCGAGCGCGCGCGCCTGGAAACCGAGGAACAGATCAAGATCCGCGAGCAGGAACAATTGCGCCAGGTCGAGGTGGCAGAGCAGAACCGCCGCCGCGCGGTGGCGATCGAGCTGGAGCGCGTCGCCCGCGCCGAGCAACTGGAACGGGTCAGCACCAACAAGGAAGTGCAGCTGCAGGAAGTTGAGCGTGACAAGGTCGTCGAGCAGGGCCGGATGGAAGTGGCCAACGTCGTCCGCGAGCGCACCCATATCGAGCAGACGGTTGCCGTGGCCGAGGAGAAGATCAAGGAGACCCGCGAGGTCGCCGAAGCCGACCGCGCCAAGCAGGTGACCGTGCTTGCCGCCGAAGCGGCCGCGCAGGAAACGCTGGTGAAGGACGTCAAGGCCGCCGAAGCCGCCGAGCAGGCCGCCCGCCACCGCGCGGTCGAACTGACGGTGCTGGCGGATGCCGAATTGCAGGCCGCCGGCAAGCAGGCCGAGGCCAAGCGCGTGCTGGCGGAAGGTACCCGGGCCGAATCCGCCGCGCCGGGCCTGGCCCACGC
The DNA here is from genome assembly GCF_024710765.1 of Pseudoxanthomonas sp. GTDB lineage: Bacteria > Pseudomonadota > Gammaproteobacteria > Xanthomonadales > Xanthomonadaceae > Pseudoxanthomonas_A. Next base: position 35,499 of record NZ_JANJUE010000163.1, read on the forward strand.
GCAGGTGCAGGAAGCCAATGCGGCCGCGATGGAGAAGACCGGCCTGGCCGAGGCCCGCGTGCTGGAAGCCAAGGCGGATGCCACCTACAAGCAGGGCAACGCCGACGCGCGCGTGCTCAGCGAGCGCCTGGCCGCCGAAGCCGAGGGCGCCGAGAAGCTCGGCCGCGCCAATGCCACCGCCACCCAGGCCATGGGCGATGCCGAAGCCAGCAACATCGGCCGCAAGATGGCGGCCGAGGCCGAGGGCCTGACCTCCAAGTTCGACGCGATGGGCAAGATGAGTCCGGAAGCGCGCAGCCACGAGGAGTACCGCATGCTGCTGGAAACCCAGCTGCGCCAGTTGCTGGCCTCGTTCGACGCGGGCAAGGCGATCTCGCGCGAGAACGCCGAGATCCTGGCCGGCGCGCTGAAGAACGCCAACATCGAGTTGATCGGCGGCGACGGCGGCGTGTTCAACGCGCTGACCAAGGGTGTTTCGCTGGGCAAGGCGCTGGAAGGCATCGTCGGCGAGAGCCCGATCGCGGCGCAGTTGCTCGGCCGGCTGGCCGGTGGTGCCGGCCTGCCGGCGGCCGCGCGCCAGTCCGAAGCCACCGACGCCTGAAACCGTGCCACTGAACCGGGCCGGCGGACGCATGTCCGCCGGCCCTGAAATCTCGCATCGACCGCCCAGGACGGGCGAGGATGAGGTCCGATGTCCGCAACCGTAAATCCCGAACCCACCGCCGACAGCCAGGTCGACCAGGCCGTCGCCCAGGGCGGTGCATACGAAGTGCTGCGTCGCCGCCTGGGCGAACAAGGCACGCGCCTGCATGGCCTGGTCGAAGCGCTCAACACGCGTCGCCTGCAGGAATTCGGCGACAGCCGCATGGAGGCGATCGGCCGCCTGCGCATCCGCACCGAACACAACTCGGTCGGCCGCGACATCGTCCAGGTCGGTGATTTCCTGCTGTTCGGCTTCAATGTCTACATGGGGCTGAAGACCACCACGTCGATTGCCGACGTGTTCGGCCTGTACCGGCTGGTGGAAACGGCCGAGGGTTACGACGTCGCGCCCGTGGACATCGCCGGGAGCTTCCTCGCCGATGCCGGCTTCCAGCGTGATTTCGGCGAGCTGTACAGCTACTACAAGGATGCGCGCCTGCTGCAGCTGATCGTCCGCGACAGCCGCCTGCTGATGGCGTTCCAGATCGGCCTGAAATCCACCGACGTACGCGTGTTCCGCTGGACATTGGCCTCCGATGGCGCGATCAACTACCTCGACGCGCGCGGCGAGCGCGACATCGTGCTGCCACCACCGTTCGATTTCGAATGGAGTCGCGCCACCAAGGACATGGAGGTCAGCGGCCGGCATCCGCACCTGAACATCCTCGATACCCTGTTCGTCGAGACGACCGGCGGGGATCTGACCATCAAGGTCGAGAACAACACCGATACCGGCGCCGGCGTCTACAGCGAGCCGGTCGAGGATCGCACCCAGTCGCTGGATGACGCCCAGTTCGAATACGCACGGGTCGGTTCGCTGATCCTGCTCAAGGTCCTGCCCTATCGCGAAAGCGCCCGGCGCGGCCTGGTCTACAACACCCTGACCGGCAAGGTCACGCGCCTGGATGCCATCGTGCAGGCCTGCATCCAGTTGCCGGAAGACCACGGCATCATCTTCCCGGGCGGCTACTACCTGCAGAACGGCGAACACAAGGCTTTCGACGCCATCGTCCGCGACATGCAGTACAAGCGCACGATCCGCTCGCCCAACGGCGAGGACGTGCTGTACGTGTTCTACGAGCGGGAAACCGGCCAGGCCGCGCTGCTGGTGTACAACCTGATCCAGCGCCAATTGCAGCCGCCGGTGCTGGCGCACGGTTACGCCCGCCTGCATGACGGGCGCATGGTGCTGTTCCGGGCCGAGAACGACGATCCCACCCGTGTCCACCAGATGCAGGTCTGGCAGACACCCTTCAGTTCCGACGAATTCGCCGCCACCCGCGCGCCGGGCACCTCGTTCATGGGCCGGCTCGGCAACGCGGAACTGGTCCGCGCGGTCTCCAACCTGCTCGACCTGGCCCGCGAAATCGAACGCGAGGACGTCTCCGCGCAGCGCTACCAGTTGCTGACCCATTCCACCCGCCGCCTGTTCGACCTGCACCACTGGATCGACGATGCCGAGTGCGACGGCCTGGCCGGCCTGCTGCACGAAATCGCGGACACCGGCGAATCGGTGCTGGACGAATACGAAAAGGTCCAGCAGATCCGCCGCCAATCCGACGCCGCGATGACCCAGGCGCGCAGCGATCATCGCGCCCTGATCGGCCGCCTGCAGCCGGAAGGTTGGAACGGCATCGATCAGTTCGTCGAAGCGCTGGGAGCGATCTCGCGCCAGCGCGGCCAGTTGCTGACCATCCGCGACTATCGCTACATCGATACCGCGGCCGTCGACACGATGACGGCCGCGTTGCAGGAGGCACAGGACCGGGTCGGCCTGGCCACCGGTGATTTCCTGGCCGGCGAGAAGGCGCTGGCGCCCTTCCTCCAGCGACTGGCGGCCCTGGACGCGCAGGCGGCCGCCGCGACCACCGCGCGCGAACTGGGCGAGGCGATCTCGGCGATGCAGGCGATGTCCGGCGAGCTGGACATGCTGTCGGAGCTGATGGCAACGCTGAAGATCGACGATGCCACCCGGCGTACCCGCGTGGTCGAATCCATCTCCGCCATCTATGCGCGACTGAACCAGTCGCGCGCACGCGCGACCGCCAAGCGCCGCGAGTTGGGCTCGGCCGAGTCGGTCGCCCAGTTCGGCGCCCAGTTCACCCTGTTCGCCCAGGCCGTCACCAACGGGCTGGCGCTGGCGAACACGCCCGAGCGCACCGACGAGCAATCCTCACGGCTGCTCGTGCAACTGGAGGAGCTGGAGAGCCAGTTCGGCGAGCACGAACAGTTCCTCGGCGACATCCTGGCCAAGCGCGAGGAGGTGCTGGAGGCGTTCGAGGCGCACAAGCAGGCCCTGCTCGACGAACGCCAGCGCAAGGCCCAGGCGGTGCTGGATGCCGCCAACCGCATTCTCGAGGGCCTGGGCCGGCGCACCGAACGCCTCGCCACCGCGGATGAATTGAATGCGTTCTTCGCCGGCGATACCCTGATCCTCAAGCTGCGTGAACTCGCCGGGCGCCTACGCGAACTCAAGGATCCAGTCAAGGCCGACGACGTCGAGGCCCGCATCAAATCCGTCCGCGACCAGTCGATCCGCGCCTTGCGCGATCGCAGCGACCTGTTCGAGGACGGCGGCAACATCATCCGCATCGGCGCGCGCCATCGCTTCAGCGTCAACACCCAGCCGCTGGATCTCACCCTGATTCCCCGCGCCGATACGCTGGCCGTACACCTGACCGGCACGGACTACCTGCAGCCGTTGCACGATCCGGCGCTGGAAGCGCTGCGTCCGTTCTGGGACGTGATGATCGAATCCGAATCCCCGCAGCTGTATCGCGGCGAATACCTGGCCGGCAGCATGCTGGCCGATGCGCGCGCGGGCCGGAACGGCCTGGCGCTTCCCGCGCTGGAGCATGCGCTCTCCGATCCCGAAGCGCTGGCCAGACTGGTGCGCGACTATGCCGCGCCGCGCTATCGCGAGGGCTACGAGAAAGGCATCCACGATCACGACGCCACCGCCATCCTGCGCGCCTTGCTACCCCTGCAGCGCGCGGCCGGGGCCCTCGTGCATCCGCCCGCCGAACGCGCCCTGGCGATCGCCTACTGGTGCGGACTGGCCGAAGAGTCGGCGGCCGAATGGGTGGACCGCATCCGCGCCGCGCGCACGATCGATGCGCTGGGCCCGACCGGTGCCGCGTTGCCGGCGCTGCGGGCCGAGCTCGCCGCCTCCATCGCACAGCGCCAGCAGGCGGGCGAGCTTCCGGCCGGCATGGCCGACAGCGCGGCCGGCTTCCTCGCCGACAGCATCGATTCGGCCACGCCGGCATTCCGTTTCACCCAGTATGCGCAGCAACTCGCCACCGCGTTCGCCCGGCAAATGGCCGAGGGCGACACGGGCACCGTGCTCAGGCAGACGCTGCAGCGCCTGCAGGATCGCCCGGTCGCCACCTGGACGCTGTTGCAGCAGGCATTCGCGGCGCTGACCGCGCAGGCGGAACTGGCGCCCCTGGCCACGTATGCGCCGGAAGCGATTGCACTCCACCTGCATGGTGCACGCCTGCGCCATGTGGTCGATCCGGTCGACCTGATGGTCCCAGTACAGGGCCTGCTCGGTGAACATCCGCGCATCCAGCAGGGCCGGATGAGCCTGGCCGTGGATGACTTCCAAGCCCGCTTCGATGCCCATCTGGGTGGTTTTTTGCCGCAATGGCGGCGCTACCAGGGCCTGCGCGGCGAAGTCGTGCAGCGCGAACGCGAAGCGATGCGGCTGGAGGAATTCAAGGCGCGTCCGCTGACCTCGTTCGTGCGCAACCGGCTGATCAACGAGGTCTACCTGCCGGTGATCGGCGACAACCTGGCCAAGCAGATGGGCACCGCCGGCGAGGGCAAGCGCAGCGACCTGATGGGTCTGCTGATGATGATCTCGCCTCCCGGCTACGGCAAGACCACGCTGATGGAGTACGTCGCCCACCGCCTCGGCCTGGTCTTCATGAAAATCAATGGCCCGGCACTGGGGCACGAAGTGCGCTCGCTGGATCCGGCGCAGGCACCGGACGCGACCTCGCGGCAGGAACTGGAGAAACTGAACCTGGCCCTGGAGATGGGCAACAACGTGATGCTGTACCTGGACGACATCCAGCATACCCATCCGGAGTTCCTGCAGAAGTTCATTTCCCTGTGCGACGGCACCCGCCGCATCGAGGGCGTCTGGCGCGGCCAGACCAGGACCTACGACATGCGCGGACGCAAGTTCGCGGTGGTGATGGCCGGCAATCCGTATACCGAGTCCGGCGAGGTCTTCAAGATACCGGACATGCTCGCCAACCGCGCCGACATCTACAACCTCGGCGACGTACTGGGCGGGATGGAGGAAGCGTTCCTGCTGAGCTACGTGGAGAACTGCCTGACCTCCAACCCGGTGCTGGCGCCGCTGGCCACCCGCGACATGGCCGATCTCTACCTGCTGGTGGATCGGGCCCGCGGCAAGGATGTCAGCAGCAACCAGCTCTCCCATGCCTACAGCGGCGCGGAGATCAACGAAATCGTCGCCGTGCTGCAGCGGCTGCTGAGCGTTCGCGACGTGGTCTACCGGGTCAACCAGCAATACATCGCCAGTGCCGCGCAGGCGGATCGGTACCGGGTGGAGCCGCCGTTCAAGCTGCAGGGCAGCTACCGCAACATGAACAAGCTCGCCGAGAAGATCTCGCCGGTGATGAACGAGTCCGAGCTGCAGCAGCTGATCTCCGATCACTATCTGGGCGAAGCCCAGTTGCTGACCACCGGCGCGGAGGAGAACCTGCTCAAGCTGGGCGAGCTCCGCGGGACGCTGGGCGTCGAAGCGCAGTCGCGCTGGAAGCAGATCAAGGCCGATTTCCTGCGCAACAAGGCCATGGGTGCAGAGGATGCCGATGTCGGTGGACGCGTCGTGGCGCAGCTGGCCGACATCGCGGTGGGACTGCAGCGCCTCGGTGAACCCGCCACTCCGGACGAACCCGCTGCGGCGGCGGTGCCCTGGGAAGCGCTGCTGGAAGCCTTGCACGGCCTGCGTCCGGCTCCCGCGGCGCCGCCGATGCCGCCGATGCCGGCGGTCACTCCGGAGGCGGTCGCGTCCGACACGGCGCCGTTGCTGGCCGCACTGCGGCAGACGTTGGGCCGCCAGGATCAGCTCAATGCCGCGCTTGTCGCCCTTGCCCAGGCGCTGCGCACCAATGCGACGGCGGAACCCGCGCCGACACCGCGCAAGGGCAAGCCGAAGACACCCCGGCAGGCCGAGTTCGACAAGGTGATCGCCAACCTGGAATTCAAGGAAGAGCGCCCGACTCCGACCCTGGACGTGTCTCCTTCCGCACAGGAGCAGGGGGATGCGCAGCCATGAACCCGGCGCCTGCCGGCGACGCCGAGGCACGGGTGCTGGCCGAGCACGCAGCGGCGGTGCAGGTGTTGGGCACGGGCGCCACCGATGCGCTGCAGGCCACGCTGCGTGATCTGCGCGCCCTGCTCCTGATCGCCGATCCGGGAGCGGCCCGACGCAACGCCGGTTTCTGGGGTCGCCTGATCGGACGCGACATCCGCATGGATGCCGAAGCCCGCGCGCTGCGCGAGGGCAGCGGCGTCCTGCTGCTCCGCGCCGAAAGCCAGGTGGCGCGGCTGCGTGAACACCACGCCGCCCTGGCGCTGCGCGCCGAACGCCTGAACGCAGCGCTGGCCGGGTTGCGCGCCGAGATCGAAGCCTTGTCCGAGCCGTCTTCCCGGGATGGCGAAGACGACGGCCGCGAACGTCGTCTCGCGCGCCTGGGCACGCTGCATGCGACCTGCGCCGTGACCGCCGGTCAATTGCAGCTGGTCGCCGCCGGCACGCTGGCGGTCGCCGAGCGCCATGCGCAGCAACTGCCCCGGCTCACCCTGCTGCTGGCACAGCATCGCGGCGTGCAATCCGGTAGCGGGCAGGGAATGCAGTTATCCTCCGCACGGCAGGCGCTGGATGAGCTGGAAGCCTGTATCGACCACCTGCCCTCCCCGGCCAAGCCGGAGAACAAGACCCAGGAGATCCCATGACCACGCCGAATCCCGAACAGTCACTGCTTCCCGCCGCGCTGTCGCCGCAACTGCTCTCCGACCTGGGTCTGGATACCTCCGATATTCCGCGCATACAGGAGACCGCGAAGGCGCTCCAGGACATCGCTCCGGGCAACCTGCATGGCTACGGCCGCGATGCGACGAGCAAGACCAGCGCCTACAGCACCCAGTTGCTGGACAAGGTCCGGAACTCGGATCTGGACAGCAGTGGGGACAAGCTGGGCGAAGTGGTGCGTATTGCCCGCTCGCTGAACCTGCAGTCCTTCCATGGCCGCTCCAAGCTGCCCATCCTCGGGCCGCTGATCGATCGCATGCGCGCCGGTCGCGACGAGCTGGTGCAGCGCTACAGCTCGACCAACCGCCAGATCGATCAACTGATGACCGATGTCGGCAAGACCCAGCAGATCCAGCAGCAACGGGTGCGCGAGTACGACCAGATGCACGCGATCGTGCTGGAGGAGCGCCGCGAACTCGGCGTCCACGTGGCCGCCGGCAAGGTCCGGATCGCCGAACTGGAGGCCGAGCTGGCGAGCCTGGCCGGCGGTGAGGATCCGGCCACCCGCACGCAGCGCGCGGCGGTGGATACCGCCCTGCGCCTGATCGACAAGCGCGTCTCCGATCTGCAGGTCCTGCAGCACGCCGCCGATCAGACCCTGCCGATGATCCGGCTGATCCAGGCCAATGCCATCCAGCTGATCGAGAAGTTCAGCGCGGTGCGCGACGTCACCATCCCGATGTGGCGCAATCAGTTCGCGATCCAGCTGTCGCTGGCCGATCAGCGCAACGCGGTCGAACTGGCCAATACCATCGACGATGCCAGCAACGAGCTGATGCGGAAGAACGCGGAGCTGGTTCATGCCACCTCGGTCGGCACCGCGCGGGCCAACCAGCGCTCGGTGATCGACGTGGATACCCTGCGTACCGTCAACGAGACCCTGATCCGCACGGTCGAGGAAGTCCGCGAGATCCACCGCGAAGGCATGGCCCATCGCAAGCAGTTGAGCACCGAACTGGTCGGCATGCGCGAGGATCTGGAGCGCCGGCTGGCGCAGCCCACCGCGCAGGCATCCGGAACGGTCGGCTAGGAAATGTGCCGCTGACGGCCGGAGCACAGACGAGATCAACGTCCGCCGTCCATGCGGCGGTCGTCGGGATTCATTCCCGCCCGTCAGTCCGCTTCCTGCGCCGGAACGGGGACATGGTGTTCGCAGCCCACTGCCTGATGCGTCCCCAGTATTCCTTTCCCAGCAGGGCGATGGCGATCAGCAGCAACACTTCGCCGGAAACGATATCCAGTAGAGCAGCACCACGCCCAGCAGGGCCAGGCCCGTCTTTTTCCTGAGACCGCTTTTGCCGTCCTGCATGTCTTCGATTTCCCGCCGGTGCGCCCGGCCTGTGCCCGCCTGCCATCGGCGGTGCGATGCCATTCCATCGCATCGCGTGGAGCGCGCGTTCAACCGCCCTCGCGCCAGCCGCCACCCAACACCTTGTACAGCGCGACCTGGTTGGACTGCTGCGCCAGCCGCGTGCTCACCAGTGACTGGCGAGCGCCGTAGGCGGCGCGGCGCGCATCGAGCAGGGTGAGGAAGCTGTCCAGGCCGGCGTCGTAGCGCGCCTGCGACAGGCGTTCGGCCTGCTCGGTGGCGGCCACCAGCGCGCGTTGCGAAGCCAGTTGTCCGTCCAGGCTGTCGTTGAGCGCAAGCGCGTCGGCGACTTCGCGAAAACCCGACTGGATCGCCTTCTCGTACCGGGCCAGGGCGATGTCCTGATCCGCGGTGGCCATGCCCAGGTTGGCGCGCAGGCGCCCACCCTGGAAGATCGGCAGGGTGATCCGGGGCATGAAGCTCCAGACGCGGGTGCCGCTGTCGAACAGGCCGGAAAGCTCCGGTGACGCCGAGCCGATGGATCCGGTCAGCTGGATGGAGGGGAAGAACGCCGCGCGCGCGGCGCCGACGTTGGCGTTGGCCGACAGCAGGACGTGCTCGGCGGCCATCACGTCCGGGCGCCGCAGCAGCACGTCACCCGGCAGGCCGGCGGGCAGCGGCCGCAACGCGGCGATGTCGGCGAGATTGTCCTGCGGCAACAGCTCCTCATCAATCGGCCCGCCCGCCAGCAGCAACAGCGCATTGCGATCCTGCGCCACCTGGCCGGTGAACCGGGCCACGTCGGTGCGCGCGGTCTCGACCAGGGTGCGGGCCTGGCTGGCGTCGAGCGCGGATGCGGCGCCACGCTGATGACGCGCCTCGATCAGGCGCAGCGAATCCTCGTGCGCCGCCAGGGTGGCCCGGGCGACCTGCAGCTGCTCCCGATCCGCGCCCAGCGTCAGCCAGGCGTTGGCGACCTCGGCCACCAGCGACAACTGTGCGCTGCGCCGGTTCGCAGTCTCGGCGAAGTACTGCTGCAACGCCGCTTCGCCCAGGTTGCGCACGCGGCCGAATAGATCCAGTTCGAAGTCGGCCACGCCCAGGTTCGCGCCGTACTGTTCACTGACCGGAGCATCGCCACCGCTGCGGGTCATCTGGCCCTGCACGTTGAACGACGGCACCCGATCGGCCCGCTGGATGCGGTACTGCGCGCGGGCGCGCACGACATTCAGCGCCGCCACGCGCAGATCGCGGTTGTTGTCCAGCGACTGGGTGATCAGGGCCTGCAGGCGCGGATCCGGAAAGAACTCGCGCCAGCCGATGTTGGCGACATCGGCCACGGCGGGCGTCTCCCCGGCCTCGCCGGTCGCCTGTGCCGCCGGCCATTGCGAGGGAATCGACGGCGCCACTTCGCTGCCGTGCGGCGCAAGCGTCGCGCAACCGGACAGTACCAGCGTCATCGCCAGCGTCAGGCCGGCGGTCGAAGGCTTATGCATGGGTTTCTCCCGGATTATCCGCGTGCTCCGCGTCCTCGGTGCGCTCGACATCTCCGGCACGCTTCCTGCGGCTGAAGACGCGCTGCACCACCACGAAGAACAGCGGCACGAAGAACACGCCCAGCACGGTGCCGACGATCATGCCGCCGAGCACGCCGGTGCCGATCGCCCGCTGGGCGCCGGAGCCCGCGCCGGAGGCGATCGCCAGCGGCAGCACGCCCAGGCCGAACGCCAGCGAGGTCATGATGATCGGGCGCAGGCGATCGCGGACCGCGTTCATGGTCGCCTCGATCAGTCCCACGCCCTTCTCCAGGTTTTCCTTGGCAAACTCCACGATCAGGATCGCGTTCTTGCTGGTCAGGCCGACCGTGGTCAGCATCGCCACCTGGAAATAGACATCGCGCTCCATGCCTCGGAAGGTGTTGGCGAGCACCGCGCCGAGGATGCCCAGCGGCGCGACCAGCAGCACCGCGGTCGGCACGCTCCAGCTCTCGTACATCGCGGCCAGGCAGAGGAACACGATCAGCAGTGACAACGTGTACAGCAGCGGCGTCTGCGCGCCGGCCTGGCGTTCCTGGTAGGACAGCGCGGTCCACTCGATGCCGAAGCCCGGGGGCAACTGCGCGGCCAGGCGCTCGATTTCGGCCATCGCGTCGCCGGATGCCACGCCCGGCGCCGGTTCGCCCTGGATCTCCATCGCCGACACGCCGTTGTAGCGTTCCAGGCGCGGCGAGCCGTAGTCCCAGTGCTTGGAGGCGAAGGCGCTGAAGGGCACCATCTTGCCCTCGGCGTTCTTCACCGACCACAGATCGAAATCCTCCGGCACCATGCGGAACGGCTGATCGGCCTGCACGAACACGCGCTTGACCCGGCCGCGATCGACGAAGTCGTCGATGTACTGGCTGCCCCAGGCGGTGGCGAGGGTGCTGTTGATCTGGTCCATCGACAGGCCCTGCGCGCTGGCCTTGGCGACGTCGACGTCGATGCGGAACTGCGGGGTGTCTTCCTGTCCGTTGGGACGCACGTTGGCAAGCTTGCCGCTTTCGGCGGCCATGCCCAGCAGCTGGTTGCGCGCGGCCAGCAGCGCCTCGTGGCCCTGGCCGCCGTTGTCCTTCAGGAAGAAGGTGTAGCCAGAAGCGGTGCCCAGTTCCGGAATCGCCGGCGGCGGGAACGCGAAGATGAAGGCGTCCTTGATGCCGCCGAGCGCGGCCATCGCGCGCCCGGTCACCGGCATCACGCCATCCTCCTCGCCACGCGCGCCCCAGTCCTTGAGCTTGACGAAGGCCATGCCCGCGTTCTGGCCCATGCCGGCGAAGCTGAAGCCCTGCACCGAGAACACCGATTCCACCGCGCCCTTCTCGTTTTCCAGGAAATGGTTCTCCAGCGCCCGGATCGACGTCAGGGTGCGCTCCTGGGTGGCGCCGACCGGCGCCTGCACCAGCGCCATCAGCACGCCCTGGTCCTCGTTGGGCAGGAACGCGCTGGGCAGGCGCACGAACAGCACGCCCATCAGCACGAACATGCCCAGCACGATGCCCATGAAGCGCCACGGCCGGGCGAGGATGCCGCGCACGCCGCGCTGGTAACTTTCGCTGGAACGGTCGAAGCCACGATTGAAGGCGTTGAAGAAACGCCCGGCCGGGCCGCGATGGGCGACATGGTGCTCGCCCTTCTTCAAGGGCTTGAGCAGGGTCGCGCACAGCGCCGGGGTCAGCACGATGGCGACCAGCACCGACAGCGCCATCGCGGAGACGATCGTGGCCGAGAACTGGCGGTAGATCACGCCGGTGGAGCCGCTCATGAACGCCATCGGCACGAACACCGCCGACAGCACCAGGCCGATGCCGACCAGCGCGCCGGTGATCTGGCCCATCGATTTGCGGGTGGCCTCCAGCGGCGACAGTCCTTCCTCGGACATGATCCGCTCGACGTTCTCCACCACCACGATGGCGTCGTCCACCAGCAGACCGATCGCCAGCACCATCGCGAACATCGTCAGCATGTTCACCGAGAAGCCCAGCGCGGCCAGCACGCCGAAGGTGCCCAGCAGGACCACCGGCACGGCGATGGTCGGGATCAGGGTGGCGCGGAAGTTCTGCAGGAACAGGTACATCACCACGAACACCAGCACGATCGCCTCGAGCAGGGTCTTCACCACGCCCTTGATCGACACCCGCACGAACGGCGTGGTGTCGTAGGGCGTCTCGGCCTTCAGGCCGGCCGGGAAGAACGGCGTCAGCTCGTCCAGGGTCTTCTGCACGCCGGCGGCGGTGTCCAGCGCGTTGGCGCCGGTGGCCAGGGTGATGGCCAGGCCGCTGGCCGGCTGGCCGTTGTAGCGGGTGACGAAGTCGTAGGACTCAGCGCCCAGTTCGACCCGGGCCACGTCGCTCAACCGCAGTTCCGAGCCGTCCTGGCCGCTGCGCACGACGATGTCGCGGAACTGCTCGGGGGTCTGCAGGCGCGACTGGGCGTTGATGGTGGCGTTGAGCTGCTGGCCCTTCACCGCCGGCGCGCCGCCGAGCTGGCCGATCGCAACCTGTGCGTTCTGCGCCTGGATCGCGGCCACCACTTCCGGCACCGAGAGGTGGTAGGTGTGCAGCTTGTTCGGATCCAGCCAGATGCGCATGGCGTACTTGCCACCGAACACCTGGATGTTGCCGACGCCGGGCACGCGGCTGAGCTGGTCCACGACATTGGAACCGACGTAGTCGGAGATGTCGTTCTCGTCCATGCTGCCATCCTCGGACACGAACGCGAGCACGTTGAGGAAGCCGGAACTGGACTTGGCCACGTTGATGCCCTGCCGCTGCACTTCCTGCGGCAGCAGCGGCATCGCCAGTTGCAGCTTGTTCTGCACCTGTACCTGCGCGATGTCGGGATTGGTCCCGCTCTCGAAGGTCAGGGTGATGGTGGCCATGCCGTTGGAGGAGCTGTTGGACGAGAAGTAGATCAGCCCGTCCAGGCCCTTCATGTTCTGCTCGATGATCTGGGTCACCGAATCCTCGACCACCTTGGCCGAGGCGCCGGGATAGGTCGCGCTGATTTCCACCGCCGGCGGCGCGACGTTGGGGTACATGGAGACTGGCAGCTTGAACAGGGCCAGGCCGCCGGCGAGCATGATGATGATGGCGATGACCCACGCGAAGATGGGTCGGTCGATGAAGAAGCGTGCCATGGGATTCTCCGCTTACCGCGCGCCGGGGGCGGCGGCCGGCGCCGCGGAGGCGGCGGCGGTCCGCGCGGGCTTGGCACCCAGTTCGGTGGCCTGTACCGGCATGCCGGGACCGATCTTCTGCAGGCCTTCGACGATGACCTTGTCGCCGGCCTTCAGGCCCTCCTCGACCAGCCACTTGTCGCCCAGCGCGCGGCTGACCTTGACCGGCCGCACTTCGACCTTGCCGTCCTTGCCGACCACCATCGCGCTGGTGTCGCCCTTCGGATCCCGGGCGATGCCCTGCATTGGTACCAGCAGCGCGTTGCCGCGCACGCCGCCGCCGATCACCGCGCGCACGTACATGCCCGGCATCAGCACGCCCTCGGGATTGTCGACCTTCACCCGCAGGCCGAAGCTGCCGGTGCCGGGATCGACGCTGACCTCGGAGAACTCCAGCGTGCCCTTGTGCTCGAAGGTGCTGCCGTCCTCGAGCAGGATGCTCACCGGCAGCTGCTGGTTGTCCTGCAACCGTCCGGATGTCAGCTCGCGTCGCAGTTGCAGCAGTTCGGCGGACGACTGGCTCAGGTCGACGTAGATCGGATCCAGTTGCTGCACCGTCGCCAGCGCTTCGGCCTGGCCGGCGTTGACCAGCGCGCCCTGGGTGACCGTGGACTTGCCGATGCGCCCGCTGATCGGCGCGGTGATGCGCGCGTAACCGAGGGTGACATTGGCCGCGTCCAGCGAAGCGCGGGCGGCGCCGACATCGGCTTCGGCCTGCTTCTGCGCGGCGACCGCGTTTTCCAGATCCTGCTGGCTGACCGCATCGATCTTCGCCAGCTCGCTGATGCGGCGGGCACTCAGGCGCGCGGCGTGGGCGGTGGCCTCGGCGCGCGCCAGCTGGGCGCGGGCCGTGTTGGCCTGGGCGCGATAGCTGGCGTCATCGAGCTGGTACAGCGGTTGTCCCGCCTTGACCTCGCCGCCTTCGGTGAACAATCGGCGGGCAACGATGCCGTTGACCTGCGGGCGTACCTCGGCGACCAGGAAGGCGTTGGTGCGGCCCGGCAATTCGCGGGTCAGGCCCACCTGTTCGGTCTTGAGGGTGGTCACGGTGACTTGGCCGGGGCCGCCCTGCGGCGCCTCCGGTTCACCGCCGCCGCAGGCGGACAGGGTCAGGCCGATCGCCAGGGACAGGGCGAGGAGGGGAAGGGAGGTTCGGGACATGGCGGTGGGGTGGGTTCGAAAAGGAAGTTCGGTATCGATTGGCGGCAAACTGCCCGGAAAGATGGGCGAATAGCCGCCAAAAAGAAGATAAAAACCAGCCTGGGCAGCAGCCAGAAAGGTGCCGGCCGGCAACGGGAAAGCAACGGGACGCGAAATATACATGCATGAATGTTTGTTTGCAAACCGGTACAATTCAGCCCGGTTTCACCCAGCGAATGCGCAAGGCAGATGGCCAGAAAAACCAAAGAAGAGGCGCAGGCCACGCGGGAGGGCATCCTCGACGCGGCCCAGGCCTGTTTCCATGAGCACGGGGTCGTCGGCACCACCCTGGCGATGATCGGGGCGCGTGCCGGCTACACCCGCGGCGCTGTCTACTGGCACTTCAAGAACAAGACCGAGGTGCTCGAGGCGCTGATCAACCGCGACCGCATCCCCTTCATCCAGCGACTGCGCCGAACCTCGTCTACCAAGCGCAGCACGCCGGTGATCGACCTGCGCTCGGCGCTGCTGGTGTCGTTCCAGGAACTGGCCGACGACGAACGCCTGCGCAACATGATGGAGATCATGCTGCGCAACGATCTGTCGGCCGAGAGCCAGGCGATGCAGGAATTGCAGCGCGACAGCACCCGCGAGGAGCTGGACATCATCGCCCTGGCCTTCCAGCGCGCGCGGGATCTGGGCCAGTTGCGCGAGCATGCCGACGTGGCGATCGCATCGCGGATCCTGCACGCCAGCCTGTCCGGCGTGCTGTACAGCGCCATGCTGGAACCGGAACTGTTCGATCTGATGCGCGATGGCACCGAAGTCATCGACATCGTTTTCGCCGCCTACGTCCAACCAGGGACGTTCACTCCCGGCGCTCCCGCATCACCGCTACCCGACGGCGACGACGACTGACGCACGCCCGCGCGCGGCATTGATTCCCGCCACCGGCCCCGGTTCAATGCCGGGAACGGGATCGAGGGAGAGAAGGATGCGTGGTCTGCTTTTCGCCGCCGCATGGCTGGCCTCGGCGTCCGCGCCTGCCGCGGAACCGCGCGATCTGTGTCCCGACCGACCGGGCCTGGGCACCCCGGCCTGCACGGTGGAGCGCGGCGCGACGGTGCTGGAAATCGGCCTGGCCGACTGGACCGGCGACGATGCGCCCGGCCTGCGCACGGAGCAGTTCCTGTTCGGCGATGCGCTGCTGCGCTTCGGCCTGAGCGACACGCTGGAAGCGCAGGTGGGCTGGATCGCCTACGGCCGCGTGCGCGAGCGCGACACGGTTTCAGCGACGACCACGCGCGCATCGCGCTTCGGCGATGTGAGCCTCGCCCTGCGCCGCAACCTGCGCCATCCCGACGGCAGCGGCTTCTCGCTGGCGCTGATGCCCTACGTGAGCCTGCCCACTGGCCGCGCGCCGGTCGGTGCGGACGATTGGAGCGCGGGCATCAACCTGCCCATGAGCATCGAGCTGGGCGCCGTGTCGCTGGGCCTGACCCCGAACATCGAAGCGGCCGTCGACAGCGACGGCGATGGCCGGCACCTGGCCTACGGTTCGGTGGCGGGGCTGGGATTCGATGTGTCCGATACGGTGTCGGGCTCGTTCGAGGTTTCGCTGTCGCGCGATCGCGATCCCACGGGCCACGGCACGCAGGCGCTGGCCGGCCTTTCGTTCGGTTGGCAGCCGGACGAAGACGCCCAATGGGACGCGGGCGTCAACGCCGGACTCGATGACGACAGTCCGGATCTGCAGATCTACCTGGGCTACGCGCGACGCTTCCGCTGATCCGCGCGGTTCGCAGCGCCGGGCCGGCCCGACTCCGTGGAGAGAGGATGGGCGGGAGCCAGGCGAACCCGGCGCTGCAAGATCAATAGCGGGCGTCGAACGCGAAGATGGGCTTGCGCGATTTCCACAAGCCCTGGGTGAAATCCGGGAACTCCAGGGTCTTGAAGCCCTCGGCGATGGACTGTTCCGACAACGGCGTGATCGCGCTCCATGCCAGCGCGTCGTAGATGTCGATCGGCATCGGCGCCTCCGCCTTCACCGCCTCGACGAAGGCGTGGATGACGAAGTAATCCATGCCGCCATGGCCGGCACCTTCCGCATCCTGCGCGTACTTGCGCCACAGCGGGTGATCGAACTCGTCCTGGTAGGTCTTGAACGGTTCCCACTTGTGTCCGGGACTGCGGCCCTCGATGTGGATGGACTGGTTGAGATCCATCCACAGGCCCTTGGTGCCCTGCACCCGGAACCCAAGCGAGTACGGGCGTGGCAGCGAGGTGTCGTGCTGCAGCAGGATGGTCTCGCCGTTCTCGCAGGCCAGGGTGGTGGTGACCACGTCACCCAGCTTGAATTTCACCTGCGTGCTGGGATGGGTGGTGCCGCCGCTCCTGGCCACGGTGTACTCGTGCAGACCGCGCGCCTTGGTGGCGAAACTGTTGATGTGGGTGAAGCGGTTGCCACGGTTGATGCCGGTATACATGGCGCACGGACCGATGCCATGGCTGGGATACAGCTCGCCGTTGCGGCGGACCGAATGCTCGGTGCGCCAACGTGCTTCCGACCAGCCCTTGGGACCGAATTCCACGCCGCTGCCGTAGGGTTCGGCCGGATTGCCAGAGTTGAACTTCACCGCGCGCAGATCGTGCTGGTAGCCACCCTGCAGATGGATAAGCTCGCCGAACAGGCCGGCCCGCACCATCTGCAGCGCCGCCATCACGTCGCGGCGGTAGCACACGTTTTCCAGCAGCATGTAGGACGTGCCGGTGCGCTGCTGCGCGGCCAGCACGTCCCAGTGATCCTGCAGGGTGACGCCGGCGACGACTTCGCAGCCGACCGCCACCTTGGCTTCCATCGCCTCGATCGCCATCGGCGCATGCCATTCCCACGGCGTGGCGATGATCACGCCGTCCAGTCCGCGCTGCTGGAGCAGGCGGCGATAGGCGTGCGTGTCGCCATCCTGCCCGTACGCCTTCGGCGCGGGCTTGCCGGCCTTGGCCGCCATGTCCAGCGCCTGCTTGAGCATGATGGGTTCGATGTCGCACAGCGCCACGACCTCGACGTCCTCCCGGCGCAGCAGTTCCTTGAGCAGGACCTGGCCACGCATGCCGGTGCCGATCATGCCCAGCCGTATCCTGCGCTTGCTGGCCCAGGCCGGCGTGGTCGGCAGCAAGGTGGCCGCGCCGAGCGCGGCTCCCGCGAGGATGAACTCTCTACGTTTCATTTGCAGCGTAACTCCCTGTGACAAGGCGCCGGCGGACCGGCGCGGATTCTATGTCAGAACTTGTAGCCGACGGTGAAGCTGTAGCTGCGGCCGAAGATGCTGGCGTAGTCGCTGGAATCACCCAGGAAGCTGTTCGGATCGTAGAACGGCATGCGATTGAACAGGTTCTTGATGGTGAAGCCGGCATGCCAGTGATCATCCGGCCGCCAGGACAGACCCAGGTTGGCGGTCCACCAGGCCGGCACGCCGTCGCAGTGGTCCGGATCCACCGGCAGCGATCCGGCGGTGCAGGTTTCCGGCGAATTGTCCTGCGCATCGACGCGGTCCCACGCCCACTTGGTCTTGCCGACATAGTTGACGAAGAAGCTGGTGGTCACCTCGCCGTAGGTCCAGTCGGCGTTCAAGGTGGCGCGCAGACGCGGGTTGCCGTAGTAACCGATCGTGTTGCCGTAGTACCAGCGGGTTTCATCGTCCAGGTAAGCCTCGTTGCGGCGCGCGATGGTCGCGGCCACGCCGACGTTCAGCTCGCCCCACTGACCCAACGGGAAATGGCCGCGCGCATCGACGTCGAAGCCGTCGATCAGGGTACGGCCCTGGTTCTTGTACTGGCCGACCACGCTGGCCACGTTGCCCACGCTGTAGGTGGGCAGCGTGCCCGGACAGGTCACCCCGCTGGCCGGATCCGCGCACATCGCGGCCACCGCGGCTTCCGCGGCGCGGTCGCTGTCGGTGATCGGATTGCGGGTCATCGACACGATGTCGGTTTCCTTGCTGTAGTCCGGCGCGGCGATCTGGTTGCGGCGGTAGATGAACCAGTAGTCGGCCGACACCGACAGCCAGTCGAACGGCTCCAGCACCACGCCCAGGGTGGCGATCTTGGCTTTTTCCGGTTGCAGGTTCTGGTTCGGCTGGGTCATGCGCGCCACCGTGCGGCTGCAATCCACGTTGAGCAGCGAATTGCCGAGATCCACGTCGCCCGGGCGATTCGACTGCAGCAGCAGATTGGCGATCGCGTTGGTTTCGTCGCAGCGGACGTCATCCTCGAAGCCACCCAGCTGGGCGAACACGCCGCCGGTGCCGGCCTCGGCCAGGCTCGGGGCACGGAAGCCTTCCGAGTAAGTGCCCCGCAGCATCACCGTGGGCAGCGCCTGGTACTTCAGGCCGATCTTGGGCGCGACGTTGGCGTCGAAGTTCGGGTACTTGTCCACGCGCAGCGCCGCGTCCAGTTCCAGCTTCTCGGTGAGCGGGGCGACGACTTCGGCGAACAGCGCGCTGGTGGTGCGCCTGCCGTCGAACCACGAACCGCCCTGCTGGGTGATCTTGCCGTTGGCCGCGTCGATGTTGCCCGGCGTATAGAAGGTCTCGCGGCTGACGTTGAAGCCGAAGGCCGCGCGCACTTCGCCGGCGGGCAGGTTGAACAGCGGGCCTTCGACCTTGCCGTCCAGGGTATGCAGGCGCGTCCAGGACTGGATGTCGAAGGTCGGATACGCCTCGCGCAGCAGCTTCGCATTGGCTTCGCTCATCTCACCGAACTTGTACGCCGGATTGTCAGAGATGATCACGCGACCGGTGCCCGGGTCGACGGTGAACGGACCGAAGGCCCGGGCAAAACCATCCAGGTTGACGTTGACGGTCTGGTAGGTGACCGAATGGGTGCCGGCCGTGGCGAACGCGGTTTCCCAGTTCCAGTCGCCGAAACTGCCGCGCAGGCCGGCCAGGCCGCGATAGCTCTTGTCGGTGTTGCGCTGCCCGAAGTGGTTCTTGCCGACGTCCTGCATCAAGTATTGCAGGCCGACCACGCCGCCCATCAGCGCGCGCAGCTCGGGGCTGGCGTGGTTGTAGACATTGTTCGGACCCAGGTAGGGATAGAAGAACTGGTTGACGTTGGTGCCGGTGTTGCGGGCGAACCAACTGGTCGGATTGCCGGTGGTGGTGCCGAACGCGCGCGGCGTGCCGCCGTTGGCGCGCAGGTCGATGTCGGTGTAGGTCGCCTCGGCGAAAGCCTCGGTGGTCTCGCCGATCAGGAAGTGGGCATTGACGTAGGCGGTGATGCGCTCGGACTTCGCGCCCGCGTCGATCTCGTTGTTCATCCAGGTCTGCCAGATGCAACGGGGACCCGCGGCTTCGATGACCACGTTCTGGCAACCCGGCGCGGCTTCCTGCACGCGCCTGCCGGTGACCGGATCGAAGGCGAAGTAGCTGCCGGGGTTGAGCGTTCCGGGCGCGCTGCCGGTACCGAAACGGAAATTGTTGATGTAGTTCGGGTTGTTGACGTAATACTGGCCGGGCTTCTTGTCGTACCAGTCGCTCAGCGGAATCGGGTCGCGGCGGTACAGGTTCAGCGAGGCGTAGACGTTGTAGCGATCCTCGTCGAGGTTGCCGAAGCCGCCGGTGATGCTGGCCTGGTGCTCGCCGTAGCTGGTGATGCGCGAGGAACTGTCGGTGGTCAGGTTGACCTCGAGGCCCTGGTAGGACTTCTTGGTGATGACGTTGATCACGCCGGCGATCGCGTCAGTGCCGTACACCGCCGAGGCGCCGTCGGTCAGCACTTCCATCCGCTCGATCGCGGCGGCGGGAATCGCATCGATGTTGACGAACTGGGTCTGGAAGCCGGCCGGAGCGCCGTAGTACGACAGGCGGCGGCCATTGAGCAGCACCAGCGTGCCCTGCGCGCCCATGCCGCGCAGGTTGGCCTGCGAGGCGCCATCCGAACCGGTGAACAGCGACTTGAAGTCCTGCTGCGCCGGACGCGCGGCCGGCAGGTTGTCCAGCACCTGCAGCAGGGTGCGGGCGCCCATGTTCTCGATGTCCTGGCGGCTGATGATCTGCACCGGCGAGGCGGTCTCGACATCGGTGCGCTTGATGTTGGAACCGGTGACCTCGATGCGGGCCAGTTCGGTGGCCTTGCCGTCTTCCTTCGGCGTCTCGGCGGTCTGCGCCGAGACCGGAGCGGCCATGGCGAGCGCCGTGCCCAGCGCGAGGGCCAGGGGCGTGATGGATATACAGCGTTGGCGGCGGCTTGCGGACGACATCGGGTTCTCTCCTCGTTTCGGGGGTGCAGCGCGCGGCGCTGCTGTGGTGGAAGGGCTTGCGTGAGGCAACAGCGGTCCCAGGCCACGGCCGGCGGGCCGCAGCAAAGGCGGGGGAGATGGCGTGAAACTTTTCTGGAGCGGGGTTACGGCGGGGAAATGGTGGCGATATCGCCCTCCTGTCCCATCAGGACAGCATTGGCCCAGTTGCCGCAGACCTGCGCCGGCCGCGCGCCCTGCGCGCCGAGGGTGCGCAGGCTGAGGCGGTGCAGGCCACGGATGTCGAGTTCGGGTTTGACCACGCCTGGCGCGCGCACCATCCCGCTGTCGTACAGCAGGCGGTCGTCGCCCCAGACCTGGAATTGCATGCCGCCTGCTTCCCGGCAGCTGTCATCGATGCCGAGGTCGGCGCGCAGCAGGCGCCAACCGCCCTTCAGTTCGATATCGATGCGGCTGTCCGCGCCCACGCCCAGCCCGCGGCGGAAATGCAGGCCGTTCATGCGCATTTCGACCTGGCCGCCGAATGCGCGGTCCCGCGCGATGCCGGCCGGCGGTTCGAGTTCGGACAGATAGCGCTGCTGCGCCGGACGCTCGGCGTCCTGGTGTTCCAGCACGCGGAAGGTGGACAGGGTGATCGGTCCGACTTCGCGCGGCTGCAGGGCATCGAACGCGCGCGCGGTGGCGCCCTGCGCGGCGGTCACCATCGGATCGCTGCCGGCGGCGCCATCGCCGTCGGGGTTCTGTGTGCTCAGCACGCGGAAACGCAACAGGCGGCCGGCACGCGGCGCGAAACTGATCGTCTGGGTGCCCTGCTCCAGCTTCAGGCGGCCACGGGCGATCGGTTCGCCCCATTCGCCGTTGCTGTCGGCCAGGTAGATTTCGTAATCGCGCACCTGGCCATGCTTCCAGTGCTGATCGGTGCGCGGCGCCAGCTCGACGCCGTCGATCAGCCGGCGCTCGCCGAAGCCCAGCGTCCACTCGTGCGCGCCGGTGCGCACGGCCTGGTTGCGCACGGTGCGGAACCAGGTCGCGGGATCATCGTCGAAGGCGTTCTCCAGCGGATGGCCGGGTTCCTCGGCGGGACGACCGACCACCAGCAGGCTGTCTGCCGGCAGCGCGCGACCCAGCTCCGGCGCGGCCGGGAAGGCGTCGTCGGCCGGCGCCGCCGCGACCGGAATGTCCAGCCGGAACGCCAGCGCGCGACGGATGTCGGTGGACGCGCCGCGCACGTGCACGGTGCCCTGGCGCTCCTTCGCATCGAAGTACCAGCCTTCGGCGCCCGCGTCGAAGGCGGCGCGATCGGCCAGCACCGGCAGCGCGCGCCCGTCCAGTTCGACCGCGTTCGGCCTGGCGCGGCTCAGCACGCGCAGCGCATAGCGGCGCTGCGGCAACTGGCCGGCGTACTGGCCACGCACGGGTTCGATGGCGACCCGCACTTCGCCGCTGCCCTGCGCGGGCGCCTGCATGCGGATGGCCTGCTCGCTGAATTCGCCCTTGGCGTAGCGGCGCGTGTTGCCGTCGTCCTCGTACAGGGTGTAGCTCGACTCGCCCTGCGGATACAGATCCAGGGTGAGTTCGTCCAACGGCTTCTCGCCGTCGAACAGCATGGCCGGATACATCGGCAGGATCGCGCCGGCGCGCACGAATACCGGCAGGGTCGCCAGTTCGACCTGGCGATCGATTTGCCGGCCCTGCACGTCGGCCTGGATCTGGCGGCCGTCCCAGTAATCGATCCAGCGGCCCTGTGGCAGGTGGATGTCGCGGCGCCAGCCGCGGCTGGCAGCCTGGCTGCGGTACACCGGCGCGACCAGCAGCTCCCGGCCAAGCAGGAACTGGTACTTGTGCGCCTCGGTCCATGCTTCCGGATCGGTGGGGTAATCCCACATCAGGCCGCGCACGATCGGCGCACCGCTGGTTTCCGCATCACGCGCCAGTCCGTACATGTACGGGGTCAGCCGCATCTTCAGCTGGAGGTAGTCGCGGTTGATGCTGCGATAGGGCTCGTCGAACCACCACGGATGCTTGCGCGCGCCGGACGACCAGCCGGACATGCCCATCAGCACCGGCGTGAAACTCTTCCATTGCAGATCGCGGGTATAGGTCTCGGCGCTGCCGCCGAAGATCGCGTCGACATCGCCGGTGGCATAGGCCATGCCGGACAGGCCCGAACCAATCAGGGTCGGGATGTGCCAGCGGATGTAATCCCAGCTGGCGCTCTGGTCGCCGGTCCAGGCCACCGCGTAACGCTGGATGCCCGCCCAGCCCATCACCGTCCACAGGAACGGACGCGAATCCGAGTTGTTGAGGATGCCGTTGTAGGCGGACTGGTTGGCGTCCATCGCGAACTGGTAGCCCTTGCCGGTCCAGGCCACGTCCAGTTTCTGCACGCGGCTGCCGGCCTTGCCGACTTCCCAGGCGATCTTGTCGACACCGTTCTCGGTCCACAGGCCGGTCCTGAATCCGTAACGCGCCAGCCCCTCCACGACCTTGGGCAGATCGGTGTAGCCGCAGCCATAGCCGTCATTGGGCAGGATCCAGCCGCCCGGCATGTCGTGCTCGCGGTACTTGCGCGCGACGCTGTCGATGACGTCCGGGGTGGTGCCGGTGGGGCCGTCGCTCCAGCCTTCGGGCACGGTGCCGGGCTTCTTCTTGTTGTCGCCATCGTTGTAGCAATCGGCGTCGCCGTAGGACAGCGCCCAGCGCGGCAGCAGGCCGGGTCGACCGGTCAACGCGGTGTAGCGGTCCAGCAGTTCGTGCAGGCCGGCGCCGACGAAGTAATACGCGTCGAAGCGATCCTCGCGATGCAGCAGGGTGGCCTGGTCCGGCTGGCGCAGGTCGTAATTGCCGTCGCTCCAGGTGTTGCGCAACATGCCCCAGCCGCGCGAACTCAGCAGCATCGGCGCGGGACTGGGGCGGTCGCCTTCCTCCCAGCCACCGGAGTAGGCGATTTCCAGTTCGCGGCCCTTGAACTCGAAGCGGCCGTTCTGCTGTCCGCCGCCGTAGAAATGCTCGCCGGCTTCGCTGGACAGCACCTGCACGCTCTGCTGGGCGTCCAGATCCAGCGGCTGCAGCTCGCGCCACAGCGGCGTGACCTGGTCGCCGGCCACGCGTTCGAGCGACAGGCGCAACGGCTGGCGCTGGATATGCAGCACCAGCGCGGCGGTGCGGATGCGCGCTTCCCGCGCGTCTTCCTCGAAACCGAAATCCACCTTGCCCGCCGGCTGCGGCAACACGATCGGCGCGGCCTTGTCGCCGGCCGGCGCCAGCTTGCCCTTGCGGCCGGCCTGCACGCGCACGGTGTCGGCGCGCAGCAGATCCACGCGCACCCGCGCGCCGCTGTCGGTGGTGATGTCCCAGCCGGGCATGCCGTCACGCGACGGCGCGGCCTGCAGCGTGCGCACGTTGCCCACGTTCTCGGCAAAGGCGGGGGCGCTCGCGGCGAACGCCAGCAGGGCGAGGGCGACGAGCCGGTTGCAGCGATGCCAGACGCGGGTTTCCAACTTGCTCCCCAGGCCCGCCGGAGCGGGAGTACGAAACCATTGCGGCCGACTCTAGGGCAGCGTCTCGAAACATGTCAACAAATTGCAAAGAAAAAAGAAGGATATTTTCTTGATATCGAAAGTTGTTGCGAAGCAATACTTTCAGAACCCGCTATTCATTTTCGCAACGGCTCCTTCAGGGCGCTTAACAGGTGAGCCCATTCGCTCCCGCATGGCGATTTCGATTCCCGAAAGCAGGAAACTGCCGACGCCGTCAAACTTTCCAATATCTTTCGATATTTGACATTTCGAAAGAAAACACAGATCGTGCGCAGGCCCAACAGGAACGATGAATGGACGCTCCTCTGCTTTCCGACTTGTCCGCCTGGCAGCGCCTCGGCGGGCAACACACCGCCGAAGAAATCGCGCAGCAGCCCGCGTTATGGGATGCGCTGGCGGAAACCCTGGCGGACATGCAATCCGCCATCGACGCCTTCCTCGGCGACTGGCTGCGCCAGCCCGGCAACCGCGTGATCTTCACCGGCGCCGGCAGTTCCGGCTTCATCGCCGAAATGGTCGCCGACACCATCAACGCGCAATGGCCCGCGGAAGCGCGCGCCGTGCACACCACCAGCCTGCTGACCCATCCGGCGCTGTACCTGGAGCGCGAGCGGCCCACCCTGCTGGTGTCGTTCGGGCGCAGCGGTTCCAGCCCGGAAAGCATCGCCGCCGTCGATCTGGTGCGCGAACAGGTGGCGCTGAGCCGCTTCCTCGACATCACCTGCAATGGCGAAGGCGAGCTGGCACGCCGTGGTCGCGATCGCGACGACACCCTGACCCTGCTGATGCCGCCGGCCAGCTGTGATCGCGCCTTCGCGATGACCAGCAGCCTGACCTGCATGCAACTGGCGGCGCTGGCGGTGTTCGATCGCGCGCCCTGGGAACAGCGCCTGGAGCAGTTGCATACCGTCGCCGCGCTCGGCCGGCGCGCGCTGTCGGACTGGGAACAGGCAAGCACCTTCCTGGCCAATGGCAGCGGCACCCGCGTGATCTACCTGGGCAGCGGCCCGCTGGAAGGCCTCGCGCGCGAGTGCGCGCTCAAGCTGCTGGAGCTGACCGCCGGCCGCGTGCTCGCGCTGGCCAACACGCCGCTCGGTTTCCGCCACGGGCCCAAGTCCACCCTGGATGCCGGTACGCTGGTGGTCGTGCTGCGCAGCGCGCAGCCGGTGGCCCGTCGCTACGAACAGGACCTGCTGGACGAACTGCGCCGCGACGGCGTCGCCGGCCGGGTGATTTCGGTGGGACCGCGCGTCGACGGCGAACCCGCCGCGCCGGGCGACTTCACCCTCGCGGTGCCCGCGCTGCCGGATCCCTGGCTGGCGCCGGTGTGGCTGACGCTCGCCCAGCGGTACGCCCTGCGCCGTTCGGCCGCGCTCGATCTGACCCCGGACAATCCCTTCCCCGACGGCACCGTCAACCGGGTCGTGCAGGGCGTGATCATCCATCGCCACGGCTGAAAGCGGGAACGCGCCATGCAGCTCGACTACGGCATCGACATCGGCGGCACCAAGATCGAACTGATCGCCTGCGACGCGACGCTCGAGGTGCGGCATCGCCAGCGCATCGATACGCCGCACGACTACGCGGCCTTTCTCGACGCGATCATCGGCCTGATCCGCGGGACCGACGCCCTGCTCGGCCAGCCCGCCCGCGCGGTGGGCATCGGCCTGCCCGGCGTCGTCGATCGCGCCACCGGCCTGCAGCTCAGCGCCAACGTGCCGGCGCTGACCGGACGCACCGTCGGCCGCGATCTGCGGGAACGGCTGGGCCGGCCCCTGCGTTTCGGCAACGACCTGCAATGCTTCGCGTTGTCGGAAGCGCACGGCGGCGCGGCCGACGGCCAGCCGAGCATGTTCGGCGCCATCCTCGGCACCGGCGCGGGCGGCGGCTATTGCGTCGAAGGCCGGCTGGTGAGCGGCTACAACGGCATCGCCGGTGAATGGGGCCATTGGAGCGTCGCCGCGCACCTGCTGGCGAAGCACGGACTGCCGGTGATCGATTGCGCCTGTGGCCTGCGCGGCTGCGTGGAGCGCTACGTCTCCGGTGGCGGGCTGGCGATGATCCACCGCCATCTCGGCGGCGCCGACATCGATGCCGCGTCCCTCATCGCGCGCGCCGGCCAGGGCGATGCGCTCGCTATGCAGGCACTCGATGTGCATCGGGATCTGCTTGGCCACGCGCTGGCCAGCCTGATCCTGGCGGTGGACCCGCACGTGATCGTGCTCGGCGGCGGCCTGTCCAAGGACGAGCGCCTGTACCGCGAACTGCCGGCCGCCATCTCGGCCCACCTGTTCACCGGCGTGCGGGTGCCGCCGATCCTGCCGCCGGTGTTCGGCGACGCCGGCGGCGCGCGCGGCGCCGCACTGCTGGCGCGCCAGCACGATCCGATTTCCTGATTTCCTTCCCCGGAGGCTGTTCCGTGTCCGCTGTCCAATCCCTGATTGCCGCGCATCGCAAAGGCGAGAACGTCGGCCTGTACAGCATCTGCTCCAGCAACGAGCAGGTGCTGCTGGCATCGATGCAGGTGGCGCGGCGCTACGACACGATGCTGTTGATCGAGGCGACCTCCAACCAGGTCGATCAGTTCGGCGGCTACACCGGCATGAATCCGGCCCGGTTCCGCGCCTACGTGGAAGCGCTGGCGCGACAGCAGGATTTTCCCGCCGAACGCCTGATCCTCGGTGGCGACCATCTGGGCCCGAACGCGTGGCAGAAGCTGCCGGCCGAACAGGCGATGGCGCATGCGCGCGATCTGATTGCCGCCTACGTCGCCGCCGGTTTCCACAAGATCCACCTGGATTGCAGCATGTCCTGCGCCGGTGACCCGCATCCGCTGCCGGACGAGATCGTCGCCGCCCGTTCGGCGGAACTGGCCCGCATCGCCGAACGCATCGCCGCCGAAGCCGGACTGCCGCCGCCGGTCTACGTGATCGGCACGGAAGTGCCGGTGCCGGGCGGCGAGGCCTCGCTGGAAAGCGGGGTGGCGGTGACCACGCCGGCGGCCGCGGCGCGCACGCTCGAAATCCACCGCCAGGCCTTCGCCGATCCCGACCTGGCGCCGGCCTGGGAGCGGGTGATCGCGATGGTGGTGCAGCCGGGCGTGGACTTCGATCACAGCCAGGTGCAGGGCTACGATCCGGCCGCCGCCACCGCGCTGTCGGATTTCGTCCAGACCCAGCCGCGCATCGTGTTCGAGGCGCATTCCACCGACTACCAGACCGAGGCGGCGCTGCACGCGCTGGTGCGGGATCACTTCGCCATCCTCAAGGTCGGCCCGGCCGCCACCTTCGCCTATCGCGAAGCGCTGTTCGCGCTGGCGGCCATCGAGGACGAACTGCTGCCGGACGCCGAACGCTCGCACCTGCCCGACGTGCTGGACCACTGCATGGTGGAAAATCCGAAGCACTGGCAGAACCACTACAGCGGCGACGATGCCGGGCTGCGCCTGCTGCGCCGCTACGCGCTCAGTGATCGCTGCCGCTACTACTGGGGCGAACCGGAGGTGCGCGCGGCGGTGGAAAGGCTGATCGCCAACCTGCGCCGACACGTGCCGCCGATGATCCTGCTGAGCCAGTTCCTGCCCGAGCAGCAGCGCGCGATCGAGACCGGCACCCTCGGCACCGATCCGCTGGCGCTGATCCAGCACCGGATCGCCCTGCGGCTGGACGAGTACGCCCGTGCCTGCGCCCGCAACCAGGCCGGTCCGCGCACCGGAAACGAAACTTCCGCAGCCAACGCGCTTTCGGAACGGTAAGCTTCCGGTTCCGCTTACGAACGTCCACAGGTCCGCCATGCGCAACACCCGCCAACGCCGGCAACAGATCCTCCAGCTGCTGGTCCAGCACGGCAACGTGCAGGTCGCGGACCTGGTGGATCGCTTCGAGGTGTCGTCGGTGACCATCCGTGCCGACCTCACCCACATCGAATCGCAGGGCCTGGCCACCCGCAACCACGGCGGCGCCACCCTGGTGCGCACGCCGCCGACCGAGCAGGACATCCACGAGAAGGATGCGCTCAACCATCCGCTGAAGGAGTCCATCGGCACGCATGCCGCGCGCCTGGTCAAACCCGGCGACAACATCATCATCGACTCCGGCTCGACCACGATGACCCTGGCGCGGCACCTGCGCGACCACCGCGACGTCACCGTGATGACCAACGGGCTGAACATCGCCTGGGAACTGGCCAACGCGCCGGGCGTGGAACTGCTGCTGACCGGCGGGCTGCTGCGCAAGCAGTCGCTGTCGCTGCACGGCAGCCAGGCCGAGGCCAGCCTCAACACCTACAGCTTCGACACCGTGTTCCTGGGCGTGGACGGGCTGGATCTGCAGTTCGGGCTGACTACCCACCACGAGGCCGAAGCCAGCCTCAATCACCGCATGGTCGAGCGCGCGCGCCGCATCGTGGTGCTGACCGACGCCTCCAAGTTCGGACGGGTCAGCCTGCACCGCATCGCCCGCCTGGATCAGATCCACACCATCATCACCGACGACGGCATCAGCAACGACTACCGCGAGGGACTGCAGCGGCTGGGCATCGAAGTGATCATCGCCGAGCCACCACCATGACCGCGACACGCACGCTGCAGGGCCGCATCCTCACCGCCGACGGCTGGATGCGCGGAACCATCGGGTTCGACCAGCGCGTGCGTGCGCTCCATCCCGTGGCGGATGCCGGCAACGATGACCGCGGCATCGATGAGCCACTGATCCTGCCCGGCTTCGTCGACCTGCACGTGCACGGCGGCGACGGCGTCGACATCATGCAGGGTGGCGACGCCGCCCGCACCGTCGCCCGCGCGCACGCGCGGCACGGCACCACCGCGATGCTGGGCACCACCATGACCGCGCACGAGGACGACATCGTGCGGGCGCTGGAAGGCCTCGCCCCGGCGATCGCCGAACGCGCGCCGGGCATGGCGCGGATGCTGGGCGTGCACCTGGAAGGCCCCTACATCAGCATCGAGCGGCTCGGCGCGCAGCCGCCGCTGGTGGTCGAGGCGACGCTCGAACAGGTCCGGCGCCTGCACGCGCTGGCGCCGATCCGGGTGCTGACCCTGGCACCGGAAATCGGCGGGCACCAGGCGCTGATTCCGCAACTCGCCGCACTCGGCATCCGCGTGCAGCTGGGCCACAGCGCCGGCAGCTACGAGGACGGCGTGGCCGCGCTGGAAGCCGGCGCCGCCGGCTTCACCCACCTGTTCAACGGCATGACCGGCGTGGATCACTATCATCCGGGCATCGCCACCGCCGCGCTCGCGCACGCCGAGTACGCGGAACTGATTCCGGATCTGAAGCACGTGCATCCCGGCGCGATCCGCACCGCGCTGCGCGCGATTCCGCGCCTGTACTGCGTCACCGACGCCACCGCCGCCACCGGCATGCCCGACGGCGAATACGCGCTGGGTTCGCAGCGGGTGTTCAAGTGCCTGGGCTGCGTGCGCCTGGCGGCCGGTTCGCTGGCCGGCAGCGCGCTGACCATGGATCAGGCGCTGCGCAACCTGGTCTCGCTGGGACTGGATCTGGCCGACGCGTCGAATCGCCTTTCCCGCTATCCGGCCGACTATCTGGGCCTGTCCGATCGCGGTCGCGTGCAAGCCGGTGTGCACGCGGATCTGGTGGTACTGGACGCGCAATTGCAGGTACGCCAGGTGTTCGTCGAAGGCGACGAGATTCCGCTGGCCTGATTCCCTTTCCGCTCCCCGCGCCGGTGCGTTCGCGCCCGGTGCTTTCCGCGCGCTGCGCGCATGCATCGACAGGACCGGTTTCCGAATGAACGACAGCTCCGCCACCCTGGCCACGTCCGCCCGCGATGCCTCGCCACGCTGGCAGGTGCGCTACCTGCTGTTCATCGCCGGCATGGGCGGCCTGCTTTATGGCATCGACATCGGCATCATCGCCGGCGCGCTGCCCTACCTGGAAGCCACCGCCACCGTCAGCTGGCACCTGACCAGCCAGCAACTCGGTTTCGTGGTGGCGGCGGTGCTGCTGGGCAGCGTGCTGTCCTCGCTGTTCGCCGGCGCCATCGCGGATCTGATCGGTCGGCGCGGCGCGATGTTCCTCGCCGGCCTGCTGTTCACCCTCAGCATTCCGATCATGGCGCTGGCCTCGGGCTATACGCCCCTGTTGCTGGGTCGCCTGCTGCAGGGCGTGAGCGGCGGTCTGATCGGCGTGGTGGTGCCACTGTACCTGGCCGAGGTGCTCGCACCGGAACGGCGCGGACGCGGCGCGGCGATGTTCCAGCTGCTGCTGACCATCGGGCTTGTGCTGGCGGCGGTGATCGGGCTGTATCACGCGCACGCGGTGGACGCGGCGGAGGCCTCGGTGCGTGGACTGGCCGCCGCCGAACAGCAGCGCGTGCTGTTCGCGGCGAAGGATCACGCCTGGCGGACGATTTTCTGGAGCTGCCTGCTGCCCGGCGTGGTATTCACCACCGGCGTGCTGCTGCTCAGCGAGTCTCCCCGCTGGCTGGTGCGATGCGGACGGACCGAACGCGCACGCGACGCACTGCGCCGGACCGTTCCCGCCGGTGAAGTGGAAACGACACTGGCACGCATGCGGGCACCGGAAGAAGCACCGGGTGAGCACGAGCGCGATCGCCTGCTCAGCCGTCGCTACGTCTGGCCGTTCCTGCTGGCCTGCGCGGTGCTCGCCTTCACCCAGGCCACCGGCATCAATTCGGTGCTGGCCTACGCGGTCAATATCCTCAACCAGGCCGGCCTGCCCGGCGCGGTCGCCAATGGCGCCGACGTCGCCATCAAGGTGCTCAACGCGATGATGACGGTGGTCGCGCTGGTGCTGGTGGATCGCAAGGGCCGCAAGTTCCTGCTGATGCTGGGCAGCGGCGGCATCGCGGTGGCGCTGCTGGCCGCGGCCTTGCTGTTCGTCCGCGCCGAGCGCAGCGAGCGTGACGTTTCGCCGCTGCTGCAATCGCAGGTCGCGGGCGACGCGCTGAAGCTGGAACTGGACACCACGCAGTGGCGCCGCCTGGGTGTCGATGGCGGGAGTGGACCACAACAGCTGACCATCGCCTACGCCTATGGCGGCTTCAGCAACGTGCGTTCGCTGCGCAGCGATGCGGCCGGCGTACCCGAACTGATCCTGTTGCGCGACCAGACCGTGCAGGCCGACAGCGTCATCGGTGCGTTCTTCCGCCGCTTGCACCTGAATCCGTTCCCGGATCCCGCCGCGGCGATGCGGGCGCCGTTGGTGATCGAACGCGCCAGCATCGGACCGTTGCCGTCGCCCACGCATGGCTGGGCGGTCGCGGCCTGCATCCTGGTGTTCGTGGCGTTCTTCGCGGTCGGCCCCGGCGTCTGCGTGTGGCTGGCACTGTCGGAACTGATGCCCACCCGCATCCGCTCCAACGGCATGAGCATCGCCCTGCTGATCAACCAGTTCGTCTCCACCACCATCGCGGCGATCTTCCTGCCGACCGTCGGCCACTACGGCTACGCCAGCATGTTCTTCTTCTGGTCCGCCTGCACCGTGCTGTATTTCCTGGTGGCGGCGTTCCTGCTGCCGGAGACGAAGGGGCGGACGCTGGAGCAGATTGAGGCGCATTTCCGGGGGGCCAGAAAACTCTAACCAACCGGCGCCGCATACCGGTCCACGCCGGCGCGCCATAACCAGCGCCCGTCATTCCAGCGCAAGCTGGAATCCATTTCCGCGCGATGCTTCAAGGCTTAGAGCCATTCAACGCCACGGCCAATGGATCCCGGCGTTCGCCGGGGTGACGAGGATGGGCGATGACGGGAAACAGGGATATTCAAGCCCCCCCGTCGTCGTCATTCCAGCGCAAGCGGGAATCCATTCCAGCGCGATGCTTCAGGGCTCAGGGCCACTCATCCCGGCCATCGTCGGCAATGACGATGGCGGACGACAACGGAAATGGAACGGGGGACGATCCGAAGACATCTCCCGTTCCGCAAGGTCACTCGCGGTGGCTATTTTCCGCACTTCACCGCATCGGCATCATCCGCCGCGCCGGCCATCACCTTGATGTTGGTGAAGGCGGCCGAGAACGGTGCATCGGCGTCGATTGCGAACGGCATGTCGATGCCGCCCAGGTTGGCGCCGCGATCGGCGAAGCAGGACAGCGGCACCTTCACGGTGTGCTTGTCACCGGGCTTGTAGCCGGCCAGCAGCGGCGCCAGATCGATGCCTTCGCCGCAGCCCTGGGTGCAGCCGAAGCGCAGGGTGACCTTGCCCTTGGGGGCCTGCGCGAGTTTCACGTCGAACAGCAGCACGCCCTTGTCCTGCGCAATCGAGGCCATGCTGGTGCCGCCCGCGCTGCGCGCATAGAAGCGTGCCGGCGCCAGCCAGGTGACTTCCTTGGCATCCTGCTGGGTGTTGACCTGGACCGTGCGCACGCGCAGCGCGGGTTTGTCCTGCGGCCATTCGATGGTCTGGTTGAGGTCCGCGCCGAGCGCGCGGTCCTGTCCCGCCGCCGACAGGTGCAGCGCGTACGGCGCGGCGTCGGCGAGGTTGAAGACCGCCACCGTGGTGGCTTCGCCGCAGGTGGCCGGCAGGGCTTCCGGCAGCCTGGCGACCTGGCCGGGCTTGGCGTAGGACAGGCCGTATTCCAGCCCGAACTGCGCCGGCTTCTTCGGGTCCGGATGGTTCGACGGCGCCGGGCAGGCGTCGCCCGGCCACGGGAAGGTCAGGCGGCCACGGAAATCATGCGCCGGCTTGCCGTCCGCGCCGGCGAACAGCACGTCGGTCACGCCCTTGCCTTCGGTGCCCGGCAACCACGCGGCGACGAAGGCGCTCGACAGGTTGATCAGGTCGTTGGTGAACAGCGGACGTCCGGACAGGAACACCGTGACCACCGGCTTGCCGGTGGCCGCGGCGGATTTCAGCGCCGCCAGATCCTCCGGATGGCGCTGGCTGTGCGCGACGGTCTGGTACGGCAGGATGTCGCCCATCATCTCGGCATAGGGCGTCTCGCCGATCACCGCGATGACGGTGTCGAAGCTGGCCGGATCCACGCCCTCGGCCGATTCACGGACGGTGACGTTGGCATCGCCCACCGCTTCGCGGATGCCGGCCAGCAGCGTGTCCGCGTTCGGATAATCGGCATTGCTGTTGTCGGTGCCCTGCCAGGTGAGCGACCAGCCACCGGCCTGGTTCGGCACGCTGTCGGCGTTCTTGCCGATCACCAGTACGCGCTGGTTGCGCTTGAGCGGCAGCGCGGCGTTCTCGTTCTTCAGCAGCACCAGCGACTCGCGCACCGCCTGGCGGGCCAGTTCGCGATGCTGCAGCGATTCCGGCTTGCCGGCGTGCGGGCTGTCGGAGGGCTTGTGTTCGAACAGGCCGGCACGCAGCTTGACGCGCAGGATGCGGGTCACGGCGTCGTCGATGCGGGCCAGCGGAATCTCGCCGCTCTCGACCTGCTGGACGGTGTTGGTGATGAACGCCTTCCAGTCATCCGGCACCATGATCATGTCCATGCCGGCATTGATCGACGCGGCGCAGCTGGCGTTGCTGCATCCGGGCACCTGGCCGATGCCGTTCCAGTCGGACACGACAAAGCCGTCGAAGCCCATCTTGTCCTTCAGCGCACCGGTCAGCAGATCCTTCGTGCCGTGCATCTTGCCGTAGTCCTTGCCGGCGGCGACGTCGTTCCAGCTGTTGTACGAGGCCATCACCGTCTGCACGCCGGCTTCGATGGCGCCGTAGTACCCCTGGCCGTGGACATTGATCATGTCGGCCAGCGCCACGGTCGAATTGCCCTGGTCCTTGCCATTGTCGGTCGCGCCATCGCCGATGAAATGCTTGGCGGTGGCCACCACGTTGGCGTCGCCCTTCAGCGTGCCCTGCATGCCCTTGACGTAGGCGACGCCGTATTCGCGGATCAGCGCCGGCTCCGAGGAATAGCTTTCGTAGGTGCGGCCCCAGCGCGCGTTCTGCGCGACGGCCACGGTCGGTGCGAACGCCCAGCCGATGCCGGTGGCGCGGGTGGATTGCGCGGTGGCCGCGCCGATCTTCTCGATCAAGGCCGGATCATGCGCCGCGCCCAGGCCGATGTTGTGCGGGAAGATGGTCGCGCCGAACACGTTGCTGTGGCCGTGCACGGCATCGGTACCCCAGATGATCGGCACCGGCACCTTGGCGTCAGTCGACATCGACGCCGCGTAGTACGCGTCGGCCAGGGCCAGCCAGTCCTTCACGTCGGCATGCTTGTTCTTGGCCGGCCACGAACCGCCGCCATTGAGCACCGAACCGATGTAGTACTTGCGGACTTCCTCCGGCGTGATCGACTTGATCTCCGCCTGGGTCATCTGGCCAACCTTCTGGGCCAGGGTCATGGAGGCCAGGATTTCCTTGATACGCGCTTCCAGGGCCGGATCCTGCGCCACGGCGCTGGTCAGCCGCGGCCAGTCGGTGAGCTGTTCGCTCTGCTTCGCTACTCCGGTAGCCTGTTGTGTAGTCGGCTCCTGTTTTCCTGTGCAGGAAAGGCAGGCCATCAGGCTGGCGCCCAGCAAGGTCATACGGATCGGATTCACTGGCATCTCCCTTGGTTACGGTCGCCTCTGATCTATCGGCGGCGATTCTCTATCGGTGGTGCTCGGGCTTCAAATGACGCAGGGACGACGGAGCGTGCTCCATCGTCCCTGCGCCTGTTCAACTCAAACGACTTTTGTTTCCATCAGGCCTTACAGGTTGTACCGGAAACCCAGCATGTACTGGCGCCCGTACTCGGTGTACTCCTCGGGGAAGAACAGACCCGTTCCGGTGCTTTCACTGACCTGGGTACGGAACGGCTCGTTGTTCAGGTTGTTGATCTGCAGCAGCACCGACAGACCGCTGAGCTTGCTGGTTTCCGGGAACTCATAGCCGAACTGCAGATCCAGCACCCGCTCGCTAAGGGTGAACCGATACTGGCGCTGGCCGAACAAGGCGCTGTACTCGCCACGATACCGGTCACGGTAGCGCTGGCTCAGGCGCGCGGAGAATCCATGCTTTTCGTAGTAGACCGTGGCATTGGCAACGATCTTGGATAGGCCCGGGATCGTATCCGTGCCCACCGAGTTGTCACCCGGATCGGGATCGATCGAAGACTCCGTGTACGACGCGTTGACGAGAGCGCCAAAGCCTTCGAGCGCCGGATGGATGGTTTCACCGGTGATCGCGCCGCTCAACTCCAGCCCACGCATGTAACCGCCGGTTCCGTTGGCCCAGGTGCTGTAGTTGCCAAGGTTGGAGACCGGCGTCTTGCCATCAGGGTCATATCCGCTGAAGTCCCACTGAGGGAAGTTCTGTCGATAGATATAGGTTTCCAGATCTTTGTAGAACGCGGCCAGACCGACATAACTGCCTTCGCCAAAATAGCGCTCAAGCGACAGGTCGTAGGCATTCGCCCGGTACGGCTCCAGCTTTGGATTGCCGCCGCTTCCTGACCACAAGGCCGGACTCGAATCACTGACCGAAGCACTGCTGTCCGCACTGAGGTAGTTGATGGGCGGACGCATGAGCGTCTTGGCCGCACCAAAGCGGAGCATCCAGCCTCCTCCGAAGTCTGCTACGAGATTCATGCTGGGCAGAATGTCGCCATAGCTGGTGCCGAACGTCTGTGCGGCCACGATGGTATTGTTGTTGGCATTGAATCCCGTGGAGGATTGATCGGACCGGATGTACTGGACGCCGACATTTCCGCGCAGGCGGATCTGGTCGGTCAGGTCCATGTCCAGGTTGGCCTTGACGTAAAAGGTCTTGATCGTTTCCTCGACGGTGAAGTCCTTGCGCAGATCATCATTACTCTCGCTGACGTAGACGTTGTAGTAGCGATTGAGCAGATTGCGCGGGTTGAAGCTCAGTACGTTGCCCATCCCCACGAACCCAAGCGACGTCGGGGAATAGAGCAGCGACGGGTCAACCAGCGTGGGTGCCCTGCCGTTGGGCAGGTCGGCGAAGAACACGGTGGCGACCTTTTCCTTGGTACGACGGTTGTAGTTGAAACCGACGTCGAAACTCCTCAGGAAGTCCGAAGACTCCACGAGCCGGTTGAGCTCGACGCGCCCGGCCTTGATGGTGTCCTTCTGGAAGGAGTCCTCCCTGCGTCCGTCGTGGCCCCAACCCTGCGGATCCCACAGGTACACAGCGCCAGGATCCGCCATGTCAGGCAACCCATAGTGTGCAAAGCCGGGGTCCGTGCGCAGGTTGAAGTCGACGCTTTGGCCACCGAGGCGACCGGCATAGAGTTCCAGCACCGACTGGTCGCGCTCGGCACGTGAGTAGCTAAGATCCGTCTTCAGCGTGTAGATATCACCCCAATTGAACGTGTTCGCCCATCCTGCGGAGAACAGCTTGTCTTCGCGCTGGTTGCTGTCATTGCGTACCGCCGGGCGCACGCCGTTGAGCGTACCGCTGGTAACGACGTCCCGGCCTTGGTACTGACTGGTGCCGGCGTTGCTGTAGCTGACACCACCGTTCTGGAACCATGGATCGTTGTTCCACATGACGCCATGCATCACCTCGTCCTGCTCGAACTTCGAGTAGTAGATGTCGAGGATGCTGTGGAAATTCTCGTTGGGTTTGAACTCCAGCACGCCCATCACGCCATCGCGCTGGAGGTCACGGGACTTCACCCAGCCTTCCGAACCCTGTAGCGCGATCGCGTTGGCCGGTCGACCCGGCTGGGGTGGGTCGCCCCAGTCGACCGCGTCCATGTCCGCCCACCACCACGCCTTGTAGTGTTTTTCCTGGAAGGGCGAGTTGATGCGGGCCACGCCCAGGGCGACGCCGATAGTATCGTTCGCGAACTGATCGACATAGGAGGCGCTGGCGCGATAGCCGCGATCCTTGCCGTCTGAACTTAGGTCGCCGAATGAGTTGGCTTCGTACTGGCCACCAAAGACAATGCGGCGCTCGCCCAGGCTCAGCGGGCGGACCGTCTGCAGATCGACGGTGCCGGATAGACCCTGTCCAATCAAACCCGCATCTGGCGTCTTGTAGACGACAACGGAATTGATCAGTTCAGCCGGATACTGGTCGAACTCGACGCCACGGCTGTCGCCGGTGCTGACCTGCTCACGACCATTGAGCAGCGTGCCGGCGAACTGCTCCGACATGCCGCGGATGTTGATGACCTGGGAACGACCGTCGACGCGCTGCGTAGCCAGGCCAGGCAGACGCGAAATCGAATCTGCGATGCTGATGTCGGGTAGCTTGCCGATGTCCTCGGCTGAAATGGCCTCGACGATAGAAGTGGATTCGTTCTTGATCTCGACCGCCTTGGCGACCGCAGCACGGATACCCGTGACCTGCACGGTGTCCAGCGTGTCGACATCCGGGTTCTGCTGCTGTGTCGGCGCAGCCTGACCCTGCTGCGCATCCTGGGCGTGGGCCGCGAACGTGGAAACCAGTGCCAATGCGCAGGCGGAGGCAAGCAGGTGCCTGCGGGGGGCGAAACGGAGGTGGGAGCCGGCGGCGCCCGGAGTGTGTGCGAGGTGTGTCATGCGGCCCTCTCCAGCCAGTATTGACAGCGCTGTCATACTGTCGCCCAATGTGACTTGTCAACATGGCGTTACGCCTCCTGGCGACAATCGCCGCCATTGTTGGCGCATGGCCTGCGGCACGCGGCGCGATCGCTGCAACGCAACATTGAAAGTGCGCGGATATCTGGCGCTTTTTTCGCCACCGCGAACCGAGGGAGAACTCCATTGATGAACATCATCCGCTGGCGCAAGCCGCTCACCACGTCCACCCTGTTCGCGACGCTGCTCGCTGGCGGCCTGGCCGGCGCCGCATACGCGGGACCGCGGGCACAGGTCTGGATCACCACGAGCGATCACCGGCAGGCGCTGCAGGCACAGGCGCCGGTGGCCTTCGGTGACGATTCGGCGCGGCGCCTGCACATCGAAGTCGATCCGGAGCAGCGTTACCAGCAGATGGTCGGCTTCGGCGCCTCGATCACCGATTCCTCCGCGTGGCTCATCCAGCACCGCATGTCGCCGGAACAACGCGACGCCCTGCTGCGCGAGTTGTTCGGCCGTGAGAACGGCGGACTGGGCCTGAGCTTCACCCGCCTGACCATCGGCGCCTCGGACTTCTCGCGCCACCACTACAGCCTGGACGATCCGCCGGGCAACCAGCCGGATCCGGACCTGGAGCATTTCAGCATCGAGCCCAATCGCGGCGACGTGGTGCCGGTGACCCGCGCCGCACTGGCCATCAATCCCCGACTCCAGGTGATGGCCTCGCCCTGGAGCGCGCCGGCCTGGATGAAATCGAACAACAGCCTGATCCAGGGCACCCTGCGCCCGGAGTACTACGACGCCTTCGCCCGCTATCTGCTCAAGTTCGTGGATGCCTATGCGGCCGAGGGCATTCCGATCTTCGCGCTCACTGTTCAGAACGAACCGGACTTCGAGCCCAAGGACTACCCCGGCATGCGCCTGAACGCGCCGGCACGCGCGCGCCTCATCGGTGATCACCTGGGGCCGCTGCTGGCGACCCGCAAGGACGCACCGCAGATCTTCGACTGGGACCACAACTGGGACAAGCCGCAGGAACCGCTGGGCGTGCTGAACGATCCGGCCGCGGGCAAGTACGTGTCGGCGATCGCCTGGCACTGCTATGGCGGCGAGGTCGAGGCGCAGACGCCGGTCCACGAGGCGTTTCCCGACAAGGATGCCTACCTCACCGAATGCTCCGGTGGCGACTGGGAGCCGATCATCAGCGGCGGCCTGACCCTGCAGGCACGCGAGCAGGTCATCGGCGCGACCCGCAACTGGGCGCGCGGCGTGCTGTTCTGGAACCTCGCGCTGGACCAGGACGGCGGTCCGCATGCGGGCGGCTGCGACACCTGCCGCGGGGTAGTGACCTTCGATTCGGCGACCGGCGCGGTCAGCCGCACCGACGAGTACTACGCGCTGGCGCACGCCAGCCGCTTCGTCCGTCCGGGCGCGCGCCGCATCGCTTCCGAGGGCGAGGGCGGCGACCTGGACCACGTCGCGTTCCGCAACGAGGACGACGGGTCGCTGGTGCTGGTGGTGACCAACTCGAGCCGCCGCGCCCGCCGCCTTTCGGTCGGACAGGGCGAGCAGGTCCTGCGCTACACCCTGCCGGCGCGCAGCCTGGCGACGTTCGTGTGGACGCCGGAGGCGCCGTGACGCGGCGCGCAAGGCCGGCGCCGCGCGCTCTGGCAGAATGACGTCCTGGAAGAGGTGAAGGAACCCCAGCGCCATGCGCATTCGGATCGAGGACGTGGCCGCCGCCGCCGGCGTTTCGATGAAAACGGTGTCGCGCGTGCTCAACCACGAGCCCAACGTGCGCGAGGAGACCCGGCGCCGGGTCGAGGAGGTCGTCGCCCGCCTGCAATACCGTCCCAATCCGTCGGCGCGCAGCCTGGCCGGCCAGCGCTCCTACGTAGTCGCGCTGGCCTACGACAATCCGTCACGCAACTACCTGATGGAAATCCAGAGCGGCGTGCTGGAAGCGTGCCGGGCGCAGCACTACACCCTGGTGCTGGCCCCGGTCACCTTCGGCCAGCGCGGTTACACGGCCGACATCACCTCGCTGGTCGAGCACTTCGGCCTGGACGGGGTGCTGCTGATTCCGCCGCTGACCGATGACAAGGCCCTGCTGGCGCAACTGGAAGAACACGAGATCCCCTTCGCCAGCATTTCGCCGCGAAGCCGCCGCGGCCGCATCGGGGTGACCGTGGACGAGCATGCCGCGGTCTGCGATCTGATCGCCGAACTGGTCGCGCTCGGCCATCGCCGCATCGGCCACATCAAGGGCCACAAGGCGCACGGCGCCTGCGCCTGGCGGTTCGCCGGCTACCGCGACGCACTGGAGCGGGCCGGCATCGCCTTCGATCCGGAGCTGGTGGTGGACGGCGCGTTCACCTTCGAATCCGGCGTTCACGGCGCCAACCAGTTGCTGGATCTGAAGGATCCGCCGACCGCGATCTTCGCCGCCAACGACGACACCGCCGCCGGGGTGATTCGGGTTGCGGGCCTGCGCGGGCTGAGCGTGCCGCGGGATCTTTCCGTGTGCGGCTTCGACGATACGCCGATCTCGCGCCATATCTTTCCGGCGCTGACCACGGTCCGCCAGCCGACCCGCGACATGGGCCGGATGGCCACCCTGGAACTGCTCAACAACATCCGCGATCCCGATGCGGGCCGGATGGTGCCGGTCCAGTACAGCCTGGAACTGCGCGAATCCATCGCCGCGCCACGCCGCAAGCGCTGAAGCCCGCTTCCGGTCATCGGCCGTCCCTGCGGGAGCGACGCGAGTCGCGGCCAACCTGCTCCAGATGCGCCCGTGAACCGGATTCGAAGTTCGAGTCGACGCTTCCGCGTCGTAGGCCGGGCAAGCCCGGCCTCCCGGATCACCAGAAGATCGTGTACAGCGCGATCAGGATGATGACCACACCCACCGCGCCGATGTTGAACACGCCCGGGGTGCGGTAGTCGACGTCGTCGGTGCGGATGAAATCCTTGCCCTCGGCGCGCGCGGTCGCCAGCGACACCACCACCGCCAGCGCCAGCGCAGCGAGGAACACGATGCCGACGCGATCCATGAACGGCAGCAGGTACAGACCGGTCTTCTGGGCCCAGAAGAAGGCCGCCGACAGCAGCACCGAACCCAGCGCCGCGGCCAGCGCGCCGGCCTCGTTGGCGCGCTTCCAGAACAGGCCGAGCACGAAGATCACCACGATGCCCGGGGTGAAGAAGCCAGTGAATTCCTGGATGAACTGGAAGCCCTGGTCGAAGCTGCCCAGCAGCGGCCGTGCGGCGAGGATGCCCAGCAGCACGGCGACCGCGGCGGCGATGCGGCCCACCTTCACCTGCCGCGCCTCGCTCGGCTGGCTCTTCGACTTGGCGTAGAAGTCGAGGGTGAAGATGGTCGCCACCGAATTGATCTTGGAGGCCAGCGACGCGACGATCGCCGCCACCAGCGCGGCGAACACGAGACCAAGGATACCGGTCGGCAGCAGGCGCATCATGGTTGGATACGCCTGGTCGGGCTTGTCCAGCCCTGGCGCCAGCACCACCGCGGCGATGCCCGGCAACACCACGATCACCGGCATCAGCAGCTTGAGGAAGGCGGCGAACAACACGCCCTTCTGCGCCTCGGCGATGTCCTTGGCGGCCAGGGCGCGCTGGATGATGTACTGGTTGAAGCCCCAGTAGCTGACATTCATGATCCACATGCCGCCGATCAGCACGCTGATGCCCGGCAGGTCCTTGTAGAAGGGATTGTCCTTGCTCAGGATCATCTCGAAGTGTTCCGGGTGCTGCGTCCACAGCTTCTGGAAGCCGGCGACGACGCCCGCGCCCTCGCCGATGTGGCTCAGGGTCAGGCCGGCCACCAGCAGGCCACCCAGC
The DNA here is from genome assembly GCF_024710765.1 of Pseudoxanthomonas sp. Classification (GTDB taxonomy): domain Bacteria; phylum Pseudomonadota; class Gammaproteobacteria; order Xanthomonadales; family Xanthomonadaceae; genus Pseudoxanthomonas_A. The sequence goes on from NZ_JANJUE010000163.1 coordinate 76,569, forward strand.
ACCAGCAGCGACACCTGCACGATGTCGGTCAGCGCCACCGCCTTCAGGCCGCCATACAGCTGGTACACCAGCGCGAACACGCCCAGCAGGGTCAACGCGAGCATCTGGTCCATGCCGGTCACCTGGCTCACCGCGATCGAACCCAGCCACATGATCGAGGTCAGGTTGACGAACACGTACAGCAGCAGCCAGAACACCGCCATCAGGGTGCGGATGCGCGTGCCGTAACGCTGTTCCAGGAACTGCGGCATGGTGTAGATGCCGTTGCGCAGGAATACCGGCAGGAAGAACTTGCCGACGATCAGCAGCGTCAACGCCGCCATCCATTCGTAGGAGGCGATCGCCAGGCCGATGGCATAGCCGGAACCGGACATGCCGATGATCTGCTCGGCCGAGATGTTGGCCGCGATCAGCGATGCGCCGATCGCCCACCACGGCAGCGACTTGCTCGCCAGGAAGTAGTCCTTGGCGTCCTTCTGGTGGCCGCCCTTCTCGCGCGACACCCACTGCGCCAGGATGAAGATGCCGGCCAGATAGACCAGGACGATACCGATATCGAGCGAGGACAATTCCACTACGGACTCCCGTGGCGATGGATGGCGCGTCGTCGCGCGATGGGTCCACGGTAACGCGGAGGTCGCGTGGAGGGCGGCCCGTCGCGCATTCCAGTGGAGCCACCCGGCACGCGACGGGCGGAATCGTGGCATCACTCGCCGGAAGTCCCGCGTCCCGCCAGTGATGACAGCGCTGTCAGATTACGCAATGGAGTCATGTTTGCATCGTGCGATGCACCAATCCCGCGATTGGTATTTCTTTGGTGGTGAAGCCGACGGATTTGGATCGGTACAAAGCCACGGATGCTTCGATCGCAACGCATCCGGCGAGCAGGGAATGCGAGCGTGTGCGCGAAGGCTTCGCTTACTCGTGGGCGGTGGCGCAGGCCATCACGTGGTTGTAGTCGCTGGACATGCAGCGATAGAACTCGCGGCGCGCGCCGGTGGCGTTTTCGCAGTCCGCGAGGGTCAGGGTTTCCAGCCGCGTTTTCAGCGGTGCCGCCATGCGATCGTAGTCCGCGCGGCCCAGATAGCCATCCTGCAGGTTGCGTTCGCCGACCTCCAGCATGGTCTCCACGCCCCAGCGCGCGTTCTCCACCGCCTTGGGGCACGCGAGCTCCACGTCGTCATCGCGTACCTTGAGCAGTTGCCGGGCGATATCGTTCACGTCTTCCCGCACCTGCGACGGCAGCGTGCGAACGGCGCCACCCGGATCTGCCGGCCATGCCGACGCGGGAAAACCGACGACCAGCAGCATCAAGCCCGCCAACCGCAACCCGATCGCGTCTCGTCGTCCGTGCCGTTTCATCGCGTCCTCCGTGAGGGCCGCGAGTATAGCGACCGCAACGCGGGCGCAGCGGTTCGTGATGCAGGCGCGCAGGTGCCTGCGCGGCGACTCGCGCGGGCCACTGTCCGGCGCCAGCGGTACGCATCCTCCCAGAGGCGATGCGGCATCGCCTCCAGCAGGTATGGATACGCTTCGCGGGTGATCGGGTTGACCAGCGGGTGGCGGCCTTCCGCGTCGGCGAACGGGGCCACGTCCTTGTCCAGCGACTGCGGTTGCGCGGCGTAGTGCAGCGCGCGGCGGGGGCGGATGCAGGTCCTCCGCCACGACGCGACGAAGCCCGTCGTCGATGCCGGCGGCGCGGCGCGGCCGGCGCGGAAAGCCGTGCCGGCGACTACTCGCTCTGCAGCTCGGCGACGAAGTCGTAGGCGTCGCCGCGATAGTAGGAGCGGGTGGATTCGACCACGCGGCCATCTTCCAGGAACGCGCGGCGTTCGACCAGCAGGCCGGGCGCGCCGACCGGCAGCTCCAGGTGGCGCGCGGCCTCTTCGTCCAGCGCGACCGCGCGCAGGCGTTGCAGCGCGCGGCGCGGGCGGTTGCCGTGCGCGTCGAGCGCCTCGTACAGCGAGGTGGTGACGCTCTCCGGATCCGGCAGCAACGACAGCGGCACCAAAGTGCGCTCGATCGCGATCGGCGAGCCGTCGACATGGCGCAGGCGATACATGCGGACCACGCCGCTGCCCGGCGACAGGTTGAGCGCCATCGACTCTTCCGGGGTCACCTCGCCAACGCTGCGCTCCAGGAACTTCACCTGTGGATTGAGGCCGCGCTCGCGCAGATCGTCGGTGAAGCTGGTCAGGCGCGAGAACTGGCGCAGGATGCGTTCGGCGACGAAGGTGCCGGCGCCCTGCCGCTGCACCAGCAGGCCGGCCTCGATCAGCCCGGCCAGTGCCTTGCGGATCGTCACGCGGGACAGACCCAGCAGGTTGGCAAGATCACGTTCGCTGGGCAGGGCCTGGCCCGAGCGCAGCACGCCGGCGTCCATCAGGTTCTGCAGGGCGCGGCGCAGGCGCAGGTAGGCCACCGCGCGGGTGGATTCACCGGTCTGCAGGCGATGGTATTCATCGAACAGGGCTTTTTGCATGAGTAAGAACATACCACTCACGTACCAATAAAGGCAATATCAGCCGACAAATGGTCACATTGGCCTGATTAATTGGTCAGCGTGGTAGCCCGGTGGTATTGTTCCACTCAACCTGACAAGCGAACGAGATGACGACGTGACCGCCAAGACCCTGCCCGTCGACCCCTTCGATCTGGTGATTTTCGGAGGCACCGGTGACCTGGCCCTGCGCAAGCTGCTGCCCGGCCTGCTGCGCCGCTACGCCGATGGCCAGATCCGCGAGGACAGCCGGATCATCGGCGTGGCCCGCGACAAGCAGACCGACGCCGATTACCGCGCCAAGGTGGGCGAAGCCCTGCAGCGCGTGGCCGGCAACGACGAGGCGCTGAAGGCCAAGCTGCCGGCGTTCCTGGACAAGCTGGGCTACCACGCCCTGGACGCGACCAAGGACGAGGGCTGGGAGGAATTCGCCGCCGCGCTCAAGGCGCAGGGCGATCGCATCCGGGTGTTCTACCTGTCGACCAGCCCCAGCCTGTTCGTGAACCTGTGCGACCGCCTACGCGCGCACGGCCTCAACGGCGGCCAGTCGCGGGTGGTCATCGAGAAGCCAATCGGCCACGACCTGGCCAGCGCGACGGTGATCAACGACGCGGTCGGCAGCGCGTTCGCGGAAAGCCAGATCTTCCGCATCGATCATTACCTGGGCAAGGAAACGGTGCAGAACTTGCTGGCGCTGCGCTTTGCCAACATCCTGTTCGAACCGCTGTGGAACGCCAACCACATCGATCACGTGCAGATCACCGTGGCCGAGACGGTCGGCCTGGAGAAGCGCGCGACCTATTACGACACCTCCGGCGCGCTGCGCGACATGGTCCAGAACCATCTGCTGCAGTTGCTGTGCATGGTGGCGATGGAACCGCCGGCGGCACTGGAAGCCGATGCCGTGCGCGACGAAAAGCTGAAGGTGCTGCGTTCGCTGCGCCCGATCACCGCCGACGAGATCAGCCACATGACCGTGCGTGGCCAGTACCGCGCCGGCGCGGTCAACGGCATGGCGGTGCCGGGCTACCTGGACGAACTCGGGCGCGAGGATTCGCGCACCGAGACCTTCGTGGCGCTGAAGGCGGAAGTGGACAACTGGCGCTGGGCCGGGGTCCCGTTCTACCTGCGCACCGGCAAGCGCCTGCCCGAGCGCGTCTCCGAGATCGTGATCGCGTTCAAGCAGATCCCGCATTCGATCTTCGAGCACGGCGCCGGCCCGGTGATGGGCAACAAGCTGGTCCTGCGCCTGCAGCCGGACGAGGGCGTGAAGCTGTGGCTGATGATCAAGGACCCGGGCCCGGGTGGCCTGCGCCTGCAGCATGTGCCGCTGGACATGAGCTTCGCCGAGGCCTTTGGCGTGCACCAGCCGGAAGCCTACGAGCGCCTGCTGATGGACGTGGTGCGCGGCAATCCGACCCTGTTCATGCGCCGCGACGAGGTCGAGGCGGCATGGAAGTGGATCGACCCGATCCTGGGCGCGTGGGAAAACCAGCGCGAGACACCCAAGCCGTACACCGCCGGTTCGTGGGGACCGAGCGCGGCGGTCGCGCTGGTCGAGCGCGATGGCCGGACCTGGCACGAGGACACGGTGTAAGCGCGTGACGAATTCCCCCCTCTCCCCCGTCCCGACCGACCTGATCACCTTCTCCGACAGCGAGGCGCTGGCCGGTGCGCTGGCCGCGGCCGTCGCCGCGGATCTGCGCGCCGGGATCGAGGCCCGTGGCGGCGCGCTGCTGGCGCTGTCCGGCGGCACCACCCCGCGCCGGTTCCTGCAACGCCTGTCGGAGCAACCGCTGGACTGGGACAAGGTCACCGTCACCCTGGTCGACGAACGCTGGGTGGCGCCGGACAACGATCGTTCCAACGCGCGCCTGCTGGCCGAGCACCTGCTGCGCGGCGCGGCGGCGGCGGCGCATTTCCTGCCGCTGTTCCGCGACACGCCCGAACCGGAAGATGCCCTGGCCGAGCTGGAGCGGCGTTTCGCCAGCCTGCCGGCGGCGTTCGACGCGATCGTGCTGGGCATGGGCACCGATGGGCACACCGCCTCATTCTTTCCCGGCGGCGATCACCTGGCCGCGGCGCTGGATCCGGGCTCGGCCGCGCGGCTGCTGCCGATGCGCGCCCCCGGTGCCGGCGAGGCCCGCGTCACCCTGACCCTGCCGGTGCTGCTGGCCGCCCGCCACCTGTACCTGCATATCGAAGGGACCGCCAAGCGGGACGTGCTGGACGCCGCGCTGGCCGACGCCACCCCGCAGGCGCCGGTCGCCGCGGTCCTGCGCCAGGCCCCGGCGCCGGTGCGCACCTACTGGTGCCCCTGAGCCCCGCAGGTTGAGGCAAGACCGGCCACCCTGCTTATAATGGGCGCCTTGCCTCGGGCGCCCGCGCCCGGCATCTGTCCGCGAATCCGTCCGGTGACGGTTTCCGGCTCCCCCGTTTTTCGTAGCCAAGCACGGTTTCCCGCCGTGCTGCCAAAGGTGGAAAGTGCGTAATTACGACCTCGAATTCCTGAAGCATTTCTCGATGGTGATCGGCTTCCTGGTGGTGGTCACCCTCGGCCTGATCATCGGTGCGCATTTCCTGCACTCCTCGATCCCGGCGGAAGTGAACCCGCAGGCCGCCAAGCGCACCGAAGGCCGCATCGCCCCGTCGGGCGCGGTGTATGCCGGCGCCACCGGTGCCGCAGCCCAGGCCGCCGCGCAGGCTGCCGCCGCCGCGGCCGCCTCCTCGCAGGTCGCCTACGGTGGCACCACCGACGGCCAGGTCATCTTCGACAACCTGTGCGGCGCCTGCCACAAGAACGGCACCGGCAATGCCCCGATGCTGACCGCCGCCGGCATGGGCGCGCGCGCGGCCAAGGGCAAGGACACCCTGTACAAGCACGCCATCGAAGGCTTCACCGGTCCGGACGGCGGCATCATGCCCCCGAAGGGCGGCAACCCGGCCCTGACCGAAGAGCAGATCCACGCCACGGTCGACTGGATGCTGGCCAACGTGAAGTAAGCCTTTCCGGCTTGCCTGCAATGCTGAAAACGCCGCCTCCGGGCGGCGTTTTTTCGTTTTGCGGGTTTGAGCCAGTCCCTGGTCGCCTTCGGCGCCCGCCCTCTTTTTGCGCTTTCAACAGCCGCAGGGCGGGCCAAGACGGGAACCGGGCGCATTGACCCGTCCCTCGGCGGTCGGGGCGCGTTGGCGCTTCCCCATCGCCCGTCATCCCCGCTGGCTATCATGTCCGGCTTACCGTTCCGCCAGGCATCCGCCATGCTCCTACGCCGCACCCTGCCCGCCACCGCCCTGCTGACCTGCGCCGCGCTGGCCCACGCCCAGGCGCCCCGGGTCATCGCCATCGGCCAGGTGCAGGGCACTGGCACGGCCAGTCCGCTAGTGGGCCAGACGGTGACGGTCGAAGGCGTGGTCACGGCGGATTTCCCCCAGGGCCTGGGCGGCTTCTTCCTGCAGGATGGCGGAGACGGCGATCCGGCGAGTTCGGACGCGGTGTTCGTGCCGATGGCGTTCGACGCCAACGCAGACGACGGCGAGGTTCCGCAGGTCGGCCAGCGCTACCGCGTGCGCGGTGAAGTCACCGAGCTGGAACTTGGCAGGCAGGGCAGCCGGCTGACCGCGATCACCGCGGACGACATCGAACGCCTCGGCGGGGCGGCGTCCGTACCGGCACCGGTCGTGCTGGCCGCCGCGCCCGCGGACTGGGAGGCGCTGGAAGGCATGCGCGTGCGCATCGGCGCGCCGCTCACCGTCAGCGGCACCGATCAGGTCGAGCGGTTCGGCGAACTCACCACCGCGTTCGAGGGCCGGCTCTGGCAACCCAGCGAGGTGGCCGCGCCCGGCAGCGAGGCGTTCCAGCGGGTGCTGGAGGACAACGCGCGCCGCCGGCTGACCCTGGACGACGGCAGCGGCGAACGGGATCCCAAGTCGATCGGCTGGCTCGGCACCCAGCCCGTTCCGCGGGTCGGCACGGTCCTGGAGGATGTGGAAGGCATCGTCGACGAGCGCCACGGCAGCCATCGGCTGCAGCTGACCGGCCCGCTGGCGCTGCCAACCGCCGCCTACCCGCTCGCGCCCCGTGTGCCGGGAACGCTGAAAATCGCCGCCTTCAACCTGGAAAACCTGTTCAACGGCGACGGCCGTGGCGGTGGCTTTCCGACACCGCGCGGGGCGAAGACCCCCGCGCAGTTGCAGGCGCAGCTGGCCAAGCTGGTCGCCACCGTGCGCGCGCTCGACGCCGACGTCGCGGCGCTGATGGAACTGGAAAACGATGGCTACGGGCCCGAATCCAGCCTGGCCCAGTTCGTCGCCGCGCTGAACGCGCGGGGCGGCGACTGGCGCTTCGTCGATGCCGGCGAGGGCCCAGGACCGGACACCATCCGGGTCGGCCTGATCTACCGTGCTTCGCGGGTCACCCCGGTCGGCAAGCCCGCCACCCTGACCGGCGGTCCGTTCGGCGATCGCAGCCGGGTGCCGCTGGCGCAGGCGTTCCGCCGCGGCCAGGGGCCGGCGTTCGTGGTGGTGGCCAACCACTTCAAGTCCAAGGGCTGTTCGGAAGCCACCGGCGCCGACCAGGACCAGGGCGACACCCAGGGCTGCTGGAACGCGCTGCGGCTGGATTCGGCGCATCGCCTGGACGCCTGGCTGAAACAGGATCCGACCGGCCAGGGCAGCGCGATGAAGGTCATCCTGGGCGACTTCAACGCCTACGCGATGGAGGACCCGGTGCGCTGGCTGCGCGAGGCCGGCTGGCGCGACGCCTTCGCCGTGGCCAAGGTGAAGCAGCCCTACAGCTACGTCTACAACGGCCTGACCGGCCGCCTGGACCATGCGCTGCTCAGCCCCGCGCTGGCCGGCCGCCTGCGCGGCGCGGCCGAGTGGCACCTCAACGCCGATTCGGCCGACAGCGCGGGCTATCCGCACGGCGATCCCGCCCAGCCCTGGCGCAGCTCGGATCATGATCCGCTGCTGCTGGGGTTCGATCTCTGAGTGGGCGGATGCCGGTTTTCACGGGAAAAGCCTGCCTCTGTTTGCCTTTGGAAGAGCAAATCCCCCCGTCGCCTGCGGCGCCGGCCCCCTTTTTCAAAGGGGGCGATGCCCCATGCATGGGACCGCTCTTGTCTCTCGCTTGACCCGCCGTTCGGCTGTTGAAAGCGAAAAAGGGGGACCCAGGGGGATTTGTTCTTCGCGCCAACCACAGGCGCTTTTCAACAGCAGCCGAGTGGCGGGTCAATCCCCGTCACGTCGACCCATCCTTGCTTCGACAGCGCCACACCTGAACCAGGGCCGCGGGACCCCCGCTGCTACAATTCGCGCCCTTCGCGTCCGGCTTCTCGCCGGATCACGCCAGCCGCAGCCCGGGCCAGCCCATGACCAGCACCGCCGAACTCACCTCGCCGTCGTCCGCCAACACTCCGCAGATCGGCGTGCTGGACAACGACTACACCCTTGAGCACAAGTACACCCGCACCGACGGCCGCATCTACCTGAGCGGCGTGCAGGCGCTGGTCCGGCTGCCGTTGATGCAGCGCCTGCGCGATCAGGCCGCCGGCCTGAACACCGCTGGCTTCATCAGTGGCTATCGCGGCTCGCCGCTGGGTGGCTTCGACCTGGAACTGTGGCGCGCGCGCAAGCACCTGGAGGCGGCGGCGGTGAAGTTCACCCCCGGCCTCAACGAGGATCTGGGCGCGACCATGGTCTGGGGCACCCAGCAGACCAACCTGTTCCCCGGCGCCAAGGTCGATGGCGTGTACTCGATGTGGTACGGCAAGGGTCCGGGCGTGGATCGCTGCGGCGACGTGTTCAAGCACGGCAACGCCGCCGGCACCTCGAAGCACGGTGGCGTGCTGGCGCTGGCCGCCGACGACCATGCCTGCCGCAGTTCGACCCTGCCGCATGGTTCGGAAGACGAATTCGTCAGCGCGATGATGCCGGTGCTAAACCCGGCCGGCGTGCAGGACATCCTCGACATGGGCCTGGTGGGCTGGGCGATGAGCCGCTACACCGGGCGCTGGGTCGGCTTCAAGACGATCGCCGAAACGGTGGAATCCTCGGCGTCGGTGGAAGTGAACCCGTTCGCGCGCACGATCCTGCTGCCGGAAGATTTCGACATGCCCGCCGGCGGCCTCAACATCCGCTGGCCGGATCCGCCGCTGGACCAGGAAATGCGCCTGCACCGCTATGCGGTCAAGGCCGCGCAGGCGTTCGCCCGCGCCAACGGCCTGGATCGCATCGTGCTGGATTCGCCGCGCGCGCGGCTGGGCATCGTCACCACCGGCAAGAGCTACCTGGACGTGCTGCAGGCGCTGGAGTACCTGGGCCTGGACGAGCGCGCCTGCGCCGACATCGGCATCCGCGTGTACAAGGTCGGCATGACCTGGCCGCTGGAGCCTGTCGGCATCGCCGAATTCGCGCGCGGCCTGGAGGACATCGTGGTGGTGGAGGAGAAGCGCGCCTTCATCGAGCGGCAGATGAAGGAGTACATGTACAACTGGCCGGGCCAGCGCCCGAGCATCGTCGGCAAGTACGACGAGGCCGGCGAGTGGATCCTGCCGAGCACCGGCGAGCTGACCCCGGCGACGATCGCCGGCGTGATCGGCCGCCGCATCCAGCGCCTGCTTCAATCCAGCTCGATCAGCAATGATTCCATCGAACAGCGCCTGCGCTGGATGGAGGAGAAGGAAGCCGAGCTCGCGCTGCCGCGCGCCAGCTTCCCGCGCGTGCCGCACTATTGCAGCGGCTGCCCGCACAACACCTCCACGGTGGTGCCGGAAGGCTCGCGCGCGCTCGGCGGCATCGGCTGCCACTACATGGTGACGTGGATGGATCGCGACACCGACACCTTCACCCACATGGGCGGCGAAGGCGTCACCTGGTCCGGGCAGGCGCCGTTCACCGAAACCGAGCACGTGTTCCAGAACCTCGGCGACGGCACCTTCTTCCATTCCGGATCGCTGGCGGTGCGGCAGTCGGTCGCCACCGGCGTCAACATCACCTACAAGATCCTCTACAACGACGCGGTCGCGATGACCGGCGGCCAGCCGGTGGACGGCACCCTGAGCGTGCCGCAGATCGCCCACATGATGCGCGCCGAGGGCGTGGATACGATCGTCGTGGTCAGCGACGACGTGCGCAAATGGAGCCGCCGCGAACTGTTCCCGACCGGCGTGGAATTCCATGACCGCAAGCAGCTGGAAGACGTGCAGAAGCAGCTGCGCAAGGTGAAGGGCGTTTCCATCCTCATCTACGACCAGGTCTGCGCGACCGAGAAGCGCCGTCGCCGCAAGCGCGGCAAGCTGCCGGATCCGGCCAAGCGCACGATGGTCAACACGCTGGTCTGCGAAGGCTGCGGCGATTGCGGCGTGAAGAGCTTCTGCGTGTCGGTGCTGCCGAAGGAAACCGAGTTCGGGCGCAAGCGCGAGATTGATCAGTCCAACTGCAACAAGGACTTCTCCTGCGTCAACGGCTTCTGCCCGAGTTTCGTCACCGTCCATGGCGGCAATCCGCGCAAGGGCAACATGCTTGATAAGAGCCGAGCCACCGTGGCCGAGAAGCTGGACAACCTGCCGGCGCCGACCTTCAAGTCGGATCTGGCCCAGCCCTGGAACATCCTGATCACCGGCGTCGGCGGCACCGGCGTGGTGACCATCGGCGCACTGCTGGGCATGGCCGGCCATCTGGAAGGCAAGGGTGCCAGCGTGCTGGATCAGACCGGCCTGGCCCAGAAGGGCGGCGCGGTGACCACCCACATCCGCATCGCCCGCACCCCGGAGGACATCCACGCCGTGCGCATCGCCGCCGGCGAGGCCGATCTGGTGCTGGGTTGCGACATGGTGGTGGTGAACGACTACTGGGCGCTGTCCAAGGTGCGCGGCGAGCGCTCGCACGTGGTGCTCAACACCTACGAGGCGATGCCCGGCACTTTCACCACCCATCCGGACATGCAGTTCCCGGCCACCGACATCATCGCCGGCGTGAAAGTCGCGCTGGGCGGCCGCGATCCGATGCTGGTCGACGCTACCCAGCTGGCCACCGCGCTGATGGGCGACGCCATCGCCGCCAACCTGTTCATGCTCGGCTACGCCTGGCAGCAGGGCCTGGTGCCGATCTCGTTCGACGCCATCATGCGCGCGGTCGAACTCAACGGCGCGGCGATCGAGATGAACCGGCGCGCGTTCGCCTGGGGCCGCCTGGCGGTGGTCGATCCGCAGGCGGTGCAGGAAGCCGCCGGCCTGATCCGCAACGCCCAGACCGAATCCGAGCGCACCCCGCGCAACCTGCGGATCCTGCCGCCGGGCGAGTGGGAAAGCACCGAGTGGGGCGCCAACGCCGCGCCGCGCAATCCGGACAACGAGAGCGAACTGCGCGGCCTGCCGGAAGGCGGCGCGGCTGGCGGCGAAGTGGCGTTCCTGCCGCTGGACGACCTGCGCCTGTCGCGCTCGCTGGACGAATTGATCGCCCGTCGCGTGGCCTTCCTCACCGACTACCAGGACGCCGCCTACGCCAGCCGCTACCGCGATCTGGTCACCCGCGTGCGCGCCGCCGAGAACGTCAAGGCGCCGGGTTCCACCGCGCTGACCGAAGCGGTCGCCCGCTATTTCTTCAAGCTGATGGCCTACAAGGACGAGTACGAGGTGGCGCGCCTGTACACCAGCGGCGAGTTCCAGCGCCGCCTGCAGCAGCAGTTCGACGGCGACTACGAGGTGCATTTCCACCTGGCGCCGCCGCTGTTCGCCAAGAAGGATGCGCAGGGCCGGTTGATCAAGAAGGAATACGGCCCGTGGGTGTTCAAGGCATTCGGCCTGCTGGCGAAGCTGCGTTTCCTGCGCGGCGGTGCCTTCGACGTATTCGGCCGTACCGCCGAGCGCCGCGGCGAGCGCCAATTGATCGGCGACTACGAGCGCACCCTGGATCAGCTGCTCGGTTCGCTGGACGCCGAACGCCTGGGCCTGGCGGTGGACATCGCCAGCATTCCCGAACACATCCGCGGCTACGGCCACGTCAAGGAACGCCACCTGCACGAAGCCAAGGCGCGCGAAGCCGAGCTGCTCGCGCAGTGGAACAATCCCAAGGCCCTGCGCATCGTCCAGGTCGCCTGACCGGCGCATCATCGGGAAGAAAAACCCGCCACCCGGCGGGTTTTTTTCTGCCAGGGTCGATCGCATGCGCGGGTCCAGTCGGGCTTGTCCTGCCACCGCCGTCGGGCATGGGCCGGCGCGTGCCGATGTCTGCGAAACCTGTTTCCAGGAAAGAAACGCAAAGCGAGTGGAGCACGACGCCACTCGCCCCGATGCGCGCGCTCGACCTAGACTCGCTTACCACCGAGTCAAGGAGGCATGACAGGACCATGTTTCGGAAACACCTACCCAGGCCGCGCTGGCTTGTCCTCGCCGCGCTCGCGCCTCTCATCCTCACGTCCTGTGATGCGCTCTACTCCCGGCGCATTTTCGTCCGCGACACCGCCGCCTCGCCGGCTTCCGTGGCGGCGGCCGTCGCGGATTTCACCGACAACGGGCCAGGGACCTGCCGGAAGAAAGAAGACTTGCCGCTCTCCTGTTTCATATCCAACAACGGCAATGGCTACTTCGAGATCCTGCAGCTGGAAGGCGGCACCGAAGTCTGCTATTTCGCCACCGTCGGGGCCGGCGGCCCGTCCCGCGCGAACCGGCGTGCCACGGATCAGTTGGAGGCGAAGCTGGCGGAATCCTTCGGGATGATGGCCGTGACGGTGTCCGAACCGACGCCGTCCCAGTGCGCCCGCCAACCCGCCGGACGATCCATCCCCCCGGCCCAGGCAGCACAGGACCGGACGCTCGAAAACTCCCCCGGACCGGCTGTGCAGGATCGCTGATGTTGTTCCCGGCCCGTCGCCACGATGGCGATCGACGTTCGATGCGCATCGAACGCCCATCGTGCGGCGAAACGATGTGCCCTTCCCGGAAAGCCTAGCGTCGCCTCACCTGCGCCAGCGCGGCGCGCAGCGGTGGCTTCAACGGCAGCGCCAGCTTGCGATAGAGGAACGACAACATCCGCCGCGAGCGCGGCACCCGCCAGGCCAGGCCTTCCTCGATGGTATAGACGCAGGGCGCGCAGGCGCCGCAGGGCTTGCCGTTGATCGGGCGATGGCAGAACCAGGTCATGTCCATGATCGCGTCCCAGCCGGCTTCCGCCGCCTCGCGCGCCATGGCCCGCTTGTCGATCTGGAACAGTGGGAAACCGAAATGCCGGAACAGGGTGTACTCGGCGCCGCCTGCATCGCGCGGATCCAGCCGATGACTGCGATAGCCGCCGACAGTCTCGAACGATTCCACCCGGTCCGCGAGCAGGGCCTGTACCTTGTCGTCCACGTGCACGCTCAACTCGATGCCGTCCAGGCCATGCTGGCGGCAGAACAGCGCCAGCCATTCGTACTGGCTGCCGATGTAGACGCGCGAGCGCACCTCGCGCAGCGCGTCGCTGACTTCCGGATCGCGCGCGAGGTCCGCGACCCGGAACACCCGCAACGGCCGCAACAGCACCCGCGTTTCCGGATACCGCTCGTGCAGCGCGTCGGTGATGCGCTGGATGCTCCGCCGCTCGGTCGCCGTGGATGCGCGGGTCGGGTCCTCCAGGTAATACGGCGTCACCGGCAGCCGGTGCTTGAGCAGCAGCCGCAGCAGCTGGAAGGTGGAGTCCCAGCCGCTCGTCCACAGCAACGGCACGCCGCGCGCGGCGATTCCGACGATGGCGTGGGCGGACGGAATGACCCGGATGTTCGTTTCCTGCATGTGCGCATGGACTCCGTGCCGATCGTCTCGGCGAGGTGGGAAGCGCATCCACAACGGCAAAGCAGGCACTCTCCGATGCAGCGCGCGCCGATGCTAGCGCGCGCCCACGCGGATGACGTGCAATTCTCTTCACTCCACCGGATGAACAGGCGATGCCGGCGTTCGCCTTCATGGTCGCCTCATGTTTGTCACGTCGTTCGTCCACGCGTTCCACATCCATGAACGCGCATGCGTCGCACGAACCGGCCGTCATGTCGCAAGCGCGTGAAGCTGCTTCATTTTTTGCTTCGCCTGCACGTTCTGCTCACGCCGCCGATACCCATCATCGCCCACCGGGGTCAACGGCAACGCATCGTTGGCCTCGCCCTTCCTTCCCCCAGGAACGATTCATGCACGCCCAAGCAATGACACGCGATCAATTCTGGATGTTCGCAGACGAGGCCAAGGAAGCCACCGAAGCGCTGGCCGCACAGCGCATGCAGATCCTCGAACACCTGTCGCCCGAAGCGCTGCGCCAGGTCTGCATCCAGTACCGGTTCTTCACCATCGACTACATCAGCGATCTCGCCCTGCTGGTGGCGCGCCTGCCGTTCGGCGGCCTGCGCAGCCTGCTGGGCCAGATCCTGGCCGAGGAACTGGGCGAAGGCGATCCCGCGCGCGCCCATCCCACCGTGTACGACCGCTTCCTCGCCACCATCGGCGTGCCGGCGGAAGAACTGGACACGCCGTTGCCCGCCAACGAACACATCCTCAAGGGCCTGACCCGCGACATGGCCAACCACCCGATCGCCTTCGGCGTCGGCCTGCGCGGCATGGGCGGCGAATGCCTGTGCCAGACCTACCTGTCGGTGATGTTCGAGCACATGCGCCGCAATCCCTACCTGGTCGCCAACGCCGAGCGCATCGACTGGGAGTTCTGGACCATCCATACCGGCGAGGAGGACATCATCCACGGCGAGCTCACCCGCGCGGCCATCGATGAATACCTGCGCCACGATCCGGCGGTGCTGCCCGAACTGGCACGCGGCTACGAGCGCAGCATCTCGGCCTGGAACCTGTTCTGGCAGAACATCCTCGACGCCTGCACGCCGCAGCTGGAAGCCGCGTCATGAGCGCGATCACCCAGTTCCACCTCGCCTTCCCGGTCCGCGACCTGGACGAGGCGCGCCACTTCTACGGCGACGTCATGGGCTGCCCGCAGGGGCGCAGCGACGTGTCCTACCAGGACTTCGATTTCTTCGGCCATCACCTGGTCGCGCACATCGGCGGCGACGGCCAGCCGCTGCACAACGGCCGCTTCGATGGCGAGGCGGTGCCGGTGCCGCACTTTGGCATGAACCTGGACCGGCCCGCGTGGGAAACCCTGGCCCGGCGCCTGAAGGACGCGCAGGTCGATTTCCACGAAGAGCCGCACCTGCGCCTGAAGGGCAAGCCCGGCCAGCACGTGACCATGTTCCTGTTCGACCCTTCCGGCAACGCGCTGGAATTCAAGTCCTTCGACGATCCCGAACAGACATTCATCCCCTGAATCCTTCTGCTCTACAGGGGCACGGCTAGCGCGGTGCGAGGATCTTCGACAGGCGGTCCTCGGTTCCGGGGATGCGCTGCAGTTGCGGGTAGCGCAGGCCGTCGTGGTAGTCGATGCGGACGCTACGGTACTGCTCGCCCTGGCGGACCAGCAGTTCGATGGGTCGGGGCGAGGCCTTGGCCGCGACAATGGCGCGCTTGAGGCGCTCGCCGGTATAGGCCAGGCCATCCACCGCGATCACCGTCATGTCCTTCGCCAGTCCCGCGGCGAAGGCCGGCGAGTTCCAGATCGCTTCCTCGATTCCGCCATCGGAAGCGATCTTCAGCCCGACGGAGAACCGGAGGTCGTCGTTGCCGCCCGCGCCCTCGGCATCGGCGATGGCCAGGTTCGGCGCATCGCCGTACACCAGCCGCCAGCCGCTGCGTTCCAGCCCGTCCAGTGGTGACGCCGCGCCTTTTCCGTCCAAGCGCTCGCGCAGGAAGCCGCGCCAATCACCGGGTTGTACTTCGTCCAGGACCCGCACCACGTCGTCGAAGCCGTACAGCGAAATCGGCGCGTCCGCGCCGGCGCCGGCATGGAAGCGGCGGGCGAAGTCGTCCAGGCTGCGTCGGCCATGCGACTGTTCGCGCAGGCGCGCGTCCACCGCCAGCCACAACAACGAGCCTTCCGAATAGAAGTCATAGCCACGCTGCCAGCTCGACCATGCCTGCGGCGCATCGTTGTAGTCGACGATGCCCTGGTGCACGGTGTCCTGCAGATCGCGCCAGTCGCGGCCCGGCTGGGTCGCGGCGGTCGCCAGCGTGTTCGCCAGCACCGCGCGTGCCTGCTCCGGCGTCCACAGGCCGGCGCGCGCCGCCAGCACCACCGCCCAGTATTGGGTCTGCCCTTCGTAGACCCACAGCAGCGAGTTGTCGATGGCGCTGTTGTAGTGCGGCGCCCAGGTGGTGTCCGGCCGGCGGAACTTGCCGCTCCAGGCATGCACGTATTCGTGCGGCAGCAGATCGTTGTCGATGAAGGCGGCGTCGCCGCGCAGGTAGTCGGCATAGGTGCCGTTTTCGCTGGACTGGCGATGTTCCAGGCCGATGCCGCTGAAGCTGTCCGACAGCGCCAGCAGGAAGTCGTAGTGCGCGAACGGGCGCGGACCGAACACGTGATCGGCCTGCTTCACCAGCGCGCGGTGCGCCTGCAGCATCGCTGGTGACGCGTCCAGTTGCGCGGCGGTGTCGGCCATCGCGTTCAGGCGCACCGGCGTGGGGCCGGTATCCAGATCGAAACGACGGAAATACTGGCCGGCGTAGACCGGCGAATCAATCAGGGTCAGCAGATCGGTGGCCGCGTAGCGCTGTTCGGCGCCTTCGCGCGCCTCCACCGGCAACGCGGTCGCCGATTCCCAGCCGGCCGGCAACCGCAGGCTCGGCGCGATGCGGATGCGGCGCGCGTCATGCCCGGCCGGATACAGCAGCACGCGATGCCATTGCAGCGACAGCATCCGCGGCGTCATCGCCACCCGCCCCTGCGAGGAGGAGGTCGGCGACAGGTACTGGAACACCACTTCGATTTCCGTCACGCCCGCGGGCACATCGAGATGGAAGGCGTACATGTCGCCAGGATCGCGGCGCCAGGCAATGCGCTGGCCGTTGCCGGTGATGACCAGGCCGGCGATCTGGTTGATCGGTCCGGTCGGCGCGTGGTTGCCGGGAATCCATTTGGGATACCACAGGGTCAGCGGCCCGGCGGCGACCGGAATGCGCTCGCGCACCCGCTGGATGCGCCGATCGATGTCGCTGGCGTCGACATCCAGCCGCAGGGTGCCGGGGTAGTCCGCATCGGCGACGACCGTGGCCGGCGGCGCGGCCGGCTGGGCGGCGAGCGCGCCGCTCAGGCAAAGTCCCAACGAACACAACAACCCCATCGGCAACCTGGACATTCCGCGCGCATTCCCCTGCTGGTGTTGCCGCCATCCTAGCCGTTCATCGCGATGGCGGCGACGTGGATGCGCGATACGCGCGATGACGCGCGGCCATCACGGCGGCGGCGCGTCGCCACTGCGCGGCAGGCGCTCGCCTTCGCCGTCGCCCATCCGGAAATAGCGCATCGCCACCGCGCGGCCGGCCGCGTCGCGTTCGATCCGGAACCGGGTCAGCCGGTGCGCGTAGACGAAATCGTCCGGCCCGATCGGCACCACCGCATGCCGGCGCTCGCCTTCCTGCAGCACCGGCTTGCCGTCGATCAGGCGCAGGACGAATGCCCGTTCCCGGCCGCCGCTGTATGCGCCGAGCGCGGATTGCAGCCGGGCCGAATCCACCGCGACCGCGATCGGCTCCGGGAACGGTTCGCCCAGGGTGAACGCGGCCAGTCGCCGCGACACATCGCCCGGTTCCTCGCCCTCGACCGGATTGTCGGTGTTCTGCAGCACGGCCACGCTGATGTCGCTGCCCGGCAGGTACAGCAGCCGGGTGGCGAAGCCGTGGATGCCGCCGCCGTGTTCCAGCATCGGCTGTCCACGCAGCGTCAGCGACTGGATGCCGAAGCCATAGCCGGCGTCGATCGCCTTGCCGGTCGGCGTGATCATCTGCCGGTAGGTCGCGTCCTTCAGCACCTTGCCTTCGTGCAGCGCGCGGTTCCAGCGCAGCAGATCGTCGACGGTGGTGACCAGCGCGCCGGCCGCGTGCGGCTGGGTCATGCTCAGGTAGCCGGCCTTGGCCGGATGACCGGGTTCACCGGTGTAGCCCTGGACCATGCCGGCGATCACGCCCGCGCTCTCCAGTCCGTAACCGGTATGGCGCATGCCGAGCGGCTCGAACAGGGCCCGCTTCAGGTAGGCGTGCCACGGCTGGCCGCTGACCTTCTCGATGATCGCCCCGACCAGCACGTAGCCGGAGTTGTTGTAGGCATAACCCTGGCCGGGCGCGAAGTCCGGCTTCAGATCCTTGAACGTCTCGATCATCTGCGCGGTGGTGCGGTCCTGTCTGATCGGCCCTTCCATCACGCCCGGGATGCTGGTGTAGCTCTTGATGCCGGAGGTGTGGTTCAGCAGCATGCGCACGCTGACGTTTCCGCCGCCGGGGTAGTCCGGCAGGAATTTCGACAGCGGATCCTCCAGCGACAGCCCGCCCTGCTCGACCAGGGTCAGCAGCCCCGCCGCGGCCATCTGCTTGGTGATCGATCCCATCCGGAACACCTGGTCGGCGTTCAACGGCACGCCCAGCTCGATGCTGGCGCGGCCGCGCGCGCCGCGATACAGCACCTCGTCGCCACGGGCCACCAGGATCGCCGCGCCGGGGCCGTCGGCGGGATAGGTTTTCTCCACCAGCTGGCGCGCGTAGCGCTCCACCTCGGCCTTGCTGGCGGGTTCGGCGGCGCCTGCGACGCCGGCAAGCAACAGGGACACGGCGCAGACGAGCGGCAACAGCGGATGGCGCATGGCATGACTCCCCAGGGTCGATGGCCCATTCTGGGCAGCCGCCGGCGCCGCACCAAGCCGCGGAAGTCATCGTGACCTCCTTCCAGGCTCAGGCCTTGCGCCAGACCAGGCAGCGGTTGTTGGCCGGCATCGCCACGTCGTCGATCAGCAGGAAGCCGTGCGCGTTCGCCAGTGCATCGACTGCCTCGAAATCGCGGATGCCGGAGGCCGGATCGCGCGCCTTCAGCCAGGCATCGAACTCGCGGTTGCTCTCGCTGGTGTAGCGCCCTTCGTAGTTGAACGGGCCATAGACGATCAGCGAGGCGCGCGGGCCCAGCACGCCGCCCAGTCCGGCGAAGAACGCCTGCACCGAGGCCCAGCCCATGATGTGCAGGGTGTTGGCGCTGAAGGCCGCGTCGAAGCGTTGGGTGGGCCACGCACCGTCGACATCCAGTTCCAGCGGCGGCGGGGTATTCGGCAGATCCGTTTCGTCCAGCCACTGGCGGATGCCGGGCAGGTTGTCGGCGACATCCGAGCACTGCCAGATCAGGCGGGGCAGCTTCATCGCGAAATACACCGCGTGCTGGCCGGTGCCGCTGCCGATTTCCAGCACCCGGCGGACTTCGGCGAAGTGATGGCGCAGCACGGCCAGGATCGGGTCGCGATTGCGATCGCAGGCCGGCGCATGGGGCTTGTCGTCCATCATCGCGCCGCTCCCTCCGTCAGTCGCGCCAGCGCACGTAGAAGCGCCGGCTGGCACCGCCATCCCCGCCTCGCTCTTCCACTTCGAAGTGGCGGGGATGCTGCTTCAGCAGATCGCTGAGTTTTTTCTGCCCGTACAGGCGCGGATCGAAGTCCGGCCGGATCTTGATCAGGTAGCTGCCGACCGTGCCCAGGAACGCCCAGCCCTGATCGTCGGAGGCCTCCTCGATGGCCTGCCGGATCAACCGCAACGGCAGCGCCTCGCCACGCGCCGGTTCCGGGGTCGGCGCGGCGGTGGGCTCGGCCTGCGCCGGCGCGCTCTTCGGCGCGCCGGCCTTCTTCGCCGCCTTCTTCGCTGGTTTGGCCGGAGGCTGTGGTGGCGCCGGTGGCGTCTCGCTGCGCAGCACCTCGGTGTAGACGAACTTGTCGCAGGCCTGGACGAACGCGTCCGGCGTCTTGCGTTCGCCGAAGCCGTACACCATCAGGCCTTCCTCGCGCAGGCGCTGGGCCAGGCGGGTGAAATCGCTGTCGCTGGAGACCAGGCAAAAACCGTCGAAGCGCTGGGTGTACAGCAGATCCATCGCGTCGATGATCAGCGAGCTGTCGGTGGCGTTCTTGCCGCTGGTGTAGGCGAACTGCTGCACCGGCGCGATCGAATGCTTCAGTAGCGCCTGCTTCCACTGGGTCATGCGGGTGCTGGTGAAATCGCCGTAGATGCGCTTGACGCTGGCGACACCGTATTTCGCGATCTCGCCGAGCAGCCCTTCGATGACCGCGGGCTGGGCATTGTCGGCGTCGATCAGCACCGCCAGCCGGCGCTGCTCGTCATCGGGTTCCGGGCGGGAAACCGGTCGGTTCTTCATGGCGCTCCTGCGTCGCGTCGCTTGCCCGGCGGACTATGCCTGCACCGGCACACCATCGCAATCGCGCCCGGCGGCGTGCGCCGGCGTGCGGCGAAACGGAGACATGAAAAAGGACGGTTGTCGCCAGTCGCCCTTCTCCTGCGCTTTCGACCTGCGGAACATCACAGCGGTTCGGTGCTGCCCCTTCCCCGCAGGCGGGGGAAGGAGCGATCTGCGCTCGCTTGCAGTCATCGCAGCGTTTCGGCGTTGCCCTTCCCCCGCGTGCGGGGGAAGGCCGGGATGGGGGCGCTTCCGGCGATCGCTGTGTGAGCGACAGCGGCGGTGTTTGAGCTGGGGTGGCGCCAGGGTGCGGATTTTCTCCGGTCGCCCCCACCCCAACCCTCCCCCGCACGCGGGGGAGGAAGCGATCTGCGCTCACTTGCAGTCATCGCCGCGTTTCGGCGTTGCCCCTTCCCCCGCAAGCGGGGGAAGGCCGGGATGGGGGCGCTTCCGGCGCTCGCTGTGTGATCGGCGGCGGCGATGCATGAACTTGGCGGCAGGCGCCGGGACGCGGATTTTTTCCAGTCGGCCCCCACCCCAACCCTCCGCCGCCAGCGGGGGAGGGAGTGATCTGCGCTCGCTTGCAGTCGTCGCAGCGTTACGGCATTGCCCCTTCCCCGCACGCGGGGGAGAGAGCGATCTGCGCTCGCTTGCAGTCGTCGCCGCGTTTCGACGTTGCCCCTTCCCCCGCCAGCGGGGGAAGGCCGGGATGGGGGCGCTTTCGGCGCTCGCTGTGTGATCGACGGCTATGGTTTATGGGTTTGACGCGGGTGCCCGGGTGCGGATTTTTTCCAGTGACCCCCACCCCAGCCCTCCCCCGCCAGCGGGGGGAGGGGGACGGTCTGCGCTCGCGGGTATCCCCCGTCGCGAGCCGATGCAGTGCCGGCGTGCCGGCTTACCAGATCTTGACCCGATCCTTCGCTTCCAGGTGCAGCTTCTCGCCCGGCTTGGACGGGAACGCGGCGTACCAGGCATCGACGTTGCGCACGGTCTGGGCGCGGTAGCGGCCCGGTGCGTGGCCATCGCCGATCACCTGCGCGCGCAGTGCCGCGTCGCGGGTCTTGGTGCGCCAGGCCTGCGCGTAGGCGATGAAGAAGCGCTGGTCGCCGGTCAGGCCGTCGATCACCGGCGCTTCCTTGCCACCCAGCGACTTCTTGTACGCGGTGTAGGCGATGGCCAGGCCGGACACGTCGGCGATGTTCTCGCCCAGGGTCTGCTCGCCGTTGATGTGCAGGCCCGGCAGCGGTTCGTAGGCGTTGTACTGCGCGATCAGGCGGTCGCCGGCGGCCTTGAAGTGCGCGGCGTCTTCCGGCGTCCACCAGTTGCGCAGGCGACCCTGGTCGTCGAACTCGGCGCCGGTGTTGTCGAAGCCGTGGCTGATCTCGTGGCCGATCACCGCGCCGATCGCGCCGTAGTTGGCGGCCGGATCGGCCTTGGGATCGAAGAACGGCGCTTCCAGGATCGCCGCCGGGAAGTTCATCGCATTCTGCAACGGCAGCTGCACCGCGTTGACCGTCTGCGGGGTCATCCACCATTCGGCGCGATCGGCCGGCTTGCCCAGCTTGGCGGTCTGGTGGCGGTACTCGAACTCTTCCGCACGACGCGCGTTGCCGAGCGGATCGTCGGCCTTCACTTCCAGCGAGGCGTAGTCGCGCCAGGTTTCCGGATAGCCCACGCCGACCCGCATGGTCGCGGCCTTGGCCTTGGCTTTTTCCTTGGTGGCCGGGGTCATCCACTCCAGCTTGTCCACGCCCTCGCGGAACGCGGCCAGGATGTTGTTGACCATCTCCTCGACCTGCGCCTTGGATGAGGCCGGGAAGTACTGCTTCACGTAGATCTGGCCGATGGCGTCGCCGAGCGCGCCGTTGGTGGCGCCGATCGCGCGCTTCCAGCGATCACGCTGCTTGGGCGTGCCCTGCAGGGTCTTGCCGTGGAATTCGAAGCTGGCGTCGGCATAGGCCTTGGGCAGCAGGCCGGCGCTGTGATCGATGGCGTGGAAGCGCAGGTAATCCTTCCAGGTCTGCAGTGGCTGGCTGGCGACCAGCGCCGACAGCTTCTTGATCGCATCCGGCTGCCAGGCGATCAGGGTCTTCTGCTCGCCCAGGCCGGCGCCTTCGAAGAACGCCTTCCAGTCCATGCCCGGCGCCTTGCCGGCGAACGCCGCGGTTTCCCACGGATTGTTGGCCTTGTGCACGTCCTGGCTGTCGACGATGTTGGCATGCGCGTTGGCGATCTTCATTTCCAGATCGAAGATCGCCTTGGCCTTGGCGGCCGCGTCGGCGTCGCTGGCGCCGGCCAGCTTCAGCTGGTGGGCGATGTAGGCCTGGTACTTCTCGCGGTTGGCGGCCATCTCCTTGTCGGCGGCCAGGTAGTACTCGCGGTCCGGCATCCCCAGGCCGCCCTGCATCAGGTAGCCCACGTTCTGCGAGGGATCTTCCAGGCCCTGGGCGACGAACAGGCCGAACAGGTTGTCGGTGGCGAAGTTGGTGGCGTTGAGCGGATCGGTGTCGGCACGCACGGTGCTGCCGATGTAGCGCGCCAGATCGGCGGGCGTGGCGATCGCGTCGACGCGGTCCAGCCACGGCTGCAACGGCGCCAGGCCGCGCTGCTCGATGCCCGCCTCGTCCATGTAGGCGGCGTAGTAGTCGGCGATCTTGCGCTCGGGGGTGCCGGCGGCCGGGTTGGCCTTGGCCAGGCCCTGGACCAGATCGGCGTTGCGCTTCTCCGCCTTCTGGAACACTTCCAGGAACACGCCGGTGCTGGAACGGTCGTCCGGAATCACCGCGTTCTTGCGCCAGCCGCCGTTGGCGTATTCGTCGAAATCGTCGCCCGGCGCGACCGCCTTGTCCAGGCCGGCCAGGTCGATGCCGATGACCGGCGCGGCGGCGGGCGCTTCGGCCTTGGGCGCCTCGGCGGCCGGTTCGGGCGTGCGGTTGCAGGCGCTGGCGCCGCACAGCGCGGCGGTCAGCAGGATCCAGCGGTGGGCGTGCATGGCGGACCTCGGAACGGGACAAAGGCGGCCACGATACTCCCGTCCGGCGCGCGGGCGTCATGTGCCCATCGTCATCCCGGACCGTTCAGGCGGGGGCTTAGTCGGGCACCGGCAGGCTGAGGGTTTCCTTGACCTCTTCCATCACGATGTAGCTCTTGGATTCGCGCACGTGCGGCAGGGTCAGCAGGGTGCTGCCGAGCAGCTTGCGGTAGGAGGCCATCTCCGAGATGCGTGCCTTGATGAGGTAGTCGAAATCGCCCGACACCAGGTGGCATTCCAGCACGTTGGGCAGGCGCAGGGCGGCGCGGCGGAACTCCTCGAAGATGTCGCCGGACTTGTAGGCCAGGCTAATCTCCACGAACACCAGCAGGTTGGCCTTGAGGTACTGCGGATCCAGCCGCGCGTAGTAGCCGGTAATCACCCCGTCGCGCTCCAGCCGGCGCACCCGCTCGGTGCAGGGCGTGGTCGACAGGCCGACCCGTTCGCCCAGCTCCGTGAAGGAAATCCGCCCCTCCTCCTGCAGCACCCGCAGGATGTTGCGGTCGATCTTGTCCAGTTCGCGGCGGCGCTGGGTCATGGCGGCTCCAAGGAAGCGGGGCTTTCTGGTGGTTTCCACCAATGTTGCCACCAAATACGGAAAATAACCCTATACAACCGTCCCTATACTCGCCGAACTCATGTTCCCGGCCTTTCGAGGCAGGGAATTGTCTGGAAACAGGGCGGAGCATCCTCATGCGGGTACTGGTACTGGGTAGCGGGGTCATCGGCACGAGCAGCGCGTGGTATCTGGCGCGCGCCGGCTTCGAGGTCACCGTGGTGGATCGGCAGGCCACTCCGGCCGGCGAGACCAGCTTCGCCAATGCCGGCCAGATCTCGCCGGGCTACGCCTCGCCGTGGGCCGCTCCGGGCGTGCCGTTGAAGGCGCTGAAGTGGCTGTTCTCCAAACATGCGCCGCTGGCGATCCGCCCGGGCCTGGATCCGAACCAGTACCTGTGGCTGGCGCAGATGCTGCGCAACTGCACCCAATCCCGCTATGCCATCAACAAGGCGCGGATGGTGCGGCTGTCCGAATACAGTCGCGACTGCCTGGACGAACTGCGCGCCGAAACCGGCATCCATTACGAAGGCCGCCAGCTCGGCACCACCCAGTTGTTCCGCACCCAGGCCCAGTTGGACGGCGCGGCCAAGGACATCGCAGTGCTGGACGAGTACGGCGTGCCTTACGAACTGCTGGATCGCGACGGCATCGCCCGGGTCGAGCCGGCGCTGGCCAGCGTGTCCGACAAGCTGGTCGGCGCGCTGCGCCTGCCCAACGACCAGACCGGCGATTGCCAACTGTTTACCCAGCGGCTGGCGGCGATGGCCGCCGCGGCGGGCGTGGAATTCCGCTACGGCCAGACCATCGAGGCGCTGGAAACCCAGGGCGGCCGCATCCGCGGCGTGCGCATCGACGGCAAGCTGGAAACCGCCGACCGCTACGTGCTGGCGCTGGGCAGCTACTCGCCGAAGTTGCTGGCGCCGCTGGGCATCCGCCTGCCGGTGTATCCGCTCAAGGGCTATTCACTGACCCTGCCGATCGTCGACGCCGCGATGGCGCCGACCTCCACCATCCTCGACGAGACCTACAAGATCGCGATCACCCGCTTCGACGATCGCATCCGCGTCGGCGGCATGGCCGAGGTGGCCGGCTTCGATCTGTCGCTCTCGCCCAAGCGCCGCGCCACCCTGGAAATGGTGGTCGGCGATCTGTATCCGCGCGGTGGCGATCTGTCCCGCGCCAGCTTCTGGACCGGCCTGCGCCCGGCCACGCCAGACGGTACGCCGGTGGTCGGCGCGACGCAGTACTCGAACCTGTTCCTCAATACCGGACATGGCACACTGGGCTGGACCATGGCATGCGGCTCGGGCCGCTACCTGGCCGACCTGATGGCCTCGCGCATGCCGCAGATCAGCGGCGAAGGCCTCGATATTTCCCGCTACGGCGCGCGCCGCGGCGGCCACGACCCCCAGCCTGAACCATGCGCCCAGCCCGCGCGCTGATCGACCTGCAGTCCCTGCGCCACAACTACCGCATCGCCCGCGAACTCGCGGGCGGTCGTTCCCTCGCCGTGGTCAAGGCCGACGCCTACGGGCATGGCGCGGTCCGCTGCGCGCAGGCATTGGAAGCCGAAGCCGCCGACGGTTTCGCGGTCGCCTGCCTGGAAGAGGCGCTGGCCCTGCGCGGCGCCGGCATCCGCTCGCCGATCCTGCTGCTGGAAGGTTTCTTCGAAGCCGACGAACTGCCGGTGATCGCCGCGCACGATCTGTGGTGCGTGATCCACGCCGACTGGCAGATCGAGGCGCTGGCGCGGGCCCCTCTCGAACGCCCGCTGCGGATCTGGCTGAAGCTGGATTCGGGCATGCATCGGGTCGGCCTGGCGCCGCAGGACTACCGCGCCGCCTGGCAGCGGTTGAACGCATTGCCGCAGGTGGCCTCGGTGGTGGCGATGACCCACTTCGCCCGCGCCGACGAACTGGACAGCGCGCGCACCACCGAGCAGGTGGACGCGTTCGCCGCCGCGCTGGGCGATCTGCCCGGCGAACGCAGCCTGTCCAACTCGCCCGGCCTGCTCGGCTGGTCCGGCGTCGGCGGCGACTGGGGCCGTTCCGGGCTGATGCTGTACGGCGCGACGCCATTTTCCGACGCGCACCCGCAGGCCGACCGCCTGCGCCCGGTGATGACCGCCGAATCGAAGATCATCAGCGTGCGCGAACTCGCCGCCGGCGAACCGATCGGCTACGGCGGCGGCTTCGTCACCGAGCGCCCGACCCGGGTCGGCGTGGTCGCCTTCGGCTATGCCGACGGCTATCCGCACTTCGCCCCCACCGGCACCCCGGTCGCCATCGACGGCCAGCGCAGCCGGCTGATCGGCCGGGTCTCGATGGACATGCTCACCGTCGACCTGACCGACCTGCCGCAGGCGGGTCTTGGCAGCCGGGTCGAGCTGTGGGGCGCGCAGATCCCGATCACCGAAATGGCCCGCCACGCCAACGGCAGCGCCTACTCGCTGCTGTGCGGCCTGAAGCGCGCACCGCGGATCTATCGCGACTGAGTTGCCTCCCCTCCGGAGAAGGGGGATTGAGGGGGATTTGCTTCTGCTTCCGGCGCAAGTTCCCCATCGCCCGCCTCGCGGCCGCCCGCCCCTTTTTCAAAGGGAGCCGCTCCGGAAAGCCCCGATCTTCCTCCCCCTTCGAAGAAGGGGGACCGAGGGGGATTTTGCTTTCCGCTTCAACCCGCGACACACAGCGCGAAGCGCGTTCGGCATACCATGCGCGCCATCCACCCACCGATAAGGAAGCCGCCATGTCCCTGCGCACCCTGCTGGGTTTCGCCACCGTCACCGCCGCGCTGGCGATGACCGCCTGCACCACCACGCCCACCACCGAAGCCGGCGCGGGCGACGCGCCCAAGCCCGGCTCGGGCAAGTGCAATGCCGAACCCGTGCAGTGGGCGGTCGGCCAGGAAGGCAACCAGGCCAACATGGGCCGCGTCTGGCGCGAGAGCGGCGCCGGCCTGATCCGTCCCATCGGTCCCAACCAGGCCGTCACCATGGATTACCGCGAGGACCGGGTGAACGTGCACCTGGACAAGGACAACAAGATCACCCAGGTCACCTGCGGCTGATCATTTCGCGCCGGCGCCCCCGCGGCGACGCCTGCCACCGGACGCCGCGCGCGCGGCGTCGCGGTGGGCATGATCCAGGAACCGCAGCGCCGCCTGTTCCCACTGGCGCGGCCCGCGCACGCCTTGGGCGCAGCGGGCCAACCGGCCATCGCGCCAGCCGTCGAACACCACCGGGTCGATGTAGGCCTTGCGGCAAACCGCCACCGTGTTCCCCAGCATGCCCGCGACCGCTTCGGTCACCGCCTGCCGCACCCGCGCCAGCGCGCGCTCGCTGCGCCGTTCCGGCGGCGACGTGGCCGCCAGCAACTGGAAGGCCGCCAAGGTACCGGCCCAGGTGCGGAAGTCCTTGGCGGTGAACGTCTCGCCCATCGCCGCGCGCAGGTAATCGTTGACTGCGCCCGAGTCCACCGGATGCAGTTCGCCGTCGTCGTCGCGATACTGGAACAGCAGCTGCCCGGGCAATTGCCGGCAACCGCGCACCAGCCGGACCAGGCGCCGGTCGTCGACCGCGATGTCGTGCGCCTGCCCGCCCTTGCCGGTGAAGTGCAGCCGCACGCGTCCGCCACCGACGAACTCGACATGCCGGTTGCGCAGGGTGGTCAATCCGAACGAACCGTTGTCTCGCACGTATTCCGCATTGCCCACCCGCACCAGGGTCGCGGCCATCAACGCCACCACGATCGCCATCACCTTGTCGCGCGGATAGCCCGGCAGCGCCAGATCGGCGCGGACCTTCCGGCGCAGGCGTGGCAGCGCCCGGCCGAAGGCGACGATGCGGGTGAACTTGCCGTTGTCGCGCACCCACCGCCACTGCGGGTGGTAGCGGTACTGCTTGCGCCGACGCGCATCGCGTCCGGTCGCCTGCAGGTGGCCCCGCGCGTGCGCGCAGATCCAGACGTCGGTATAGGCTGGCGGAATGGCCAGCGCGCGGATGCGTTGCAGGGTCGCCGCATCGCGAACGATCGCGCCGGCCGCATCCACGTAGGCGAAACCACGCCCGGCACGACGGCGGCGGATCCCGGGCTCGACGTCGCTGACGTGGATCAGGCCCGCGTCGCGCGCCTGCTGCGCGGCCTCGGCGAGAGCATTCAAGACCTCGGGAGATTCGGCCATGCCCGGATCCTGCCGATGGGGCCGGTTAACGACATGCGAATGCCGGCTGGGCGATGCTTGGCCCATCTTTCGATTGCTGCTGGAGCCTGCATGTCCCGTTACGCGATTCCCGCCCTCCTGCTCACCCTGACGCTCGCGGCCTGCTCGGCACCCGCGCCCGACGAACAGACGGCCGCCACGGAACAATCGCAGGCCGCCGCCGCCGAGCAGGCCGAACCCGGCGCCGATCCCACCGGCACCGCGCCCGCACCGGGCAGCTGCGACGACACCCAGGCGCAGTGGATCATCGGCAAGGCCGCCACGCCGGCCGACACCGAGCAGGCGGGCAAGGATGCGAAGGCCACCGCCGTGCGCACGCTCAAGCCGGGTGACGTGGCGACCATGGAATTCAATCCCAATCGCCTGAACATCGATCTGGACGACAAGGGCGTGGTGACCGCCGTTCGCTGCGGCTGATTGATTTGCACCACGGGCGCGTGCGGTTCCAGTAGCGCTGAGAGCGCCCCCATCCCAACCTTCCCCCGCACGCGGGGGAAGGGGCAGTACACGGGCGCGGATTTCTTCCCGCCGTTTGCCGGAAAAGACCGAAGCACGGATACAGCCCCCTCCTCCGCGTGCGGGGGAGGGCTGGGGTGGGGGCCAACGCGCACCGTCACCCTCCCGCAAGCTCGCACGCATCCAGCGCCCCCATCC